>DATJNE010000161.1:0-27987 GCA_035508305.1 Acidobacteriaceae bacterium | reverse complement strand
GCGCAGTCGATGGCGGTGCCGGCGATCGTCACGTTCGAATTGTCCAGTTCGGTCATCTGCGTGGTGTTGTAGATATAGATCTGACCGCCCTCGGTGGTGTAGACCTTATGTAAGCCCTCAACGTCGGCGATGCCTGTGCCGTCGCCTTTGTAGCTGTCGATGGTGACTGCGTTGGTCGCTGTGTTGAACATCGTGATACACCCGAACTGGATACTCGCTCCAGCCTGCGCCTGCTGGTAGCGGGGTCCCTGGTTGCACTGCGACGAACCGATCCACAGAGTGTTGTCGTCGGCAAAGACCATGCGGTTATGCATGCCGTCGCTGATCGAGTAGCTCCCGGTAATTGTGTCCGCCGGCGTGTTCATCACGGTGAGATAGCCGGCGAACAGGCCGCTGGAAGACTGGTATTGCTGCCCGGCAATGTACAGGGTGTTGCCGTTGAAGATGGCGTTGGTGGCCCCATTCGGGATCGCGATATTGCTTTGCGCCACCAGGGCGATCCCGCTCCCTCCCGTGCTGCCGGAATTGATGGAGGAAGCCGTAATGGGAATCGTGGTCAACCCGGCGGCCGTCCCACCGCACTCCGGGCCGCAATCGATCACGTAAGCGGTTGTGCCATCCGGCGAGAAAACCGCTTTGATCGGATGATCGAAGGTTGCGGACGGTCCGGTGCTCACCGGAAACACGCACCACGTCGGTTGCTTCTGCGGTTCGCAATCCTGGGCACCCAGGTAATTTGGATTGTTGATGGCGGCTGCCTGCTGAGTCTGGTTCAGCTGCACCACGCTGTAAACCGCAAAGCTGGCGGGATCGTCGACGTTGACCGTATGGTTCGGCGCCTGCGTGGCGTTTTCGACGAAGACCAGAGCGATGGTGCCGCCAGGGTTAACTGCAATTCCATAGGCGTTGGGCAGGTTCAGCGTCAGCGCCGTGCCGTTGTTGCGATTCACGACGCTGATGACGTGAGACGCGGGGTTGGCTGCGTAGACGTAGCCCAGGTCGCGGCTGATGAAGACTCCGTTGTACGGCACGCCTTCCGTGCTGCTGGAGAGACTGCCCGGGATCGCGATCGAAGCGCTGACTTTCTCCTGCGCATAGCTGATCAGATCCAGGCTGCCGTCGCCCTCCCCGTAAACGGCGCCGGTTTCCTGTTCCGGCATGTTCTGAATCGTCAGCGGGAGTTTGCCGGAGTAACCACTGATCAGGAGCTGGCCGCCCGAGGCGTTATAGGGATGGCGGATGTCATAGTAAGCGTCCATGAAGGGCAGCGCGCCGGTGGCAAAGGCGCTCGGGTTCTGCTCCGCGATCAGCACACGATTGAGCACGCCGCTGGGTGGGAGCGGACGGCCGGCAAAAAAGAAATTCTGGCCGCAGGAGCTGATGACCGTGCAAACTGCGAAGACGAAACTGAGGACGGCCACGAAGTACAGGGAACTTCTCTTCTTCAAAACCTTAGAACCTCACCGGGCGCATGGCTTGCGACGATCTCGCAGGAAACCCCAAGTATATCAGGGCAGTTGCGGCAATTCTTTGGACGCACGCGGATACGGCGGGTGAGATCGGCTGTCGGAAAAAGCCGGCTCACCGGTGCTGCCGCACCGCAGCCTTCGACGCGGGAACGCGCTCCGGACCGCACTCTTTGCCTGATACGATGAAACAGGATATTTCGCCATGAAGAGCCGTCTGGAGCAGCACTTCGGAGGGCGAACCGTTCTCTGCGACGGCGCCATGGGCACCTCTTTGTATGCCCGCGGCGTGTTTATCAACCGCTGTTACGACGAACTCAACCTTTCGCAGCCCGAGCTGGTGCGCGCCGTCCACGCCGACTATCTGCAGTCAGGTGCGGAGATCATCGAGACCAATACGTTCGGCGCAAACGCATTCCGGCTGGAGAGGCATGGTTTGCGGGACCGGGTTGCCGACATTAATCGCGGCGGAGTGGAGATCGCGCGCCAGGCCGTGCGCCAGCTGGCGGAAAAACAGGCGATCACAGCCTATGTGGCGGGTTCCGTTGGCCCGCTGGGAGTTCACCTCGAACCGCTGGGCAAGACCGGCCTCGACGAGGCGCGCGCGGCCTTTGCAGAACAGATTCAGGCGCTCACCGCGGGAGGAGCCGGGGTTGCCGTCGATCTGCTGATTGTCGAAACGATGCCGGCGCTGAATGAGGCCGAGCAGGCGGTCCTGGCAGCCCGGGCCGCTGCGCCCGATGTGCCGGTGGTCGTGATGGTGACCGTCGACGAAGAGGCGAACTGCCTGGATGGCGCGTCGCCGGAAACAGCGGCGGGCCGCATCGCATCGTGGGGCGTGGACGGCATCGGGGTCAACTGCAGCGTCGGTCCGGCGACGGTTCTCACGGCGATTGAGCGGATGGCTCCAGTGACAACGCTGCCTCTGATGGCCATGCCCAATGCAGGGATGCCGCGTTCTGTGGAAGGGCGCAATATCTACCTGTGTTCACCGGAATACATGGCGAGTTTCGCCCGCAAGTTCACGCGAGCCGGCGTGCAGTTCATCGGCGGATGCTGCGGGACGACGCCCCAGCACATCCGGGCGATGAAGTCGGCGCTGCGGGCGACCGACGCGCAGGCCGTGGCGCAGAGAAGCACAAAGCGCGAACCGATTGTCACCGAAACGCCCCCGGCGCCGATTCAGGAACGGTCCCGGCTGGGACGGCTCGTGCACGAAGGCGCCTTCGTCACGATGGTGGAGATCGTGCCGCCGCGCGGCATCGACTGCAGCAAAGAGCTGAAGGGTGCGCAGGAACTGGCGGACCTCGGCGTGCATGCCATCAACGTGCCGGATTCGCCGCGCGCCTCTGCGCGCATGAGCGCCCAGAGTCTTTGTATCCAGATTCAGCAGAGGACCGGCATCGAGACGCTGCTGCACTATACCTGCCGCGACCGGAACGTACTGAGCATTCAGAGCGATCTGCTGGGCGCATCGTCAATCGGACTGAAAAACGTGCTTTGCCTCACCGGCGATCCGCCCAAGCTGGGAAATTATCCGGACGCAACGGCCGTTTACGACGTCGATGCAATCGGCCTGGTCAATATCGTCCACCGGCTGAATCACGGTCTGGACATCGGCGGCAACCCCATCGGCGCGTCAACGGGTTTCACGATTGCGGTGGCGGCCAATCCTGGAGTGCCGGATCTCGATAACGAGGTGCGCCGCTTCGCGTGGAAGGTTGAGGCCGGTGCTGAATACGGGGTCACGCAACCGGTTTTCGATCTGCGGGTGCTGGAGTCGTTCCTGAAGCGGATCGAGGGCTTCCGCATTCCGCTCGTGGCCGGCATCTGGCCGCTGACCAGCCTGCGGAACGCCGAGTTCATGAAGAACGATCTGCGGGTCAGCGTCCCTGACGAGATCATGACCCGGATGGCCAGGGCTTCCAGCCCGGAGGCTGCCAGGGCCGAAGGCATCCTGATTGCGCGGGAGATGCTGGCTGCGGCGCGCAGCATGGTGCAGGGCGTGCAGGTGAGCGCGCCGTTCGGACGCTACAGCGCGGCTGCAGAAGTGCTGGCGGCCGTTTTGCCCCAGCGCACGAGCGACAACGGCGCGAGCGCAGCGTCGCGCGAGGAGAACCGGGTTGCCCAGCTTTGAGGAATCGTTGACAAAGCTCGAGGAGATCGTCGCGCAACTGGAGCGTGGCGATCTGTCTCTGGAGGAGTCGGTGAAGCTTTTCGAAGAGGGCACGCGTCTTTCCGCCGACTGCCGCAAACAACTGGAAGAGGCTGAAGGCAAGGTGGAGATGCTGGTCAAACAGCGCGATGGCTCGATGAAGCGCGAGCCGTTCGGCAACTCTTAGCGGACCGCCGGCGTCGTTCGCGCCAGACGCGCGCGAACAAAATCGACCGCCTCGCTGGACAGGTAATCCGGGGGCGCAACCGGGAATCGCGGCTTGCCGTCGAGCGCTGCGCTGAACCCCTGCCTGGAATCGGCAGAACAGATCAGGACAGCATCGGTGCGCTCCAGGAAGCGGCGAGCCGAATCTTTCCAGTCGGCGACGGACGGATCGAGAACCATGAGGTAGAGGTCGGGCTTCAGGAACTCAAGGATGCTGTTCGACTCGAGGATGGCATTCTCGGAGGCGGCGAGTTCTTTCTCAATCCGCGGCATCGCCTCGGCCAGCCTGCCGATGCGGGTGCGAACCCAGAGCGAGCGTGCCGCGCCGGCAGCAAGGAAGCGCGAGGTGTCGGTGCCGCTGGCCGAATCCTGCTCCGCGCTGAGAGAGATGCAGGAATCAGCGGTCTGGCACTGACACGGTTTGCCGTCGGCCGTGCAGAAACCATGGCCGTACTGCGTGATCTTGAAGGCGGTCCAGCGATATTCCGGCAGGCGGGCGATGAGACTGGCGACGACGGAAGTCTTGCCGATATTGCGCGAATGCCCGCCGACGACGATGACCGCCATTACTCGTCCTCCTCATGATTCGATGAGCGAGCGAGGCGGGCGAGCGCAGCCAGTTCCTTCAGGTACTGACGAAGCGGGCGTGCGGGTCGGCCCCAGAAGACGATGCCCGGGCCCCGAACCTTCTTGTGGGTGAGAATGCCGGAACCGGATCCGAGGATGACGCGGTCGCCGACCTGAGCGTGATCGCCGATACCGACCTGACCGCCGACGATGGCGTTGGCGCCGATGGTGCAGGAACCGGAAACGCCGGTCTGGGCCGCGATGACAACGTCACGGCCGACGCGGACGTTATGGCCGAGATGGACGAGGTTGTCGATCTTTACGCCGCGCTCGATGCGGGTTTCTTCCAGGGCGCCGCGGTCGATGGTGGTGTTGGCGCCGATCTCGACATTGTCTTCGAGGACCAAACGTCCCTGTTGCGGGAACTGCAGATATTCGCCGGTCAGGGCATCGCGCACATAGCCGAAACCGTCGGAGCCGAGGACGACGCCGGCATGCAGCACAACGTGGTCGCCCAACTCGGTTCCCGAGTAAAGGACGACACGCGGGTAGATGCGGCAGTGGGAGCCGATCTTCACGCCTGCGCCGATGATCGAACCGGCGCCGATGCGGGTGTGGTCGCCGATGCGCGCCCGCGCCTCGATGACGACATGCGGGCCGATTGAGACATGCTCGCCAGGGATCGCGGAGAGATCGATCACGGCGGTGGGATGGATGCCGGTTTCCGGCTCGTCGGGGCTGAGCAGGCGCGCGGCCTGGGCGAAGGCGAGGCGCGGCTGCGCAGCGATCAGAAGGGATTTGCCCGCGGCGCCGGCTGCGAGTTGGGGCGCGACGATGACGGCGGCAGCGTGCGACGCCAGGGCTGCGGCGAGGCTCTGCGGGTCTTCGGCAAAGAGCAGCGCGGCGGTTGTCGCGGTCGTCGTACCGGCCACGCCGACGATGTCCACATCGGGTCCGGCCAGGCGCAACTCGATGCCGAGCGCAGCGGCGATTTCGGAGATCTTCATCGGCGTGGCCTTCTTCGAACAGAAGGGTAAACCGCTCCGCAGAGGAACGGCAGATGCAGGCTGGATTCCTGTCCGTGTCTGTTACTTTTCCCGAGCGACGACGAACTCCGGCATCCACTGCAGGGCGCGCTTGTATTCGGAATCGGGCACCGCGGCGAGAGCGGCCTGGGCGGCGGCGGAATATCCGAGAGCGGCCTGCATGGCGTAATGCACCGACTGGTTGCGGTGGAGAATGCGCAGGATTTCCTGATGGGAGACGCGCTCGAAGTTCTGGTCCTGCAGAACCGTTTGAATCGCAACACGCTCGGCGGAAGTGCTGCCGTTCTCCAGGGTGTGGATCACGGCCAGGGTCGCCTTGCCCTCGCGCAGATCGCTGGCCACGGGTTTGCCCAGGACTTCTTCGGTTGCGGTGAGGTCGAGGACATCGTCGACGATCTGGAAGGCGAGCCCGAGGTTGCGGCCGTAATCTCCCAGAGCGTCCTCGACGGTGCGATCGGCGCCGGCCAGAACCGCGCCCAGGCGCATGGAGACTTCGAAGAGGCAGGCGGTTTTGCGGTAGATGAGGTCGTTGTATTCGCCCTCGGAGATGGGCTTGCCGAGGCATTCCATCTGGAGCAGCTCGCCTTCCACCATCTGCTGGGTGAGGCCGATGAGCAATTCGAGAACGCGGAAGTTGCGCTCCTCCAGGGCGACGCGGAAGGCCTGCATGTACAGCCAGTCGCCGACCAGAACGCATTTGCCGTTGCCCCAGGTGCGGTTGGTGGAGGGGCGTCCGCGGCGCATGTCGGCGGCGTCGATGATGTCGTCGTGCACCAGCGTGGCGGTATGGACCATTTCGACCACGGCGCCGAGGCGAATCCTGCCACGACCGCTGTAGCCGAGGCTGCGCGCGGCCAGCAGCAACAGGGAGGGGCGGATGCGCTTGCCACCGCCTTCGCGGAGATAGTCGGAAATCTCGGTAATAGCGGCAACCGAGGAGACGGCGTCGGCACCGAACTCGCGCTCGATGGCGGCGAGATCGTCGTGCAGCAGGTCGAAAACTTCCTTCGCCGTCACTGTCGCCACTGTGCTCACTTGCGTTCTCCGGACTGCCGGGGCCCTGCTGCTTAGCTGGAACGGTAATTCGTGAACTGCATATCGATGCCGAGATCACGGCCGCGGAGCAGCGCGATGATTTCCTGCAACGCGTCGCGATCCTTGCCCGAGACCCGGACGGTGTCGCCCTGGATCGAAGCCTGGACCTTCTTTTTGGAGTCTTTAATGATTTTAACGATCTCCTTCGCTTTCTCCCCGGCGATGCCCTGTTGCAGGCCGATCTTCTGGCGGACGCTGGAACCGGCGGCGGGTTCCACCTTCTCGAAGGTAAGCGCCTTGAGAGAGACACCGCGCTTCACGAGCTTCTGGCGGAGGATTTCGGCGACGGCCTGGAGCTTGTATTCGTCGATGGAGGCGAGCTGGATCGCGTCCTCGCCTTCGAGGCGGATGTCCGACTTCGAATCCTTGAGGTCGAAGCGCGTGCGCACCTCTTTGGTCGCCTGGTCGATGGCATTGCGAACTTCCTGCAGATCGACCTTGCTGACGATGTCGAAGGAATTCTCAGCTGCCATCGTGCGCCTCTCTTTCAGATTATCCTCTACTGCCCGGAAAGGTGAGCCGGGGCGGAAATTTCGACTTGAAAAAACGCGCCAAAGTTCTGTGTGGTCTGGCGGGCAACGGCCTCGGGGTCGAGGTTGCGGATGGCGGCGATCTGCATGGCCACTTCCTTCACCCAGGCAGGCTCATTGCGCTTTCCGCGGTGAGGGATGGGGGCGAGAAAGGGCGCGTCGGTCTCGATGAGCATGCGGTCGAGGGGAAGCACGGCGGCGACGTCGCGAATGGGCTGCGCCTTCGGGAAGGTGACGTTCCCGGCGAAGGAGATGAGGAAGCCCAGGTCGATGGCTTGCTGCGCGTGCCGGAGTTCTCCACCGAAGCAGTGGAGGATGCCGCCGAGGCCGGTGCGGGCCCACTGGGAACGGAGCATCGCGAGGGTGTCGTCCCAGGCGTCGGTGGCGTTGTTCGAGGGGCGGCAGTGAATCACGATCGGCTTGCGGCGCGCGGCGGCGATTTCCATCTGGCGGGTGAAGACGGCCTTCTGCAGGTCGCGCGGGGAGTGGTCGTAGAAGTAGTCGAGGCCGATTTCGCCGCAGGCGAGGACTTCGGGCGCCTGGAGAAGCGCGTCGAGTTTGGCGTAAGCGGGCTCGTCGGCGAGACGCGCTTCGTGGGGGTGGACGCCGGCGGTGGCCCAGATCCGCGGGGTGGTGGGGTGGGGGGCGGAGGCCTGGCGGAGGGCATTATCGCGGGCGATCTCCAGAGCGCAGTGCATGTCGTCGGGCCCGTCGCCGATGCCGATGGCGAGGATGGCGTGAACGCCGGCCGCATAGGCGCGTTCGAGGAGGGCAACGCGGTCCTCATCGTAGCGGGCGCTGTCGAGATGGGCGTGCGAGTCAATCATCAGGCGGTTGAGACCCCCACCCCCCCGGGGGGGTGGACCGGGGTGGTGGGGGGGCGCAAGTATTTGATTCCATTGGGGCAGCGTTTTTCGGGCCCCACGTATGTATCTGAAAGCCGAATGGTTGCAGCTATCTATTGTGGAATCAAATTCATCCGTGGTGCCTCGGAAACAATACCTCGTACCTATTTGATTCTAAAGTGCGAGTGGTCGACGCATCGCATTCTAAAGTGCTTGCGGGCGAAACGCGGCTGCCTGGCGGCCGGAGCAGGAAACCGGAGTGTCAAAGAGCGGACTGCGCTCGGCCTGGGCCGTTGAGGATGAAGGGTTCGAGGTTCCGGGCGTCGGACGTGGATAAGGCAACGCGTGGTTGGCCGGGACAGAAAAGCCCGCGTTGGTGGCGGGCTTTCGCGCACACTTCTCCTGATGACTCAGGCTAGCGAGACGCGGAGGTCGAGCGCAAGGAGAATCGGGATGCTGGACGGTACGGAAGTACTGAGCGCCGGGCGGCGTTGGTTGCACGAAACGCCGGCGGGCGGTCCGTTCGGTGTTTCGGAGACGCTGCGTAGAGATGTCGCGGCAAGGGCGATGGGTGCAGGAGGCGCGCCATTTCCGTTCCAGAAAGGGAAAACGGTTCCGGGGCCTGGGTACGTTCGAGCCGGCAGAGCAGGAATTGTCTTGCCGTTCGAGCGCCGAGAGCGTGAGCTGCTTGCTGTGGGGTGAACCTGGCCGGGGGATGGTTTGGGGGTTCGTGGATTTTTCCGTTGTGATCGCGACTTCTGCGGTTCGAATCATGGAGCAGCTGGGCCGGAAACGGACGAATGCCCAGGGATGACCAGGCGTTGGTTGTGTCGTTACTGGATCATGGAGCAGCCGGCCCGGAAACAGACGAATGCCCTGGGATGATCAGGCACTGGCTGCGTCGTTACTGGGTTCGGGCAACCTGAACCGGCGAAGGCCGAGCCGGCGCAGCCTTGACGGCGAGAAGGCGTTCGACCAGGGCGGTGGTTTCGGTTTCGAGATGGTGGTTATCCTGGCCGGTCGACGGTCCGGCGTATCCGGTGTGGATGGCGGCGACCCGTCCGTCGCGGCCGATGAAGAAGGTCGTCGGCCAGCAGTCGAGGTTGGCTACGCCGGGGAAGGTGGCGGCGAGCTGGTCGGGCGTGCCGGCGAGCAGGACCGGGTAGGTGATGCCGTAGCGCTGGATGACGGCGCGGAGGCGGACCGGATTCTGACGCTGGGAGGCCTCCTCGAAGCTGAGCTCGACGATATCGAGGCCACGGCCGTGGTAGGTGCGGTAGAGCGATTCGAGGAAGGGAGCCTCGTCCTGGCAGTTGGGGCACCAGCTGCCGCCGATGGAGAGGATGAGGACCTTGCGGGCGAACTCAGGGTCGGTGCTGGAGACCAGCTTGCCGCTGAGGTCGGGGAAATGGAAGGCGAGAGGTTGGCTGGGATTTTTGAGCCAGGTGTGATGCAGGGGATCGTCGGCGGTATCGAGCGCCGCCGTGTGGAGCGGTGTGGCGCGGTGAGCCGGGAAGGACTGCAGGCCGCCGCCGTGAGCCGCGGTTTCGAGCAGCAGCGTGCCGTCGGGCTGCGGGCGCAGGATGGCGAAGCTGGGGCCGGCGGCGGTGAAGTGGCTGACGGTGAAGGCGCCGTCGCGCCAGACGCCGTAGAGGTTGCCGGTATCGCCGTCGATGCGTTCGATGACGGCGGCCACGTTGGGTCCGGTCTGGCGAACGCGCAGCTTCCAGGAGTCTTCACCCTTGGAGCCGTTGGCGACGGCGACGGTCCAGATGCCGGCGATGCGCGGCG
This sequence comes from Acidobacteriaceae bacterium, assembly GCA_035508305.1. GTDB lineage: Bacteria > Acidobacteriota > Terriglobia > Terriglobales > Acidobacteriaceae > Palsa-343. The sequence goes on along the minus strand of DATJNE010000161.1, from coordinate 18,267 downwards.
GGTCGGCGGCAGCGGCGGCGAGCTGGCCGTTGCGCTGAGCGGTGATGGGGATGGGGTGCGTGTGTCCGCCGAAGGTTCCGGCAAGGACGCCGTTGGTGAAGGTCGCGTCGAGGGTGTTGGCGTAGTAGTCGAAGTGGAGGACGAGGTGGCCATCGGCGTAGCTGCCGCTGGAGGAGGCGAAGCGGCCTGAGGTGCCGGACTTCGCGAAGTTGCCCGAGTTGCCGGGACCGTTAAGCAGCACGCCGTGGAGGTGGGCGCCGGTGCCGGTGATCGCGAGGCGGAAGGGAACCTGCTGATTGCTGAGCTGCGCTGTGCCGGTCCAGAGGCCGTCGGGCGAGTCCGGCGTCTGCGCCGGGGCAGCGGTGGAGGCGGCGAGGAGCGCGGCGGCGAGGAGGATGCGGGTGATCGCCTGGGCGGCTGGGGACCTCATGGGCGAGTCCTTTCTCGATGGGTTATCGGATGGCGGCCGGGAGTGGGAGGATTCACGGCGGATAGGGTTTTGTTGCGTGGGCGACGGGTGCTCAACAACAGGAGCAGCGCCGCGCGGCGAGGGGCGCGAGGCGACAACAGCGGGTCCTGTGGAGCGACGTCATGGAAGAGAGCCTAGCATTGGGGAGGGTTTGGCGCAATCGAAGGAGACCGGTCAGGGACGGGAGACCGCACCGGTAGCCGGAGGTCGATGAGAGGCGGCGATGCGTCACCGTTGGCTCGCGAACCAGAAACCAATGGGACACGCCTCGCGGTTCAGAGCGGAACGGGCAGGGTACCTTTTGGGCGTTTATCCCGGAACGGGACCGGAGCAGTACCTTCGAGCAGCGGCGGAGCGAATTGCGTTGACCCGCGAACCACGAAGGAGCGAGCTTCTTGCTGTGGGGTGAACCTGGCGGGGGGCGCGAAAACCGGGCCGCGACCTGGTTCGGGGCGTAGTTCGCGAAGCCGGGGGTAAGTTTTGACTCCGCGCTATTTGAGCTTTGCGCCGACGGGGACGTCTTCGAGGAAGCCAGCCAGGACGGGGCGGCCGCCTTCGACGGAAGCGGCGACGATCATGCCATTGGACTCGAGGCCGCGCAGCTTGCGCGAGGCGAGATTGGCGACGATGACGACCTTGCGCCCGATCAGCGCTTCCGGAGCGTAGGCCTCGGCGATGCCGGCGAGGATCTGGCGAGTCTCTGTGCCGAGGTCGACTTCCAGACGGAGGAGCTTGTCGGCTTTGGGAACTCGCTCGGCGACTTTGACCTGGCCGACGCGGAGCTCGACTTTGGCGAAATCGTCGATGGAGATTTTTCCTTCGGGGAAAGCGGGCGCGGCGGAGGGGACGGGCACGCCTGGAGCGGGCCCGACTTGAGGAGCTGCCGCCGCGGCAGGCGGCACCGGAGCCTTGTCTTTCCGGGAGCCAACGGTTTCGCGGACGGTTTCGGCGATGGCCTGTTCGAGGCCGACCACGACGGAGGTCTCGGTGGTGGACTCGGCCATGGCGACGGCGAGTCCGTCGACGAGGGAGTGGAGCTTCGAGATGCGCGGCTCGGCGGGCGCCGGAGAGGAAGGTGGTTCAGGAGACACAGCGGGCGCAGGTGCGTTCTTCTGCTCGAGTTCGCTCATACGGGTGATGACCTCCTTGTCAGCGCGTGGGAAGAGAGGGGCGAGCTCGCCGAGTTTGGTGCCGGGCTTGAGGCCGCCCCAGGCGAGGTTTTTCAGGTCGGCTTTGGCGATGTCGCCGAGGCCAAGCTGCGCCCAGACTTTCGCGGCGGCATCGGGGATGACGGGGTAAACGAGGGCGGTGATGACACGGATGGCTTCGGCGGCGATGTAGAGGATGGTGGAGCGATACGCCTGTTGCTGTTCCTCGGTGACGTCGTCGTCCTTTTTCCAGGGAGCGGCGGCGGTGAGGAAGCCGTCAGTGGCGGCGACGAGAGACCAGGCGGTTTCGAGGGCGCGCGAGAAGTCGCAGGCGTCGAACTGGGCGGCAAAGGCCGCGATGGCGGTGGGAATTTCCGCTTTGAGGGCAGCGGCACGGGGGACGGCGCCGCCGCCGGTGGCGGGGAGCGGCACGAGGCCGTCGAAGTAGCGGCCGATCATGGAGAGGGTGCGGCTGACGAGGTTGCCGTAGCCGTTGGCGAGGTCGGCGTTGTAGCGCTGGACCAGGGCGTCAAAGGAAAAACCGCCGTCGTGGCCGAAGACGATCTCGCGCAGGAGGAAGTAGCGGAGGACGTCGGCGCCGAAGCGATCCTGTTCGGGTTTGGGCGCGTCGGGCTGCAGGGCGCCGAAGGCGTCGAGGATGGTCTCCGCGCGGACGATGTTGCCGCGGGATTTGGACATCTTGCTTTCTTCAAAGAGCAGCCAGCCGTGGGCGCGGACGGAGTGCGGCAGCGGGAGGCCGGCAGCCAGCAGGAAGGCGGGCCAGTAGACGCAATGGAAGCGGATGATCTCCTTGCCGACGAGGTGGAGATCGGCGGGCCAGAATTTTTTGTACTGCGCGTCGCCCGAAGAGGACCAGCCGAGAGCGGTGATGTAGTTGGCGAGCGCGTCGAGCCAGACGTAGATGACGTGTTTCTCGTCGCCGGGGACGGGGATGCCCCAGTTGAAACTGGTGCGGGAGACGGAGAGGTCGCGCAGGCCGGATTTGACAAAGGCGATGACCTCGTTGCGGCGGGCCTCCGGCTGAATGAATTCGGGATGCTCGGCGTAGAACTCGAGGAGTTTGCGCTCGAAGGCGGAGAGCTTGAAGTAGTAGTTCTCCTCGTTCACCGTTTCGGTGATGCGGCCGCAGTCTGGGCAGGGCGCGCCGGGCGGGACGTCGACGTAGGCTTCGTCGGAGACGCAGTACTGGCCGGTGTAAGAGCCTTTGTAGATATAGCCACGGTCGCGCAGAAGGGCGAAGAGATTCTGGACGGCGCGGATGTGGCGGGGCTCGGTGGTACGGATGTAGTCGTCGCAGGTAAGGCCCATGCGGTCCCAGAGAGCGCGGAACTGGGCCGAGACGCGGTCGGCGAATTCCTGGGGAGTGCAGCCGGCGGCTGCGGCGGAGCGCTCGATTTTCTGGCCGTGCTCATCAGTACCGGTGAGAAACCAGGTGTCGATGCCGGTGGCGCGTTTGCGGCGCGCGATGGCGTCGGCGACGACCGTGGTGTAGGTGTGGCCGATATGCGGGCGCGCGTTGACGTAGTAGATGGGGGTGGTGAGGTAGAACTTGTCAGGCATAAGCGGTGGAGCAGCTAAAAAGCGGTTGGCTAAGGTCCGGTTCGCTGAAAACCGGCTAAGCGAGTCAACGAAAGACGAGCGAACTGCGAGCGAGTAAAGCGAACGCTCTTCTCATCTTAAAGGAAGCGGGGAACGAGATTGTCGGGTGCGGCCGGTGAACCAGCGGGTCAGGCGGAGTAGTTGGCGACGACGCGAACGACTTTGCCCTGAGCGTCGAATTCCATGAACTCGGCGGTGTGGGTGCCGCGCTGGTTTTTGAAGAGGAGAACGACACTGGAAACGCCGGCGAGGACTTCGACGAGTTCGAACCGGGCATTGGGAAACGCTGCGAGGCCGCGCTGGAAGTAGTCGCGCAGGGCGGGAAGGCCGGTAACGACGCCGGAGGGGTCGTTGAGGAGACGGGCGGCGGCGGGCGAAGTGAGGGTCACGGTGGGGGCGTAGTGGGCGAGGATGCGGTCGAGGTCGCGGGCGTTCCAGGCGGCGATCCAGTCGCGGGCGAAGGCGTGGGGCTCGGTGGACACGGTGTGGCTCGGAGAGGAAAGGGTAGCACGGGGGACCGGCCGTCCAGGCGAAAGCGCTTTGCGTCGGGGCAAGCCTTCCGCGATCCACTTTTCGCGTCAGTGCTGGGGCGTATCGGGAAGGGAAACAGGGAGGCGCGCTGCTAGAATCAAGCTTTTCTGAGGGCAGGTTGATCGCGTGTATTTGAGACAGCAAAAGCGGCTGGCGGAGGCGATTCGCAGCGCGCTCCGGAGTTTGTACGGGATTGAGGGGCAGACGGTGGTGCTGGAGCAGCCGCCGGAGCTGAAGTTCGGGGAGTTCGCGACTCCACTTGCGTTTGAGCTGGCGCGGAAGCTGCGCAAGGCCCCGAAAAAGATCGCCGAAGAGATCGTCGGGGCGCTGGGTTCGGTTCCCGGGTTCGCAGGATTTGAAGTGGCGGGCGCGGGGTATATCAACGCGCGGCTGGATCGTGGAGGGTTTGCGCGGGCGCTGGCGCAGTCGGGCGACCCGGAGGCTCCGGCGGAGCCGCTGCACAGTCTGGTCGAGCACACGAGCATCAATCCGAACAAAGCGGCGCACGTGGGGCATCTGCGCAATGCGATCCTGGGGGATACGTTCGTGCGGCTGCTGCGGGCGGCGGGGCAGCGGGTGGACGTGCAGAACTACATCGACAACACCGGCGTGCAGGTGGCCGATGTGGTGGTGGGGCTGGCGCACCTGGAGGCGCTCAACCTGGCCGGCGTGGAAGAGCTGATGAGGAAGCTGGCCGAGGATGGCGAACGGATCGACTACTACTGCTGGGACCTGTATGCGCGGGTCTCGCAGTGGTACGCGGCGGACGCCGCGGAGGCTGCGGCACGGAAGAGGCTGCGACTCGAGACGCTGCACGCGATTGAGGCGGGCGGGAACGAGACGGCGCAAATTGCGGAGCTGGTGTCGACGGCGATTCTGCGGCGGCATCTGGAGACGATGCTGCGGCTGGGGATCGAGTACGATTTGCTGCCGCGGGAGAGCGAGATTCTGCACCTTCACTTCTGGGATCTGGCGTTCGAGCAGCTGAAGCAGAAGGGTGTGCTGTATTTCGAAACGGAGGGGAAAAACAAGGGCTGCTGGGTGATGCAGCGTCCAGGGCTCAGAGGGCAGAGCGCAGAGCTCAGGTTGGAGGGCTCGGGCCCAGGGGAGGACGAGGGAGAGGAGACGCGAGGCGAGTCGCCCGCGCCGCCGGGTCCGGATGAAGATGCGAAGGTCATCGTGCGGTCGAATGGCACGGTGACGTATGTAGGGAAAGACATCGCGTATCACCTGTGGAAGTTTGGGCTGCTGGGCAAGGATTTCGCGTATCGGAAGTTCTTTCGATACGACGACCGGGAGTGCTGGATTTCGGCAGAGACGGGGGAAGCCGATCATCCGCATTTTGGAGGGGCGCAGGCGATCTATAACGTGATCGACTCGCGGCAGTCGGACCCGCAGGCGAATGTGATTGAGGCTCTGCGCGGGCTGGGATACACGGAGCAGGCGGCGCGGTATACCCACTTCAGCTACGAGATGGTGGCGCTGACGCCGGCGTGCGCGGCGGAGCTGGGGTACGAGGTGGCGGAGGAGGATCGGGCGCGGCCGTACATCGAAGTGTCGGGGCGAAAAGGTTTTGGGGTGAAGGCCGATGACCTGATCGACAAGCTGGTGGCGGCGACGCGGAATGAGGTGGAGGGGCGGCATCCGGAGCTGGCGGAGGCGGAGCGCGCGGCGACGGCGCACGCGATTGCGGTGGGGGCGCTGCGCTACTTCATGCTGCGCTACACGCGGAATTCGGTGATCGCGTTCGATTTCAAGGACGCGCTCAGCTTTGAGGGCGAGACGGGGCCGTATCTGCAGTATGCGGTGGTGCGGACGCGCAGCATCTTTCGCAAGGCGGGGACGACGGCGGAGGCAGCGCTGGCGGCGCTGGAGGGCGTGGATGCGGCGCCGTACCTGAGCGGCGCAGGCAGCGAGGGCATCTGGGAGGTGTGGCTGCGGGCCGGGAAGACCACGCTGCTGCTGGACCAGTGCATCGGGACGGCGGAGCCGGCGTATCTGGCGAAGCACGCGTTCCAGCTGGCGCAGGATTTTTCGAATTTCTATCGGCTGCACCACATTTTGAGTGAAGAGGATGCGGCGCGGAAGAAACTGCTGCTGGCGACGGCGGCGGTGACACAGCGGGAGCTGGTGCGGGCACTGGCATGGATGGGCGTGAGCGCGCCCGAAGTGATGTGAAGGCAGCCGGCAGCCTGTAGCCTGTAGCTTGCGGCTGTTTCACGCAAGGGCGTGTGGATTTTGCAGGTCAGGAGCACAGGGGTTTTGAAATCGGAATGAGTCGCTGGTTGGGGTGGATGCTGTTGGTGTTGGCAGGGCGGGTGCAGGCATTCGCGGCGACGCGGGTTGAGATTGCGCCGATTCCCGCGGTCGTGCGGAGCGACCACTTCGTGGTCACGATCGACGGGCAGCGGACGCCGGTGGTGCATGCGGCGTCGAGTTATTACCTGCTGAATTTCGATCTTTCCGGGCCGGCGACGGTGAGCGTCCGGGCGGCCGATGCGCACTACTGGGATCGCGGAGTGGAGATCCAGCCGATGCGCTACGGGATCCGGCCGGTGCGGCGGGGCGCGACGATCACGTTTCGGATTCCCGGCGCGGTGAAGCTGTCGATCGCGCGGCCGGGGGATCACTTCGCGGACTCAGAAATGCTGTTTCTGCTGGGGAGCACGCCGGAGCCGGAAGCGGGGCCGGAAGCGGGAAGCGGGAAGGCGGGAGCCGCGCGCATTCGGTATTACGGGCCGGGGGTGCACCACGAGGATATCGACGCGCAGTCGGGGGACCGGATTTATCTCGCGCCGGGAGCGGTGGTGTTTGGATCGCTGAACATCTGGCAGGTGCACGATGTGCGCATCTACGGGCAGGGAATGGTGATCTATAACGGGCCGCAGGATGCGATGGGAGACGACGGGTGGCGGCATATACCGGACTGGCACTGCATCGTGATGGATCACGCGCGCGATGTGGAGATCGACGGGATCACATGCATCGTGCGGAGCCGAACCTGGCAGGTGCAGATGACGGACAGCCACGGGATCGGGATCTACAACGTGAACATCATCGGCGGCGAGCCGCACGACGCGAACCAGGACGGGATGGACTTCGTGGGCACGAGCGACGCGACGGTGCGGAACTGCTTCATTCGCGCCTCGGACGACGACTTTGCGCTGATGGGGAACTGGGACGGCTACACGGACGAGGAGATGCGGATTCCGGGCCGGGATGTCACGAACATCACGGTGGAGGACTCGGTGGTGTCGACGAGCATTTCGAACACGGTGCGCGTGGGATGGCCGAAGAAGACGTTCCAGAGCGCGCATGTGATGTTCCGGAATCTGGACGTGATGCACACGGGGTATGGCGGGTGCGTGGTGCCGTTTGCGTTTCTGGAGATGTGGTCGGATGAGGTCGGGGTGGAGTCGCACCGGGATTACCGGCTGCAGGATATTCGGCTGGAGGATTTTTACTCGGTGCTGCAGATGCGGCTGGTGAATCCGCCGGGAGCGGATGGGATTACGTTTTCGAATATTGCGGCGATGGATGGGGTGGGGATGGTGCCGTCGGTGATCGAGGGGCCGGTGCGCGGGGTGACGCTGGACGGCGTTCGCATAGAGGGAAAAGTGGCGGCGAAGGATGCGGATATTCCCGTGGAGGTGAGCGGCGGGGCGGCGGAGCCGGAGTATGGGCCGGCGCCGACCGATGCGAGCTGGACCTATGCGCCTGGGCTGGTGCGGCCCGGGGAGACGGTGACGTTTCAGGTGACGGCGCCGCAGCCGGGATGGCACTACGAGTGGCTGTTCGGGGATGGATCCGGACCGAGGAGCCGGGCGGAGGGCGCCGTGGTGCGGCATGCGTTTCCGGATGCGGAGGGAACGCTGCTGGACGGGTCGGGGCGCTTTCGGGTTCTGCTGCATGCGACGCACGCAGGCCGGGACGGCGTGTGGGCATCGCAGAATGTGGTGGTGGGGAGGAGTGCTGTGGCGGCGGAGAATCCCGCCGGGATGCTCGCTGCAGGACTGGCGAAGACTGTGCCGAACAGCGGAGGCGGGACGGAGTACGACGGGTGGGTACGGCTTCCGGCGGATGGCGGTTACACCTTTACGTTGCTGACGAGCCGGAGGGCAACACTGGCGATTGACGACTTGCCGGCTGAGGAGAGCCCGGAATTAAGGATTCAGGTGTGCGGGCTGCTGGGGGATGCGGTCGAGCCGGTACGGGCGAGCGGGGCGCTGCGCGCGGGGTGGCATCGGATCCGGATTGCGCTGGATCCGGGGATCGAGAACGAGCCGGAGGAGAATCTGGGGCCGGGCGGACCGATGCTGGTGTGGCAGGGGGCGGGGATTCTGCCGGAGGCGGTGCCTGAGGGGGCGATGGGGCATTAGCGGGGGACAGGGAACCGAGAGCAGAGGAACCGGGAACAGAGAACAGCGCCGCTGAAACGGCGCTATGCGCTCAGCATCCGGGTGGCTCGGCTTACTGGTGGACGAAGTGGTCGACGGGCTGCTCGCGGGGAGCCATGGGGATGCCCTTCTCGGCGCCGGGATCGGGGCGGGCCTGACCGTCCTGGAGGGGCTGCGTGCCGTCGGGGCCGGCAGCGGTGGGCGAGCCGGGAACCGGCGGGATGCCGGTGGAGACCGAAGCGAACTTTGCCTGGGGGTGCGGCGCGGTGGTCACGTCGGTGACCGCCTCAAAGTGGGAGTGCAGCTTGTTGCCGCGGCCGGTTTCGCATCCGGTGAGGGCGAGGGTCGCGAGGGCAAAGAGGGCGGCAGCGAGGATGGGGGTCGAGGCTTTCATGAGTCTCCGGAAAAAGGGATCAGAAATTCAAGTCAGGGATCAGGGCCTGGCGATGATCCCATCGGCTGCGTCTCGATTGTAAACGGATCGCGTCGACCATGGAAAGGTGCGGGAGCGGCGTCTCAGGATTTTGTCCGGTGTTCTTCGTCGAGGCCGGCCCGGATGGCGGAGAGATAGGGTTCGGGCAGAGGGCACTTCTGCATGTTGCGATCGACGGAGACATGGACGGTCTCGGCATCGGCGAGGAGAGTGGGCTGGGGATCGCCGGGGCGGGCGACGAGAAGACGGTAGGAGAATTTGATGACCGAGGTGCGGAGGCCGGAGACGCGGGTTTCGATGATGACGAGGTCGTCGTAGCGGGCGGGGGATTTGTAGCGGCAGGAGGCTTCGACGACGGGGAGGTAGCAGCTGTGTTCGAGCTCCATTTTCCGATACTCGAAGCCGAGCTGACGGAGAAGCTCGACGCGGCCGATTTCGCACCAGATGAAGTAATTGGCGTAGTAGGCGACACCCATCTGGTCGGTTTCCGCGTAGCGGACGCGGACAGTGGTGGTGGAAGGCGGCATAACGGCAGGGTAAAGGGTGCAGGCGAGCAGGGTACAGGAGCGAGGAGGGAGGAGACTGCCGCTCGCCGGCTGCGAGCTAGTTCTGGATGGTATTGGTGGCGGCGAGGGTCCCGGCCGCGGGCGCCGGGGCAGGAGTGGCGGCGGCATCGGTGGGGCCGGGCGCTGTGGCTCCCGGGGGAACGGCATCGTCATGGGGGCCGAGACCGAGCTTGATCAGGGCGCGGGAATCGGGTGTGAGCCTGGTCTGCCAGCCGTGGTCGGCCTGGTATTTCTGCATGGCGGCTTCGGTGGCGGCGTCCCACTGGCCGGAGGCGGGGCCGGTGAGGTAGTGCTCACGGATGAGAGCGTCCTGGATTTCCTTGGCGCGTTCGGGCTGGATGGTGCGCTGGCCGGGAACGAAGTGGTGATGCCGGGAGTGATGACGGACGTGGCCGGCGGTGGCAGCGCGATGGGTTCGCGAGGCGAACGCGGGCGTGGCGATCAGGAGCGCAGAGAATAGAACGACTTGCGAGGTTCTGAAGAGAACCATGCAAAAGGTACCTCAGTAAGGATAGTTCGGCAATCTATTCGAGCAGGTTAATGGGGGTGGCCTGAAATTGCAAACAGAAACCGCATGGGCTCCCGTAACTTTCGTGAGGGAGCCCATGGGTGAAGTGGGATGCGGAGTTACGGCAGTGTGCCGCCCAGGATCTCAGTTCCGGCATTGGGATGCTGGGGATCCACGATTTCCAGCGCGACATCGTCTCCGGAATGGAGGCCGGCGACGACGGCCTGGAATTCGCCGACGTTGTGGACGGGGTGGCGGTTGATGGCGGTCACGACCGAGCCCTGGAAGTTCCCCACGCCGATCTCATCGGCGAAGGAGCCGGGCTTTACGGACTGGATCAGGACGCCGTGCAGACCGGCAGGAGCGCCCTGGGGCAGATCCTGGACGGTGATGCCGAGCTTGGCAGGTGAAATGGTGCCGGGGGTGCGGTTCTGGCCTTCCTCGCCCTCGTCATTGTTCGCGGCGTTGATGGCGGCCATCATCTTGTCGCGGTCGGCAACGGTGAGGGTAGCGTGGAGGCTCTGACCGTTGCGGAGATAGCCAACGTCGATGGGAGTTCCGGGCTTGCGCGCCGAGACAACGGCCACCAGGTCATCGCCATCCGTGACGGGCTTGCCGTCGAGAGTGGTAATGATGTCACCGACGCGGAGACCGGCTTTGGCGGCGGGCTGACCTGGAGTGATGGCGCTGATCATGACGCCGTTCTTGAAGCCATAGACACGGGCGACCGCGCTGGGCAGGTTGGGCTGGAAGCTGATGCCGATGCTGCCGCGGACAACTTTGTGATCCGGTCCGACGAGCTGGTTATAGACGTCGACGACGGAGTTGGAGGGCATGGCAAAGCCGATGCCTTCGTTGCCGGCCGACTGGGTATAGATGGCGGTGTTGACGCCGATGACTTCACCGGCCATGTCGACGAGCGGACCGCCGGAGTTGCCGGGATTGATGGCGGCGTCGGTCTGGAGGAAGTGCTGGAACTCGCCGGGAGTACCGGGCTCGACGGTGCGGTTCTTGCTGGAGATGATGCCGGCGGTGACGGTCTTGGCCAGGCCGAAGGGCTCACCGATGGCCATGACCCAGTCTCCCACCTGGACGCCGTCGGAATTGCCAACCTTCGCGGTGGGAAGGGGAGTGTCGGTTTCGATCTTCAGGACGGCAATGTCGGTGGCTTTGTCGACGCCGACGACTTTGGCCGGGCGGCCCTGATTGCCTTCGGGGTCGGAGGCCAGCTTGACGAAGATGCGGTCGGCCTTATCGACGACGTGATTGTTGGTGATGATGTAGCCGCGAGGATCGACGATAAAGCCGGAGCCGAGAGATTCGCGTTCCTGGCCGTCATCGCCCCCGCCCATATCGGGGCCCTGGCCGCCGAAGAAGCGATTGAAGAAGTCCTGCAGACCGCCCTGGCCGCCCTGGCCACCGCCGTCGGGACCCTGATCGTCGTCGTCGCCGTCGGGGGGCTGCTGCTGCTGCGGCGAGGACCACGGCTGCATGTAGTGGGGACCGCGGCGGCGCTGCTGCTGCATTTTGGGAAGGATCTCGGTGTTGATATTGACCACCGCCGGTCCGACTTCCTTCGCGATGCGGGTGAAGTCGGTGGACATTTCGCGGGGCGGCGGAATGGTGAGGGGTTTAGCGTCCGCGCTGTTGACCTGCGACTCCTGACCGCGAACCTGGTGCGCGAGGAAAGAGCCGGCCAGGATGCCGGCGGAAAGGGTGACCAGGATCGTGAAGGTCGAAGCCAGGCGGTTATAGCGGAGCCGCCCCAGAAAAGATTTCATTCGAATCGTACCTCGTAATCTCAGAAAGCCGGCGCGGCCGCGCCGCCCTGCCTTTCCAGTATAGAACCCGGAAAAGGCGAAGATTGCGCGACGCCGTCGCCAGCAGCAGTGGTTTTTAGACGCAGATCGAAGAACCGGGGTTACGGAATGGGACGAAGCCGGAGCTCCTCGGAAATGGGACGCAGGCCAGGGGAGAGGGTTGCCTTGCGCAGGGAGACGGGGATCGGATGCGACGGGGCTGAGCGGAAGAAGCGGGGGGCCGGCGTTAGTTGCGGAGAGAGACGCCTTCGTGGCTGCCGGGCAGAACAGGCAAGGGAAGGAATTCAGTGAGGGCGATGCCGGCGAGGATCAGCAGGGCGCCGGTGGCGCTGCGACGGCTGAGACGTTCGCCGTAGAAGAGAAAAGACGTGAGCCAGGCAAAGGCGGGTTCCAGTGCGAGGATGAGCGCGGTGTGGGTCGCGGGCAGGTGTTTCTGCGCCCAGGACTGAACGGTAAAAGCGGTGGCGGTGGCGAGAACCGCGGTGACGAGCAGGGCGATGACGAGGCGGGGCGAAGCCTGGATCCAGGGATGCTCCAGCAGCGGGGTGCTGGCGGCCATGAACAGGGTGCAGAAGCCGACCTGGAGGACGGCCAGCTGTTCGAAGGGGACGCGCGGGGAGAGATGCGCGAGGGCCAGCACGTGGAGAGAGAAGCCGAAGGCGCAGCCCAGGGAAAGGATGTCCCCGAGACCGATGGAGCGGAAATCGAGCCCCGAACCGGCAGGGATGGTCAGCAGGACGATGCCGAGGAAGGCAACCAGGGCGCCGGCCCAGGCATTCCAGCGGGGTGCGCGGGAGCCGCGCGGGCGGAGCAGCGGGAAGGCGGTGAGGACCGGGACGAGGACGACGACCAGGCCGGTGATAAAGGCCGATTTGGAAGGGGTGGTGAGGCGAAGTCCGGCGGTCTGGAACTGATACCCCATCGCGAGACAGAAGCCGACGGCGGCGCCGGCCAGGAGAGAGCGGCGATTCATGCGCCCGAAATGCCCGCGGTAGAAGAATGCCAGACACAGGAAGGCCAGGGTCATCCGGAGGAGGTTGAAAAGCAGGGGGGAGACATCGGAGAGGGCGTCTTTGACGACGACGAAGGTGGAACCCCAGATGGCCACCACCCCGATGAGCAGAGTGTGGGCGCGCAGCGACTGCGAGCGCGGAGCGGGTGCCAGGGACATGGGGGAAGGGTAGCAAAGGCGATAGCGGACAGCGGTGCGCGTGGCGGGAGAGAAAGGCGGGCGGAAAGGAGAGGTATTCGAGGAGTGGAGAGGCCGAGGATCACTGGGGTCATGATGCGGGCCTCCGATGCCCGCGTGACCCGAGCGGGGCAGGGGCGGACGGTTGGGTGCAGAGTATGCTTAGTTCAGGTGATTGAACCCGCCGGGCGTCCGTCGTAGTCTCCAGGGCGGCAGCGGTTGCAGGGTTGTTTCTCCAGGCAGAAATCGGCGCCGGGGGAAGAACGCACTCTCATGCAGAACATTCTTCTGGACATTGTGATCATCGGGCTTCTGGTGATTCTGTTCGGGTCCATCTACCGCGGACACGCGACGGTGCGCGTGCGGTTCTGGCTGCTGGGCTGGTTCTTCGTCCTGATTCATTTCGGACTCCTGCTGCTGAACCCGGCGGATGTGGCGGGGCAGAAGCTGGTGCTGGCGGCGGCGATGAGCGCGCTTCTGCTGTGCGGGGCGGCCTTCGCGCTGTCATCGCCCCTGGTATGGGAGAAGGGCTGGCGTTATGCGGCTCCGGCACTGCTGTTGAGCCTTCTGCCCGTTGCGTACGTAACCGCAGTGATCCTGTGGGGCGGCCCGAAGGGGCTGCTGGTGGGACTGGGAGCGGTGGCGCAGGCCGCGTATCTGGCGGTGGTTCTGCGGTTCGGACGGGGCCAGGGCAACGCGGAGCCAGGCGCGCGGGCGAGAGTTGCGCGGCTGGGGGGGCTGCTGATCGTGGCAGGGGCTTCGCTGTGGCTCGGAGTCCTGCTGCGGCGCGGCGACGTGGACAACAGCATCTATCCGGTCCTTTCGGAGATTTTTTTCCTGAATGCGGTGCTGTACTGGGAGGATTTCCGCCAGAGAACCGCGGGTGTTCTGGTGACCGCGGGGGGGCTGGCGGCGTGGGGTGCGGTATTTCCCTGCGCGCTGCTGATGGAAGTGCTGATGCCGCGGGTGGACGTGATCGGGGAGATGTGGAACGTGCCGAAGTATTTTGTGGCGTTCGGCATGATTCTGACGTTGCTGGAAGAGCAGAAGCGTCAGGCAGATGCGCGGAGCCGCGAATACCGGTTGCTGTTTGAGAGCAACCCGCATCCGATGTGGATTTTCGATACGGAGACGCTGGGGTTTCTGGCGGTGAACGACTCGGCAGTGGCGCGCTATGGCTACAGCAGGGAGGAGTTCCGGGCGATGACGCTGCGCGACATCCGGCCGGCGGAAGAAGTGGAGGAGATGGAAAAGACGCTGGGCCGGACGGCAGAAGACAGCGCGATGATTGTCTCCGGACCATGGACGCACATTTTGCGCGACGGGCGGCAGATCCAGGTGGAGGTTTCGGCACACAGCATTCCGTTCGAGGGGCGACGGGCGCGGTTTTCCCTGGTACAGGACGTAACCGAGCGGCAGCAACTGCACGACCGCCTGGTCCACCAGGCGCATCATGACATGCTGACCGGTCTGCCGAACCGGCTTTTGCTGCTGGATCGGATGGAGCAGGCGCTGGCCTCGGCGTCGCGGCGGGGGAAGAAGGCCGCGGTGATCTGTCTCGACATCGACCGGTTCAAGCAGATCAACGACACCTACGGCCATGCGGTGGGGGACATGTGCCTCAAACAGGTGGCGGAGCGGCTGAAGAGCCGGCTGCGTGCCGAGGACACGGTGGCGCGGTCGGGGGGAGAGGAATTTACGGTGGTGGTCGGAGACCTGGTCTCCGCGGAGGACGCGACGCGGGTGGTGCAGGATCTGCTGGCCGGGCTGCGCAAACCGCTGGCCGTCGAGGAGTATCCGATCGATCTGAGGGCGAGTTTTGGGATCGCGCTGTATCCGGACCATGGCACGGAGGCCGCCGAACTGTGGAGGAGCGCCGACGCGGCGATGTACCGGGTGAAGCGCTCCGGCGGGGACGACTGTGCGCTGGTTTCGCACGAGATCAGCCAGTCGACGACCGAGGCGAATGAGCTGGAGCTGTTCATGCGGCGCGCGCTGAAGGATGGCGGGCTGGAAATGCATTACCAGCCGGAATATCGGATGGACGGGGTCTTTTGCGGGCTGGAGGCTCTGCTTCGGCTGCGGCATCCGACCTTCGGGGTGGTGCAGCCGGACCGGTTTATTCCGATCGCCGAAGAGAGCGGGCTGATCGTGCCGCTGGGGAACTGGGTGCTGCGCGAGGTCTGCCGGCAAAGCGAGGAATGGCGGAAACAGGGGCTGGAGGTTCCGCGCATTGCGATCAACGTATCGCCGCTGCAGTTCATGCGGATGGATTTTTCGCGGCAGGTGCGGCAGGCGGTCCAGGAGATGGGTCTGGATGCGGAGACGCTGGAAATCGAGATGACCGAGACGACGGTCATGCGGAACCTGGAGGATTTGGCGCGGCAGATGCGGGACCTGGCGGACCTGGGGGTGCATTTCTCGGTCGACGACTTCGGCACGGGGTATTCGTCGCTGCAGCATCTGCATCAGCTGCCGATTGAGAGGCTGAAGATCGATCGGTCGTTTGTGGAGCGGATCTGTGAGCCGGGCGGCACGAGCGCGCTGGTACGCGCGATTCTTTCTCTGGCCCATGGTCTGGGACTGCAGGTGGTGGCCGAAGGCGTGGAGCGGCAGGAACAGGTGGAAGCCCTGGCGCGGATGGAATGCGACATGATGCAGGGGCATCTGCTGGCGCCGCCCCGGCCGGCACGGGAGATCGCGGCGCTGATGGAGCGGCGCAAGGCCGTCGCCGAGTGGAGGCCGGTTCGGGAACGCGTGTCCGTCTGAGAAGCACTTCGCGCCGCGTCAGAAGACAACGTTGTTCCGCGGAGATCCGGAAAGGGCGCGGGTTGTCAAACCAGGACACCCCGGCGGGCGTCTGATTGACCCGCGAGGAAAACGGGCGCTACACTCGAATCACGCTCTGGCAGCGTAGTGGAATCCCGGACGAAATGCGTGGCTCACCGCCAGCTCTGGTACTGTGGATCGTCCTGAAGGAAGCCCTTTATTTTCCGTCACGTTCAGGTGCCGAGATCCTCGGCGCGGCCATTCGAAACGAAGACTGGCAAAAGCCGAAGTCCCCTTCGGGGCTGCGGATACTGAGAGGTTAGGTGCAACAGTTAATTCGCAGTAAACAGGTCTCCGCCGCACCGGAGGCCAGGGATCTGTCGCTCACCGATCTGTGGCTGGTGATTCGCAAGAGGCGTGTGCTTCTGGTGTGCCTTGCGCTGGGGGCGGGGCTGCTGGCAGCCGGGATGGGCTACGCGCGGGGAAGGTGGTACACGGCCACCGGCGAAGTTCGCGTGCAACCGGACACGGGGTCGGAGTTCAAGCAATCTATTTCGGCGGCACTGGGATCATCCAGTTCGCTGGACGTCGTGATTGAGAGCGATATTCGAATTCTGCAAAGTACAAAGCTGCTCACCTCGGTCGCGGAGAAGCTGGATCTTGCGAACAATCCAGTTTTTATGAACGGCGGCCAGCGCTCGCTGACTCCAGCTTTTTTCCGCGCCAGGCGCGCAGCGATCCCGCACCGGAGCTTGGACGATCCGCTGGTTCGCGATGCGGTAGTGGGCAACCTGCGAGGCCACCTGACCGCAGTGCGTGTGCCGCGCACGCAGATGCTCACGATTTCTTACACCAGTCCGTCGGCGAAGCTGTCGGCACAAATCGTGAACGCGCTTGAGAATGAATTCATTGAAAACAACTTTTCAACGCACTTCAATACCACGCAGCAGGTGAGCAAGTGGCTGACGGGTCAGATGGATGACCTGCGCACGGTGGTGCAGAATTCGCAGAACAAGATGGTGGATCTGCAGCGCAAGCTGGGGGTGATGGCGCTCGATCCGGATCACAGCCTGCTGGTGCAGGAGATCGGTGCGCTGCAGAAAAATCTGTCGGACGCGACCGAGGAGAGGGTGATCGCGGAGGCGCGGTACCGCATTCTGAAGTCGCTGCCGCCCGATCAGGTTCAGGAGAGTTCCGTGGCGCCCGGGGTGGCGGGAGGGGTGGGGGGATCGATGGGAGCACCCCAGGGTTTGCTGGCCAGTCTGCGATCCCAGCGCGCTTCCAACGAAGCGGATCTGGCACGCCTGCAGCCGGTGTACGGCCCGAATTATCCGCAGGTGAAGCAGCTGCGCGCGCAGGAGGACGCTCTTAACAAGGAGATTGGAGAGCAGGAGCAGCGGGTCGTCGAGCAGGCCAACGACACGCTGAGCATGGCCGAGGCGGCCGAGACCAAGGCGCAGGGGTTGCTCGACGAGAGAATTCACGAAGTGTACGGACAGCGTGACGATCTGGTGCAGTACATGCTGCTCAGCCAGGAATACGATTCCAACCGGAAAATGTATGAGAGCATCGTCGGGCGGTTGCGCGAGGCAACGGTGGATGCCGGTCTTGACGCGGCTGATATCAGCGTCGTTGATTTCGCGTCGGTGCCATTGGGACCATCAAGTTCATCACCCATGAAGCTGGGGATCGTCGGCATGTTCTTCGGATTTTTTGGAGGGCTGACTCTCGCGCTGCTGCTGGAAAAGATGGACACGCGGCTGCGGGATGTACACGAAATTCAGGAAATTCTTGGCCTCCCCTCGCTGGCCATGATTCCGCAGAGTCACTGGAAAAGCCGAGCCTCAGAACTGGAGTGGGTGGCGGGGCCGGAACTGCTCCGGGATCCGCGTTCGCCGTTTTCGGAGTCATTCCGGGCGCTGCGTACTTCGATGCGGTTGTCGACGACGTCGCGGGAATCGAAGGTGATCGCCGTAACCAGCTGTCAGCCGGCAGAAGGCAAGTCGACGGTTTCCGTGAACATGGCCGCAGTGCTGGCTCAAGGAGGCAAGAAAGTCGCTCTGGTGGACACCGACATGCGACGCCCTTCCGTTTACAAGCGGCTTCGCCTGGAGGGGGGCAAGGGACTATCCGAGGTCCTGACCGGGTATTACACGCTGGACGAAGTGACACAAACGCATGAAACTCTCACCACTCTGGATGTTATTCCATCGGGAACCGTTCCACCGCTTCCGGCAGATCTGCTGGCCTCGGATCAGATGACGGAAGTGGTGCGGCAGCTGCGGGAGCACTACGACTATGTCATCTTCGATACGCCGCCGCTGCTCTCGGTGACCGATCCGGCCATCGTGGCTTCCCAGGCCGACGGGATGGTACTGGTGATCCGGCAGGGCTACTGCACGCGTCGGATGCTGGCGCGCGCTGCCGAGATTCTGCATGAGCTGGACGTGAAGGTCTACGGATTTGTCTTTAACGGGGTAGATGCGTCTCTTCCGGAGTATTACGGCTATCTTGGCTATTACACCTATGAGTATGGGAAGTAACGCTCAGGTCTGAGTGGAAGGATGCGATGGGATCCAATCGAACAACGGGAGCGATAGCTGGTTATGCAGCAGCAGTTGTGCTCTGCCTGGGAACCATATCGATGGCGAAGCCGGCGGCGGCTCAGTTTGCGGGTCCGGCGGTTGGGACGACTTCGACGGTCTCGACTACGCCCTTGTCGGCAATGAACGCACAGTACAGGGATGTGAAGATCAGACCCGGGGACATTATCGCGATCGCGACCTACGGAGCGCCGGAACTGACGACAACGGGATC
>DATJNE010000160.1:0-43412 GCA_035508305.1 Acidobacteriaceae bacterium | reverse complement strand
GAAGTGACGAGCCGGGCCCATGCGCGGGCGCGAGTGCAGATGAAGGTCAGCGGGACAAATCATCCGCTGGATGAGGACGTGGAGCGCGAGCTAACGCGAATTGCGCGCGAGGCGGTGGCGAATGCGGTGCGCCACGGCGATCCGGAAAACATCGTGCTGCGCCTGGAGTTCGAGGGGAGTATGTTCGGAATGGAGATTCGCGACGATGGACGCGGCTTTGCCGGTGCGCCGCCCGATGGATCGAGCGGGCACTTCGGGCTGACGGGCATGAAGGAGCGCGCCCAGGCCATCGGCGCGACGCTGACGGTGGAGAGCCGTCCGGGAGAAGGTACGGCAGTGCGGCTGGCCCTGGGGCTGGGCCGCGAAATGGAGAAGCAATCGTAACGATGACGGATACAGTGAAGATCCTGCTGGTCGAAGATCACCACATCGTGCGCCAGGGACTGGCCGCCCTGCTGAAGACGGTGCCGGGGTTTGCCGTCGTGGGGGAGGCCTCGGACGGCGAGCAGGCCATCGAGATGTTCCGCAGGCATCGGCCCGATGTGACCCTGATGGATCTGCGCCTGCCGAAAATGAATGGCGTCGACGCGATCGGCCGCATCCGCCAGGAATTTCCCGCGGCGCGCATCATCGTGCTGACCACGTTCGACGGGGACGAAGACATCTATCGCGCCATGCAGGCCGGCGCCAAAGGATACCTGCTGAAAGGGATGGATCTGAACGAGCTGACCGAGGCGGTGAAGATCGTGCACGCCGGAAAATCGCGGCTTCCTTCGCGCGTGGCGGAAAAGCTGGCCGAGCGAATGGGCGGGGCCACCCTGACCGCGCGCGAGCTGGAAGTGCTGCAGCTGATCGTGGCGGGCAAAAGCAACCGGGACATCGGCAATGCGCTCTTCATTTCCGAGGCCACGGTAAAAACGCATGTGAACAGCCTGCTGAGCAAGCTGGGCGTGGAAGATCGGACCCAGGCGGCGACCACGGCGCTGCAGCGCGGGATTGTGCATCTGGATTGAGAAATGCGGCCGGCAGCACGAGGTTGGGAGCTGGGATGGGACAGGGGAACGCGATGCACCGATGGAAGTGGATGATCGCAGCAGGGCTCGCAGTCATGGTGGCGTGTGCGGCGCGGGCGCAGGAACCACGTGCGGCGGAGTGGCGCGTTGCCACCGACGCCGAACTGCGTTCGGTGATTCCCGCGCGTGCCCCCGTGATCCAGGAGCGAATCGAAACGGAGATGCACTCGGCCTCCGGGATCACGAACGGCCACGGCAAATACATCGCGGGTGTGGTGCTGATCACTGCCGGATACTCGGCGGAGGGCAAGTACTCGCACTTCTTCCTGACCCAGGTTCCCCTCCGGCTGGGCGCAGATACGCGGCTGGCGCCGGGCGAGTATGTGATCGGCTACGACCACGCCGACAACGGCGATCTGACGATTCATTTTTACGAGGCAGCCACCGGCAAACCCGAGGGCAATGTGCTGGCCACCCGGCTGACCGGCAGCACGCGCGTAGAATCGTTTCGCATCTGGCCCCCTTCGGATCGCTCCACGATTCAGATTGGGCGATTTGGCTTCAGCTATCAGATCGGGAGTTAGGAACCCATGCCGCAGACTTTTTCGCAAAAAGAACAGAAAGTGCTGGAGGCGCTGAGCGAAAACTGGCAGGCGGAGATGCGCGGCTTCCACACCTACAACACGCTGGCCGAGCGCGATGAGGACCCGGTGCGCAGCAAAACGCTGCGGCACATGGCGGAGGCCGAGGCGCAGCATGCGGCGCTGTGGGCAAAGAGAATCCGTGAGCTGGGCGCGGAAGTGCCGAAGTACGACGGCAAGGCGACCGGCGACGCCGACACGCTGGTGAATCGCCTGGGCGGTCCGCAGATGGCGCTGCGCCGGCTGGAAATCGAAGAGAGCCGCGACATCGCCCGCTACGGACAGCAGCTCAAGGAACTCGGGGACGAACCCAGCATCGCCATCCTGAATCAGGTGATCGCCGACGAGCAGGAGCATTATCGCGAGCTGACCGAACTGATCCGGCACCGCTACCCAAAGATGGCGGTGAGTTCGGAGATGGCGCGCAAAGAACTCGACGAGCTGCTGACGCGCCGCAATCGGTCGGGACGCCAGACAGCGGGCTGGATCGGCGACGCCATCTACGGGGTGAACGACGGACTGGGCGCGATCTTCGGCATCGTCTCCGGTGTCTCGGGCGCGACCCTCGGCAACAGCAAATGGGTGCTGCTGTCGGGTCTGGCGGGAATGATCGCCAGCGCGTTGTCGATGGGATCGGGCGCGTATCTGGCGGCCAAAAGTGAGCGTGAGATTTACGAAGCCGAGCTGAGCCGCGAGCGCGAGGCCGTCGAGATGAACGGCCCCGAAGCCCGCGAGCTGTTGTCGCTCTACTACCAGGTGAAGGGAATTCCCCGCGACGATGCCGATCATGTCGTCGGGCATCTGGCCGAGGCGCCTGAGCAATTCACCCGCGCGCTGGCCGCCGAACGGCTCAACATGACCGAGGATGGGCTCAGCCAGCCGTGGGTCTCGGCGTGGTCCGGCGCCTTGTCCACCGCCGTTGGCGCGTTCATTCCGATTGTCCCGTTCTTCTTCCTGACCGGGTACCCGGCGGTGATTGCGTCGGCGATCGTGTCGCTGATCGCGCACTTTGCCGTGGGCGCCGCGAAGTCGCTCATCACCGTGCGCAGCTGGTGGGCCAGCGGGCTGGAGATGACGTTCGTCGGCGCCGTGGAAGGCGCGGCGACCTACGTCATCGGAATCGGCCTGGGTCACCTCGGCGCGTAGACCCATCCAGGGCGCATTCTCTGCTCCGGAAACAAGATGGTCGTCTTCGACCGACGGCGCCGGGCCTTCGCGCCTCTGCGCCGGCGGCTCCGCCCATCAGCGCTGCAGATGCGCGTAATAATCCTGCAGCGTGAAGAAAGCCTTCTTCTTCTCGCCCTGGTCGGACACCAGCCCCTTGCGGTTGTAGTCGTCCTGGATGCCGGGGAGCTGGCGCATCGGCGAGCGGAAATCCATCAGGGCCCACGGAGTCATGCCGCGCAGAAACGGAATCTTCCCGAGCATTTGAAACTGCTGCCGATACACATGGTCCTGGTATTCTTCCGTGAACATCTCGGTGGCGGGGCCGTGCAGGCCCGCTTTGGCGCCGGCGCCGAATTCGCTCATGATGACCGGTTTGCCCATCGGATCCTGCCACGTGTAATTCGGGATATCGGCAGGCGAGCCCTGGTACCAGCCGAGATATTCGTTGTAACCGAGCACGTCGAGATCCTGACCGAGCGGATCGTCGAGCACGGCCGTGTTGCCGTGGAAGTGCGTCACGATCGCGGAAGTGATCAGGCGCGTGGAATCCTGTTCCCGCGCCGCGGCGGCCAGCTGATGGATGAAGGCGTTGCGCTCGGGGCTCTCCGGCGTTTCGTTCGACATGGACCACAGGATCACCGAAGCATGGTTGTGGTCGCGGCGAATCATCTCGCGCAGCTGCTGCCTGGCCACTTCGAGAGTATGAGGATTGGTCCAGTCGATGCCCCAGTAGACGGGAATCTCCGACCACACCATGATGCCGAGCTTGTCGGCCAGGCGGTACTCGTTCTCGGTGTGCGGGTAGTGCGCCATGCGAACGAAGTTGCAGTGCAGCTCGTGCGCCCACCCGAGCAGCGTTTGCGCGTCCTGCTCCGACCACGACCTGCCGGAGCGGAAGGGTGCTTCGTCGTGGTAGCTGACCCCGCGCAGGAAGACCGGCTTGCCGTTGAGCAGGATTTGATCCCCCCGGACCTCGATCGTGCGGAAGCCAATGTCGTCGCTCAGGGTGTCGGCTCCGGCATGCAGAGAGATGGCGTAGAGACGCGGGTGCCCGGGGGACCAGAGCTCGAGACCCGGAACGCTGAACGAGAACTCCGCACGGCCATTTGTATCGGTCACTGCATCTTTTTGGACATGCAGATCGGGGATGCGCAGGGTGACTTGCGTGCCGGACGCGGCGCCCGCGACATGCACGTAGCCCTCGAGTTGATCCTGAGTGCCGCGGCGCAGCTGCAGCGAGTAATCGTCGATATAAGCATCGGGAACTTCGACCAGGGAGACGGGGCGGGTGATGCCGCCGTAGTTCCACCAGTCCTTGCGAAGCGTCGGCACGCGGTCCACCGTGCGCGTGTCATCGACCGCGACGACGACGAAGTTATCGCCGTCCTTCGCGATGCCGGTGATTTCGCAGTCGAAGGGAGTGAATCCGCCTTCGTGATCGCAGACGTGCTGGTCGTCGATGAAGACGGAGGCGGCGTAATTCACCGCGCCGAAGTGAAGGAAGACGCGGGTGTGCGGCTTCGGATGGTAGGTGAAGTCGCGCTGATACCAGAGCAGCCCTTCGTAGTAGAACAGGAATTTGTCCTGGGAGTTCCAGTCGCCGGGGACGTTCAGCGTGGGCGACCGGGCGAAGTCGTACTGGACCAGCGGACCGCCGGGAATGTAATGCGCATTCTTCGCGTAGCCGTTGAGGCTGGCGTGATCGGGATTCGAGCCCCAGCCTTCGCGATACGGATCCGCAATGGAGTGCCAGGGGCCGTCGAGGCTGATTTGCGGCCGGTGATCGACATCGACGAGCAGCGCGGTTGGCTGCGCCTGTGCTGTGAGGGCGAGGGCGGAGAGTGCGAGGCAGACTGCAAGTCGCCGGGGCATGCCCACCATGGTAATCCGCAGAAGCAGAGGCCGGAGCACCGCGCTCCGGCCCTGTGTGTTTCGCCCTGCGGGAAGATCAGTGGACGCCGAGTCCGTCGTGCTCGTGGTAGTTCGGATACGGCGGTTTGGGGTACGTCGGCAGCGGATGCTCTTTGAGCTGCTCCATGCAATACTGCACGGCGCGCTCGAGCTGCGGATCGTGCCCCGCCGCGACTTCCTTCGGCAGGTACTCGACCTCGATGTCCGGTGCGATGCCGTGATTCTCCACCTCGAACTGCCCGTGCAGGCCGTAGATCGCCGTGCGCGGCGCGGTCACCGTGCCGCCATCGAGCAGCACAGGATAGCCGCCAATGCCGACCAGACCACCCCAGGTGCGCACGCCGATGAGCGGCCCCAGACCGGCTTTGCGGAAGTACCAGGGCATCAGGTCGCCGCCCGAGCCCGCCGACTGGTTAATGATCATCGTCTTCGGTCCGAAGATCGCGCCCTCCGGATCGGTGACGTCTTCGCCCTCGCGCGTCTCATAGCGGGCCATCGGCACGCGGCGCAGTGTATCGATGACATAGTCGGCGATCTGGCCGCCCTCGTTGTAGCGCTCGTCGATGATCACGCCCTTTTTCTCGACCTGCGCAAAGAAATAGCGGTTGAAGTTGGTAAAGCCGGCGCCCGCGGTGTTGGGAATGTAAACGTAAGCGACCTCACCATGGGTCATCTCATCGACCTTGCGGCGATTGCCTTCAATGAAAGCGAGGTTGCGCAGGCCGTGTTCGGACTCGATGGCGACGACGGTGACATCGCGCGCGCCGGTGCCATCCGGGTTGGGTCCGACATGCAGAACCACCTGCCTGCCGGCGTCGCCTTCAAAGAAGCTGTAGATGTTGTCGCTGGCGTGCAGTTCGCGGCCGTTGACCGCGAGCAGATACTCGCCCTCCTTCACGTTGACGCCCGGTTGCGTGAGCGGCGCATGCAGCGCGGGGTTCCAGTTTTCGCCGTTGTAGATGTGCGCGAACTTGTAACGGTCGTGGTCCACGGAGTAGTCCGCGCCCAGCAGGCCGGTCTTCGGCGAGTGGTCCGGTTCGCGCGGACCCCGAATGAACATGTGCCCGATGGTGAGTTCGCCCAGCATCTCCTCGAAGAGATAATTCAGCTCGTCGCGCGAGCCGATGCCGGCGAGATACGGCTCATAGCGGGCTTTGGCCTTGTTGAGATCGAGGCCGTGATGGTTGGGGTCGTAGAAGAAGTCGCGCTCGATGCGCCAGGTCTCGTTGTACATCTGGCGATACTCGGCCCGGGGATCGATGTCAGCCTGCAGGTTGCTCAGGTTGAGCGCCTTACCAGGGCTGGTTTTCACGTCGTCTGCGCTCCCGATCAGCCACGAGTCGCCCTTTTGGTAGAGAATCTTTTCGCCGTTGGCGGAAATGGTGTAGCTGTCGATGCCGGAGAGCACCTCAGTCGCCTCCCGCTTTTCCAGAGTGAAGCGCCACAGAGCGTGAATCTCCTGGCCGCTTCCATGCGAGGGATTCGCCACCGGGCCGCCCTCGGCCAGATACAGCACGCCCTCCTTGCCGGCCTGGATGTCGACGTAGTTGCGCGCCGGGATGGGCAGCGCGAGGATGCGCTGATCGATGCCGTCGAAGTCGACCCTGACCACCGGCGGCTTCTTCTCCTCCTTCTTTTCCTTGCCTGCCGTTTCCTCCTTCTTCTCGCCGGCCTGATCGCCGGCCTTCGTTGTGTCGTCGCTCGCCGGCTTGCTCTCCTCTTTCACCTTCTCGTCGTCGCTTTGCGGAGGCAGCGGCGAAGGCTGGTCTTTCGCGAGCACGACGATGTAGGCGCTGCTGCTGACCGCCCGGTCCAGGCTGGAGAGGTCGAAGCCCGCCACCGAGGGACCCACATTCGTGCTGGCGATGAAGTAGAGATACTTGCCGTTGCGGTCGAAGGCAAGGCCGCCGGCATCGCTCATGCCGTCGGTCACCTGCGTGGATTTCTGCGTGTCGAGCGAGTAGAGGAAGACGGCGTTCAGATGGTTGTGCAGCTCCTTCAGGTACCCGATCCACTTGCTGTCGGGCGACCAGATCGAGTTGCCGGCAAACCCGAAGCCCTCGAAGTACTGCGTGTCGACTTTCACCGGGTGCGGGTTGTCGACGTCGACGTACCAGAGGTTGAGTCTCTTGTCGGCGTAGAGGATGCGCTTCGAGTCCGGCGACCAGCGCGGCGCGTAGAAGAAGGTCGGCGATGGGCCCAGATCGATCGCCTTCGGCGGCTTGATGCCGTCCTGATCGCGAATGTAGAGCTGATACTCGCCGGATGCATCGCTGAAATAAGCGATCGACTTGCCGTCAGGAGACCATTCCGGATCGCGCTCCGCGGCGTTCGAAGTGTCCGTCAGGTTGCGCGCATCGCCTTTCTCCGCCGGGACCGTGAAGATGTCGCCGTGCGCCTCAAACACCGCGCGCTGGCCGGTCGGCGAGATGGCCGCGCTGAGGATGGTGTGCGGATCGATGACGGCGAGCGTGGGCTCGAGCGCGGGCAGATCCCCGTGCAGCGTGATCTCCACCGGATGCTGGGTATGCGTTGCCGTGTCGTACAGGTGGATGCTGCCGAACTGTTCGTAGACGATGCCGCCGGGGCCGGCGTCCGCGGACTTCAGATCGAAGCTCTTGTTCTCGACCGCCTGCTCGACCTGTTTGGACTTCGTGTCGTAGCTGAAGAGCGTGACCGGACCATTGCGATCGGAGAGGAAATAAACCTTGTCGCCGACCCACAGCGGATTTTTGTCGTTCGAGTTGTCGCGCGGAACCTTGGTGAGATCGAGCGTCGCCAGGTCGACGATCCAGATGGGTTCGGTCTGCCCGCCGTGGTAGCGCTTCCACGCGACCTCCCACTGGTTGAAGGGCGTATAGGCGATCTGCTTCCCGTCCGGCGAAAGGGAGCCGCTGTCGGCCGAGGGCAGCGGAAACGCCTCGGGCAGGCCCGAGCCGTCGGCGTGAATGCGGAAGAGCTGCGAGAAGTCGTTCCAGGCAGCGCGGCCGCTGAGGAAGAGGATGTCCCTGCCCTCGGGCGACCAGCCCACCACCACGTCGTCGCCCGGGTGCCACGTGAGGCGGCGGGGAACGCCGCCATTGGCCGGAATGGTGTAGACGTCGACGTTGCCGTGGATGCGCGCGGAATAGGCGATGGTCTCGCCGTCCGGCGAGAAGTACGGGCCCTCAGTCACCGCAGCGATGGACGTGAGGCGCACCGCTTCGCCGCCGGCGCGCGCCACCACCCAGATGTCGTCGGCGTGGCGGAAAGCGATCTGGTCTTTGCTGAGCGAGGGGTGAAGCAGCAGCAGGGGAGAGGAGTGAGCGGCAAACGGCAGGACGAGAAGCACAAGGAGCACGGAACACGTGTGACGAAGCACGGGTCCTCCAGTGAAGTTCGACAGTGAAGGGCAAGTGTACTCGCGTGGTTACGAGTTGGCTATGAAATAGGGACAGGCAGCCTGCGGGGATCAGGGGTTGCGGGGATCGCGCAGGCGAAAGCGATGGGCGCGGTCGAATTCGTCGCGCAGTTCGGGGGTCTTCAGGTTTTCGCGAATGTGGGCGAGGCGCTGCTCGAGCGCGTCGAGGGAACGCGCGATGGCCTCGGAGTTGGTGTGCGCGATGTCCCGCCACATGGAGAAAGGGCTCGCGCCGAGGCGCGTCATCTCACGCAGGGCCCGGCCGCCGATGGGCAACAGGTCGGCGTTGGCGGAGAATTCGTCTTCCAGCAGCGCGCACATCGCCGTGGAGACGAACTGCGGCAGATGGCTGATCCAGGCGCAGAGAAGATCGTGACGCTCGGGGTCCATGTCGATCGCGCGGGCGCCGCAGCGCGCGACCCAGGCGCGCCACGCCTGCGCCGCCGGCGAATCCCGCTCACCCGGGCCGCACGGAGTGAAAAGCCAGACCGCGCCTTCGAACAGTGCGGCGTCGGCGTTTTCGGCGCCGCTCACTTCCTTACCGGCCATCGGATGACCGGGCAGGAATCCAGGCTGGCCCGGGTGGTTGTATTTGTCACGGGCACGGGCACAAACAGCGCCCTTGACGCTGCCGACGTCGGTGACCAGCTGCGACTCGCGGAGGATCGGCGCGAGGCGGTCGAGCCATTCCAGGATGGTGAAGACAGGACCCCCCAGCACGATGATCTCCGCCTCGGCCGCTGCGGCGAGCGGATCGTCCGCCATCACGGTGATGGCTTCGCGGCGCAGCGCGACGTGGAGCTGGCCGGGATTCGGATCCCAGCCGGCGATGGAGCCGGAGAATCCGCGCGCACGCAGCGCCAGCCCGGCCGAGGCCCCCATGAGACCGGTGCCGAGAATGGCGATGCGCGACGGACCGTCCAGGAAATCGGCGCCTCGCTCCCGACCTGCACCCTGCTGCTTCAAAGCGTGCGCTCCACGGCGGATGCGATCACGCGCAGTGACCTCATCAGCTCGGCAAACTTGTCGGGGAACATGGACTGCGCGCCGTCCGACAGCGCCTTGTCCGGGTTGGGGTGGACTTCGATGAGGAGCCCGTCGCCGCCCGCAGCCACCGTGGCGCGCGCCATCGCAGGAACCTTGTCGCGGCGGCCGGTGCCGTGCGAAGGGTCGCCGACGATGGGAAGGTGCGACAGCTTTTTGACCACGGGAATGGCCGAGATGT
This sequence comes from Acidobacteriaceae bacterium, assembly GCA_035508305.1. GTDB lineage: Bacteria > Acidobacteriota > Terriglobia > Terriglobales > Acidobacteriaceae > Palsa-343. The sequence continues at coordinate 34,055 of DATJNE010000160.1, read as the reverse complement.
CCATGGTATTGCGCGTATAGGTTTCGAAGGTGCGAATGCCGCGCTCGCACAGGATCACGTCGTAGTTGCCGCCGGCGAGGAGATATTCCGCGCTGAGCAGCAGCTCCTCGATGGTAGCGGCGATACCGCGCTTCAGCAGCACCGGACGGCGCACTTCGCCGAGCTCGCGCAGCAGGTTGAAGTTCTGCATGTTGCGCGCGCCCACCTGGAAGAGATCGACGTAGGGCATCATCAGCTCGATCTGCGAGATTTCCATCACCTCGCTCACGACGAGGAGCCCATGAGCGTCGCCGGCATCGCGCAGCAGTTTCAGTGCGTCGAGGCCCAGGCCCTGGAAGGAATAGGGAGAGCTGCGCGGCTTGAAAGCGCCTCCGCGCAGAAATTTCGCGCCCGCGTCTTTGACAATTTTCGCGCATGCGAAAATCTGCTCCCTGCTTTCCACCGAGCATGGCCCCGCCATGACGACAACTTCCGGGCCGCCGACGCTGACGCCGTTGGGGAAGCGGACGACAGTGCCTTCCGGCCGGAAGCTGCGCCCGGCCAGCTTGTAGGGCGACGTGATGCGGATGACCTCCGCGACTCCGGCCAGCACTTCGAATTCCTTGTGATCGAACGTCGCCGGTGTACCCACGCCGGCGAGAATCGTCTGGACGGTCCCGGTGGTGCGGTGAACGTTGAAGCCGATCTCCATCATGCGCTCGACGACGTTCTGAATCTCTTCTTCGCTCGCGCGCTCCTGCATGGCAACGATCATTGGTCTTTTCCTGTCTGCTTCGTGTGGGCTTCGCTGGCCGGGATGCCGGGCCGCGAGGCAAGCTCATTGCGCTGCAGGGCACGCATCACGTCGACGATGCGCTCGTAGATATGGACGAGCTCGATATCGGGCAGCGGGCCGGGATTGTGGGTGCGGACGTTCTCGAAGATCACGCGCTCGCGATTGGGCTCGTACACGGGCAGGTCGGTCTCCCGCTTCAGGCGGCCGATCGCCTGCGCCGCGGCGGCGCGCTCGCTGATGAGCAGCACGATCTGCCGGTCGAGTTCGTCGATCCTGCGTCGCCATTCTGCGATATCCATGGTTTTCCTGATCTCCGCGCGAAACAGCGCGGCGGAAGATGGAGCAATCCGCAAAAACCTATCGTAAACAAGGTTCGCGATTAACGGGCCGGCACGGCGGGTTCATGCGCCCCGCGCAGGCCGGGGTTCCCGGCGGGTCCCCTCGCCGGCGCGAGGAGACCCTGAATAAATCGGGCGATGGAACTGGCGGCTTGCCCGGGGCCAGCCTGTTCGATGGTGGCCACCAGCGCGCTGCCGATCGCCGCAGCGTCGGCGAAGGCGCCGACCGCCGCGAACTGTTCCGGCGTGGAGATGCCGAAGCCGACCGCGATGGGAAGTTTTGTGAAGCGCCGCAGCCGGCGGACCAGCTGCTCCGCCTCGCTATGGAGCGCCTTCTGCTCGCCGGTAATGCCGGTGCGCGAGATGGCGTAGACAAATCCCCGGGAAGCGGCTGCAATCTTCTCGAGGCGCGCGTCGGGGCTGGTGGGCGCGGCCAGAAAAATCGGCGCCAGACCATGGCGGTGCAGCGCCTGCAGGTACTCGCCGGCTTCTTCCACGATCATGTCGGTCACAAGGACCCCATCGACACCCGCCTGCTCGGCCGCGGCGCAGAACTTCTCCAGGCCGAAGCGGAGCACCGGATTGTAGTAGGTGAAAACGATGAGCCCGACGCCGGGCCGCTCGCGGCGAAGGGCGCCGGCCAGAGCCAGAACATCCTGCAGGCGCGTCCCGTTCTTCAGCGCACGCTCGCTGGCGCGCTGGATCACCGGGCCGTCCGCCACGGGATCGCTGAAGGGAACCCCCAGCTCCAGAGCGTCGGCGCCCGCATCGATCGCGGCCAGGGCGATGTCGTGCGAGGTCTGCAGGTCGGGGTCGCCGATGGTGAGATAGGCAACGAAGCCGGGTCGATTCGCGAACTGGATCGGCATCGTCGTCTAGGCTCCGGAAAGCTTCAGTTCGCTGGCGAGAATGCCCATGTCCTTGTCGCCGCGCCCGGAGACATTCACGATGACGATGTCGCGCGCACTGAGTGTCGGTGCCAGGCGAATGCACGCGGCAACGGCGTGCGCGGATTCCAGCGCCGGAATGATGCCCTCGGTGCGTGCCAGCCGCAGCGCGCCGTCGAGAGCTTCGGAGTCGGTGGCCGACGTGTACTCAGCACGGCCGGAATCGTGCAGCGCCGCGTGTTCCGGGCCTACCGAAGCGTAGTCGAGTCCCGCGGAAACGGAGTGGGTGAGGGCGATCTGCCCGTTCTCGTCCTGCAATACGTAGGAATACGTTCCCTGCAGAACGCCCGGCGCTCCCCCGCTGAATCGTGCCGCATGTTCGCCGAGTTTCGATCCGCGGCCTCCCGCTTCCACGCCGATCAGGCGGACTTCCTTGTTCGGAATGAATTCATAGAACGCGCCAATCGCGTTCGAGCCGCCGCCCACACACGCGATCACCGCGGTGGGCAGACGATTTTCTTTCTCCAGAATCTGCTGGCGGGCCTCGCGGCCGATCACGCGATGAAAGTCGCGCACCATGGTCGGGTACGGATGCGCGCCGAGCACGCTGCCCAGCAGATAATGCGTGGTCCGCACGTTCGTCACCCAGTCCCGCATCGCCTCGTTGATCGCATCCTTCAGCGTGCGCGATCCCGACGAGACGCCGCGCACTTCCGCGCCCAGCATGCGCATGCGGTAGACATTCAGCTCCTGGCGGCGCATGTCCTCTTCGCCCATGTAGACGACGCAGTCGAGGCCAAAGAGCGCGCAGACGGTCGCCGTGGCGACGCCGTGCTGCCCGGCGCCGGTTTCAGCAATGATGCGCTTCTTGCCCATGCGCACGGCCAGCAGCGCCTGCCCCAGACAGTTGTTGATCTTGTGCGCTCCCGTATGGAGCAGATCTTCGCGCTTGAGATAAATCTTCGCGCCCGCCAGCGCCTCCGTCAGACGCGCGGCGAAATACAGCGGCGTCGGGCGGCCGGCGTAGTCGCGCAGCAGCAAATCGAGCTTCAGATGAAAATCGGGATCGGCCTGGGCCTCGCCATACGCATGCTCGAGCTCGTCGAGCGCGGCCACCAGCGTCTCAGGAACATAGCGGCCGCCCCACGGGCCGAAGCGTCCGGCGATGCGATCCGTTGCAGTGGCGGCCATGCATTCAGGGTACAGGGTCGAGTGTGCAGCGTACAGGGGCGAGGCCCTGCTCAACGCGGTGTGACGGCTGTGAGCGGGTGGTTCTCAATCGCCGCGAACGCGGCTCGCGCAGCCTCGATAAACGCACGCACCCGCGCCGGGTCTTTCCTGCCAGGCTGCTTCTCGACGCCGCTCGCAACATCGACGCCCCACGGGCGCACCGTCTGGATCGCCTGCGCCACGTTCTCCGGCGTGAGGCCGCCCGCCAGAATGATCCGCATCTTGCCGGCTTCGGCGGCGATCGCCTCCTGAGCGCGCTTCCAGTCGATGGGTTTTCCCGTGCCGCCGGCCGCTGTCGCGGTTTTCGCGTCGAGCAGGACGGCGTCCGCGCCGCCATGCCTGCGCAGCGTGCGCAAGTCGTCGCGAAGGTTCTTCTCCGTCTGCGCCGAATCCTGGTCCAGAGGCCAGTGCAGCGTCTGGATCAGAAACATGCGATCGCCAAACGCCGCGCGCAGCCGGTCGATCAGGGGAACGTCCAGCCCGCCGTGCAGCTGGATGCCGTGCAGCGCCGCCGCGCGCACCGCGGCCACGATCTCCTCGAAGTCGCGGGTCTGGAAGACGCCAACATGGGTGAGATCGGGCGGCAGAGCGGCCACGACGGCAGCAACCTGCTCGACCGTGACCTGGCGCGGACTGGCCGCAAAGACGAAACCGATGGCGTCCGCACAGGCGTCGGCGGCGAGTTGCGCGTCAGCAAGGGAGGTATGGGCGCAGATCTTGATCCACATGGCGGTCAGGCAGGTTTGGCGGCGATCTCGGAAACGGATTCGTGGACGGAACGCAGCAGCGAGGCCAGAGCCGCGCCCGGCTGCGGCTGGCGCATCAGCGATTCCCCGATGAGGAATGCATCGAAGCCGGCGCTGCGCAGCCTGTGGATGTCGGCCGCCGTGTAGATGCCGCTCTCGGCTACGCAAACCGCCCCGCGGGGCAACCGGTCCGCCAGCTCCAGCGATGTTTCCAGACGAACCTCGAAGGTGTTCAGATCGCGGTTATTCACGCCACAGGCATCGCAGTCCAGATCGCGCACTCTCTCGATCTCCTCCGCCGTGTGAACTTCGCAGAGCACGTCGAGCTGCAGTGCGTGCGCCGCCGCAGTGAAGCGGGCGAGCTCGACCGGGCCGAGTGCGGCGGCGATCAGCAGGATCGCATCGGCGTGATGAGCGCGGGCTTCGACGATCTGGTACTCGTCGACGATGAAGTCCTTGCGCAGGCAGGGTAGTTGGGTCGCCGCCGAGGCAGCTTCGAGATTCCCCAGGCTGCCCTGAAAGAACGGCTCGTCGGTCAGCACGGAGAGCGCAGCCGCTCCCGCGTCTTCAAAATCGGCGGCGAGGGTCGCTGCGTCGAAATCGGCACGGATCAGCCCCTTCGACGGAGAAGCCTTTTTCAGCTCGGCGATGATGGCCGGGCCTCGTGCGCTCGCTGCGCGCAGTGCGCGGGCGAAACCTCGAGGTCTGTGCTCCGCGGCGCGCTTCTCCAGCTCCGCCACAGGGACGCTTGCCCGGCGCCGGGCCACCTCGGCGCGGGTTTCCGTGAGGATGGGCTCCAGTTTCTGGCCGTTGGGATGCAGGGAAAACTCCTCTGCCATCAGTATAGCGACCGCATTCGCCCGGTTCGGCCAGCCCGCGGCGTCCGCCCGGCGCCGCTTCCGGCGCCCTGACAGCTTCCGGCGCCCTGACATTTGTCACCTGCGATTCCTGACGAAGCGCACTGCCGCAAAAGCCCGTTCCGCGCGATGCTGAATCAGGTCGTCAAGGAGGCGTTATGAACACCCCAGTCCCCAACCCAACTCCCCCGCCGCAGCCGCAGCCCTGGATGGGATACCGGCGCTGTTCCGGATCGGGCTTCCTGATGGGCCTCGGCGTGGTGCTGCTGGTCTGTGGCGCGGCCATCACCGGCCGTCACGAAGCAACCATGATCGGGCTCGGGCTGATCATCTTCAGCAGCCTCTGCGACTGCTGCTAGAGCAGCATTACAGGCTGCGGCCAGACGCGCGACCCTCTTCCGCCGGGTCTTTGCTGCCTGCCTGGCCCAGGATCCCCATCTTCCTCGCGGTCTTCTCCAGAATCTCCAGCGCCTGGTCCAGCTGTTCGCGGCTGTGCTCGCTGGTCATGATCGTGCGAATCCGCGCCTTGCCCTCCGGCACCGTCGGATACGCGATGCCGATCCCCAGCACCCCGGCCTCGAAGAGCGCGCGCGAAAAATCCATCGTCTGGCGGCCGTCTCCGATGAGGATGGGCGTAATCGGCGTCTCGCTCGCCGGCGTATTCACACCGCCGATGTTGAAACCCAGCCGGCCCAGCTCCCTTTTGAAGTAGCGCGTGTTGTCCCAGAGGCGCTCGATGCGCTCCGGCTCCGCCTCCAGCAGATCGAACGCCGCAATGCAGGTGGCCGTCACCGACGGTGGGTGCGAAGTGGAGAACAGGAACGGCCGCGCGCGATGGTAAAGGAAGTCGATCAGGTCCTTTGAGCCGCACACGTAGCCCCCGATCGCGCCGATCGCCTTCGACAGCGTCCCCACCTGGATGTCGACCCGGCCGTGGCAGTGGAAATAGTCCACCGTGCCGCGGCCGTTGCGCCCCAGCACGCCGGAGGCATGAGCGTCGTCGACCATCATGATGGCGCCGTACTTTTCAGCCAGATCGGCGAGCTTGTCGACCGGGCCAATGTCGCCATCCATCGAAAAAACGCCGTCGGTGATGAGCAGCTTCCGCCCCGGCTCGCTCTGGATTTCCTGCAGCAGCTCTTCGGCGTGGGCGAGGTCCTTGTGGCGGAAGATCTTGATCTTCGCCCGCGAAAGCCGCGCTCCGTCGATGATCGAAGCGTGGTTCAGCTCGTCGGAGACGATGAAATCCTCCTTGCCCAGGATGGCCGACACCGTGCCCGCGTTCGCGGTGAATCCACTCTGGAAAACCACGCAGGCTTCGACGTTCTTGAAGCGGGCGATCTTCTCCTCGAGCGCCATGTGGATCTTCATCGTGCCGGCAATGGTGCGCACCGCCCCCGAGCCGACGCCGTAGTCCCGAATCGCCTGCGTTGCAGCTTCGCGCAGCTTCGGGTGATTGCACAGCCCCAGGTAGTTGTTCGACGCGAGGTTGATCACCCGCTTGCCGTCGTAGGTGCACACCGCGGCCTGAATGTCGTCGAGGATGCGGAGGCGGAAATGCGTCCCCTTTTGCCGGAGTTCGTCGAGCTGGGCGGTCAGGTACTGGAGCTGCGGGCGCGCGGAGAGCGAAATCGTCATGAAGAACCTCGGACGCTGCAAGTGGGCAACTTAAGATCGTAACTCCACCGGGCGGCCGAGGGTGGGGCAACCGCGGACTGCTCACGTGCCGGAGGCATAGCCCGTCAGATACAATGAGTTTTCCACCGCAGGCGCAGCGCTCAGTCCGGCAGCCAGCACATGCCGAGTCGAACGCTGCCCGGTGCAGACGTTTCACGGAGAGAGTTCCTCACGAATGATTTCGCAGTTCCGGCAGCACCTTACCCTGCAACTGGCCATCGCCATCGGGCTCTCAACCGGGCTCTTCGCCTTCTCCGGGATCGCGCAGGCGCAGGTCGCCACGCGGACCCAGCTCACGGCGCAGAACGACAGCGGAACGCTGTCCTTCGCGGCGACAGTCGCCGACGCCCAGGGGGCTCCGGTGTCCGAGGGATCGGTCAGTTTTGAGACTTCCAGGGGTTCGCTGGGGTCGGTCTTCGTCAAAGATGGCGCCGCGACCCTGCACCTGAGCCATCCACCGCAGTGGGCGAGAACCGTCACCGCGGTCTATCACGGCGACGCCGCCTTCGCGAATTCGACTGCGAGCACCACGCTCACCTCGGATGCAACCAGCAGCACGCCGGGATTCACCGTTACGGCCAGCCCGTCTTCGCTGTCCCTCACGCCCGGCCAGTTCGCCACCGTCAATCTCACCATCACCTCGCAGAACGGATTTTCCGAAGCCGTGAACCTTTCCTGCTCCGGACTGCCCAACGACTCGACCTGCAGTTTCAATCCCGTCGTGGCCACGCCGCCCGCGAACGGATCGACCATCAGCGCAATGCAGATCGACACCACGGCGGCTTCCGGAATTTATTCTGACAGTGCGCGTCTGGGGCGATCCGGCGCGTTATACGCGCTGCTGATTCCCGGCGCGCTTGCCCTGGCCGGAATCGGAGCGCTCCGGCGCAAAAATTTCCACGCCCTGCGCGCCCTGGGGCTGGTGATGCTCCTCGCTGCAGGCACACTCGGCCTCACCGCCTGCAACGTTCGCTACCGGTACGAGCACTATCAGCCCTCGCCGAACGTCGGAACCACCGCGGGCAGCTATACCGTGATCGTCGCCGCTTACTCCAGCAACGGCACCGCGATCACCTACGCAACCTCGTCGGACAGCAGTTGTTCGGGTGCGCTTTGTCTGGCGCTCACCGTCCAGTAAGACCCGTTTTCCCCTTCCGTTGGACGGTCAGCGTTCGCGATCTGCGCGCGCCATTCTGCAGACCATGACCGCCGCATTGCGATACGGGCAGGGAAGCTCCGTTGCTGCCTGCAGCGGCAACAGCACCCAGCTTGCCCCGAGCGGCTCCAGCCCAGCCAGCCGCTGCGCATCGGTCATCCCATCGACACCCAACTCCGCGTTGCGCTGCCGGGCCCAGCGGCCGGCCAGCTGCGGCAGCACCGCCACGATCCCGGCATCTTTGTCGTCCGCCAGGTGATCACGCTCCGCAATCGCGCGAAAGCCCTGTTCGTCCTCGCCTGGCCGATATACCAGCTCCGGATTGAAAGCGAACACCGCATCGCGCGGGGTGTGATCGCGAATCCAGAGAAACGCCTGGCGATACGGATTGGCGGGTTTTGCGCCGGGCCACTCGATCCGGTCGCAGCCGGGCCACGCAGAGCGTTCGATCGCGAACATCCCCGCAAAGAGCAGAACGACCAGAAGGACGCCCCCGCCGCGCGAGCGTCCGAGCAGCGCCGCCAGAACGCCGCCGCACAGCACGATGCCGAGCGCGTAGATCAGATGAAAACTGCGCAGCACCTGAAACGGAACCAGCCCGTACGGTCCCGCGGGCGGAACGAAGACCGCCGCAAGAACCACGCTGGTCGTCCCGAGCAGCACACAGGTCAGGCAGAGCGTCCGGACGGGACCGGCGGCAGCGGATCGGTGTGCCGCAACAGCAAAGAGAAGCAACGGCAGGAGCACCCCCGGCACCTCATACCAGTGCCAGCGCGCGAGAAACAGGAACGTCCGCGCCGGAAGCATCACGGCCTCGCGATACGCCGGCGCAACCGGTCTCCGGTGCGCCGCGAAGAAGACCGCCCCGGCTGCGACGAAGCCGGCCGCGCCCAGCGCGAGCGCGAAGCGTATTCGCCCGGACTGAACCAGTCCGCAAACAACCACGAACGCGACCGCGTAGGCGGCCATCAGCGGATGGATCGACGCGGCCAGCCCCAGCAACAGAAAGGTTCGCAGCCACGCGCGATCCAGACAGCCGGCGACCGCCATCAGGCTCAGTGGCGTGGAAAACGACCGCGCGGTAACGTACGGGTCCATCACAAACAGCGCGGTTCCGGCGACGGGCAGCGTGAAACAAGCTGCAGCCAGCAGCACAGAGCACCAGACCGCCGTTTCGCCGGCGAACACGCGCGTGGCGATCTGGCGGCAGGCCGCCAGGAACAGCAGGATGGACACCAGCTGCGCGCACAGCAGAACCCACAGCAGCGGCACGTGCCCGGCTCGAACCACCGCCGCAAAGATCCACGGGAAAACCGACAGCCGTGTGAACGCTGCTGGGAAGACCGCGTTGAGGGGATACAGCGCCGGGTCCAGGAGGTGGCGCACCCCCGCCACGTAGATGCCCGCGTCTCCGGCCAACGGATGATAGCCGTGGACCAGAAACACCACCGGCGTGAGCAGAAGCGGCGCCCGCGACGACCGGATCGATCCCGGCCGGAGCGCCTCGCTGGCACCTCCCTGCGCCGCGCGCGATGCTCCCTGCAGGGACGAATTCAGAACCGGAGAAGCCGCCATGCCCTCACAGCTTCTGTTGTACAAGCTCGACCGCCTGCGCCGCGATGGCCGGATCGTCGCCAAAGCCGGCCAGCCACTGCACCTCCGGTTCACCCCGGAACCAGGTCAGCTGGCGTTTCGCGTAGTTGCGATGCCCCTGGGCCGTCGCTGCCACCGCCTCCGCCTCGCTCAGCTCGCCGCGCAGCACAGCTCGCGCCTGGCGATAGCCGAGGGACTCGAAAGCGCGCGGGCCGTCGCCATACTTCGCCACCAGTCCACGCGTCTCCGCAACCAGCCCCCGCGCAAACATCTCCGCCGCGCGGGCGTTGATGCGCCGGTACAACTCGCCCCGCGGCGGGTCGAGCCCGATGCGAAGGATGCGAAACCCGGTCAGCGGATTCCGCCCGCTTTGCCAGGCCTCCGTCAGCGATTGCCGCGCGCCCAGGCAGACCTCGATGGCCCGAATCAGCTTCGGCTGGTCGTTGGCATGAATCCGCTCCGCCGCGGCCGGATCCAGCCGGCGCAACAATAGGTGCAGCCACCCCGGCCTGTGCCGCTCGGCGCTCCCGCGCAGCCGCGCCCGGATCTCCTCCGAGCGCTGCGGCCCCGCAAACAGCCCGTCGAGCAGCGCCCGCAGATAGAGCCCCGTGCCGCCGCTCACGATCGGCAAGCGCCCGCGCCCGGCAATCCCGCCCACCGCTGCACGAGCCTGGCGGGCGTAATCCCCGGCCGTCATGAACCGGTCCGGCGGCAGAACATCGATCAGATGGTGCGGGATCGCGCCGCGCTCCCCCGGCGACGGCTTCGCTGTGCCGATTTCCATCTCCCGGTAAACCGCCACCGAATCGCAGCTGACGATCTCGCCCTCGAACCGCCGCGCCAGCGCCAGCGAAAGCGCGGTTTTGCCGCTGCCGGTCGGCCCGGGCAGTGCCACCAGGAGGGGTTCAGTCGCCACCGGGTCAGGGTAGCAAACGGAATCCGGCACACCCCCGGTGCCCCGGCACACGCGTGCCCAACCTTCGGCAAATGTCAGTTGCGATGAGGCTTAGCGATTCGCCATGCCGCGCGCGTTGTGCATCGGCAGCGTCGGCCCGTCGCTGACCACCAGGTGTTGACTGCTCGGGATCACTCGCTGGATCGACCGCGGCCGCACCGCCGGCCGTTTCTTTTCGCTTCGATCGCGATGCAAAGAAGGCAGCTCAGGGCCCGGTTCGTATTCTTTTCGGCCGCCCAGCGCGGCAACCATGGCGGGACTGGCGACCATTGCAACGAAGGCCACAGCAAAAATCAGGTCATGCATTCCAGTGCTTCCTCGGAAAAAAGAGCCACTTGCCCCTGTGCGCCAACAGTATGACGCCTGGGGCAACGGTCCATCTATAACACTTCCATGGAAGCCCAACAACGGGAAAAGTACCCAGTTTGCCTGTTACCGATAACTGATGTACCGGCACTTTTGTACCTGCCAAGGCACATCTGCACACTTGCCCGTGCATGCACCCAAGCGGCCCCGCCAGAAAACCGCCTCCGCCTGTTTACTCCACCTGCTGCTTGGCCTTATAGCCATCGCGGGCGATGATGTCGTACTTCACAGACTTGTGCTTCTCGTCCTGCATCCGCAGCGGATGACCCTCCTGGTCCACCAGTTCCACGCGTATGCGCCGGTACGTGCCATCCATTTTGGTATTCGATGGTCGATAGGTAATCTGATACTGGTTACGGATGGATTCGTTGATCGCCGTGAAATCATCCGGCAATTCCGCCGTGAAGCGCGGCTCAAAGTACATGCCGCCGGTCATGCGCGCAAAGCTCTGCAGCTGATTCTGCGCCTGCAGCATGGTGATGCTGTTCATGCGCCCGCTGGCGAATCCGCCGCCGCCCATCACGCCCGCCCCGCCCGTCGCGATCGAAAAGATCGTCACGTTCGGCGTCTCCCGGATCTTCTGCAGGCACTTGTCCAGCGTGATCTTCGAAAACGTGTCGCGGCCCGATGAAACCAGAATGATGTATTTGCGCCCGTCGATGCGCGAAAGCCGGTCCAGCGTCTCGTACAGCGCGTCGAACAGGTTCGTCTCGTCCCACGTGGGAATCTGCAGCGACTGGATCGCCTGCTGGATCAGCATCTTGTTCTGCGTGAAGTCGGTCAGGATCGTCGTGTGCATGTCGTACGTCACGACTGCAACATAGTCATTGGGCTGCAGTTGCTGCGTAAACGCGATCGCCGAATTCCACATGTCGTAGATAAAGTTCCAGCTGTTGGCCGCAAACTCCACCAGCAGAACCGCGGTGATCGGCGCCTTCACCTGGCGGAAAGCCACGATGTCCTGGGGAACGCCGTCCTCAAACACGCGGAAGTTGTCTTCCTTCAGATTCGGAATGAACTGGTGCGTCTTGTCGGCGATCACGTTCACGTCCACATTCACCACCGGCACGTCCACGCGCAGGGAAAGATTGCCCAGTCCCGGGGGATTCTTCACCGTGGGCGGCGGAGGGGGCGGGGGCGTCGCCGGCGCGCCCGTCTTTGGAATCGCGATCGGCCCGTTGTCGTTGCCCGGACCCCCCGCTTCCGGAGCGCTCTGTTGTTGCTGCTGCTGCGACTGCGTCTGCTGGTTGCTGGACGGCGTGGTTTGCTGCGCCCATAACCCGCGGGCGGGTAAAAGCGTCTCTAAGAGCAGCAGAGCCGCGGCGGCATACGCCGGGAAACGCAGGTGGAATTTCCTCATGGAACAACCTCTGGGACAATCTTCGTGCCTTCGCCGCCTTGGCGGCAAGCGTGGGAGCAGCATAGTCTATGGACGTGGATAAGCACTTGAAAGATATCCGCCGCGGAGTCGCCGCGCTGGTGGCCGGCGTCTGCGCGGTGCTCCTGGTTCCCGCCCTCTCCGCCTTCGGCCAGTCAGCCCCTGCCGCCGCGCTGCCTCCCAGCCCCCCCGCTGTCACGAAGTTCTTTCCTCTCAGTCAGGTCCACAAAGGCCTGCAGGGCGTGGCTTACACCGTTTTTGAGGGCACCAAACCCGAGCCCATGGGGATCGAGATTCTCGGCGTCCTCCACAACGCGCTCGGCCCCCGCCAAGACATGATCCTCGCCCGCCTCGAAGGTGCCAAACCCGATTACACCGGCGTCGTCGCCGGCATGAGCGGCAGCCCCGTCTACATCGACGGCCGGCTGGTGGGCGCGCTCGCCTACCGCATCGGCCAGTTCAGCAAGGAGCCCATCTGCGGCATCACCCCCATCGAATCCATGCTGGGCGTGGAAAAGCAGCAGGAAGCGCCCATGACGGAGCTGGCCAGCGCGGACACGGTCAGTGCCCCCGGCACACAGCCAGCGGCCCCGATCGCCGCTCCCGCCCCTGCACAATCTCTCCTTCAGCCCATGGACACGCCGCTCGTCTTCAGCGGATTCAGCCCCGCCGCCCTCCAGTTCTGGAAAGAGCATGCCCCCGCCGGTCTGGATCCTGTCGAAGGCGTCGGCGGCTCGGAGAGCAACGAGAAGCAGCCCGATCCTCTCATCCCCGGTTCTGCCGTCAGCGCCGTCCTCGTGCGCGGCGACCTCGACATCGCCGCCACCTGCACCGTTACCTACGTCGACCCCAGGCGGATGCTGGCCTGCGGTCACCCCATCACCCAGTTCGGCCCCGTCTCCATGCCCATGACCAAGGCCGACGTGGTGGCCACCCTGCCCTCGCCGCTCGATGCCTTTAAGATCATCAACACCACCGAGACCATCGGCTCGATCACCGAGGACCGCGAGTCCGCCATCCTCGGCGAGTTTGGCAAGCCGGCGCGCATGATTCCCGTTACCCTGCGCGTCCTGCGTGGAGGAGCCGGCCCCGATCAGCAGAAGCAACTCGACGCGATGCACTTCGAGGTGATCGATCAGCCGCAGATCACCCCCATGGCCGTCATGGTGGCCGTCTACCAGGCGCTCATGGAGGAGAACACGTACTCCGCCCAGACCACCTACCACGTCCAGGGATCCGTCAAGATCAGCGGATATCCTTCGGTGAAGCTGAACAGCCTGGTGGCGCCCACCGACGCTCTTCCCGCGAACCTGCAAACCGCTCTCGCTCTCGGCGAGCGCTTCACCCGCCTCTACGACAACGCCGCGCGGCGCACCCCCATCGAAAGCGTGGAACTGGATGTCGCGGCCATTCCGCGGCGTCTCACCGCGGAAATTGAAAGCGCCCACACCAGCCGCGTCGAAGTCCACCCGGGCGACACCATCACCGTGGAGGCCACCCTCCTCCCCTGGCACGGGGAGCCGCGCAACGTCCGCGTTCCCGTCAAGCTGCCCGCCAACCTGCCCGAAGGGCCGGTGCGCATCCTGGTCAGCGACGCCGGTACCCTCGACCGGCTGCTCCAGCCGCCCCAGTTCAACGCGCAGCCCCTCGACGTCGCCGCCACCATCGCCCAGCTGAACAGCGTCCACACCAGCGACCAGCTCTACATCACCCTGCTGGCGCCCGAGGCCCAGGCGGCCGTCGACGGACGCACCCTCACCGCGATTCCCATGTCCGTGGCCAACGCCCTGGCGCCCCTGCGCGAGAACAAGGGCATGGCGCTCAACGGGGAGTCGGCCGTGCCCATGGCCTCTCTGCCCATGGATGCCGTGGTCTCGGGCCAGCAGGTGGTCACGCTCCAGGTCGAGGATCAGTAGCCCTCCGCGGCGCACTGCGGACCCCGGTTCTCCACATCGGTCCGCGTCGTGACTTCCGTACCGTCGCCCCCGCCGGTTTTTCTTGCGCTGCGTCCCGTCTCCGTTGCAACCTGTTGATAGTGGGGATCGTCCGCCCAGGCGGAGATCCCCATTGGCGTTTCGGGAATCGCTCCGCTCTTTGGCAACTGAAAACCGCGCAGCGGGAACGGCCTCGCAGCCCGTTGGTCTCGGATAGCGGTACGCGGGTGGGTAATACCCAGGACCTATTACCCTCCACGTATTTGAAAACAATGGAAGACCGTATCCCCCACCCCCCCGGGGGGGGATCCCCCCCATGCGCTCCACCGCCGCCGGGTCGCTGCCGAGGCAAGCCCGGGGAGTCGGCCGGTCCCGCCCGCCTTCCGCGATGCCGTGACAGGCTCGTCTGTTCGTCACTCTGCCCTTGCAGCGGTCCGGAACGTGCCGTCTAATAAGCGCCAAACAGGAGGCCGCTCATGGCCTGGGTCGAACGCATTCGTGACATGATCGCGCAGCCGCTGCTGGAGGAAATTGTGAAGCAGCGCGTCGCGGCAGGATGGCATCTGGTTTCCGTCGAGTGGCGGCGCGAGCTGCCCGACTCCGAAATGCCCTCCGAGGGAGCCTTCCCCGAAGACATTCCCTTTGGGCTGCGCATCTCCGAGGACTGCAAGGGCCTCGAGATCGATCCCAACGAGCAGCAGGCGCTGCTGCAGATGATGGAGATGCTGGTCCAGGATTTCTCCTTCTCCTCCATTGCCAGCAACCTGAACGAAATGGGCTTTCGCACCCGTGACGGCAAACGCTGGAATCCGGTCGCGATCTTCAACATGATTCCGCGCCTCATCGATGTGGGGCCGCGGCTCTTCTCCCTCGAAGAATGGGAGAAGCGGCGCCAGAAGTTCGCCCGCATGCTCTAGCGTCGCGCAGCCTCCTCCGAACCGGCGGGCAGGGTCTTTCCCTGCCCGAGCCTCCGCCGCCAGAACTCCTCGCATCCCAGCAAAAGATCGTCAGCCGCGCTGCCGTCCTGCAGCTGCGGCTCATCTCGCGCCAGGGAGCCGGTGATGAAGGTTTTTTCCGCGAATCTCGACAACTTACGCAAGCTCTACCTCAACCAGCTGCAGATGCTCCTTTCCATGGAGCAGCAGATCGCCGCAGCTTTGCCGCGCATGATGGATCAGGCGGTCGACACGCAGTTGAAACAGGCCTTCCAGTCGCACCTCCAGGTGACGCTGCTGCACGTGAAACGGCTGGAGCAGATTCTGGGAACCGAGCCCGGCGAACCGGCGGAGGTGAAGTGCAAGGCGATGGCCGCGCTGGCCAACGAAGCCGACGACATGGTGAAAGACGCAGCCGACGATGCGGTGCGCGACGCCGCGCTGATCTCCGCCGGTCAGCGCGTGGAACACTATGCGATTGCCGTTTACGGAGCCGTTCGCCGCTGGGCGCAGCTCCTCGGCGAAACCGCGCATGCCGAGCTTCTGGACACGACCATCCAGGAAGAAGGACATGCCGATCGTCTGCTCAGCGAGATCTCCGAGCGCGTCAATCCCTACGCGCAGAAGGCTGCCTGAGCGCGGACCGCAACGCGGAGCCTTGAAAACCCATTCCGCGTTTTTGGGGTCTACGCCGGGACCGTCGGGTTGCGCCGCGGCCGGCGGTTCGCCTGCAGGATCTTCTTGCGCAGGCGCAGCGACTTCGGCGTCACTTCGACCATCTCGTCGTCGGCGATGAATTCAATGGCCTGTTCGAGGTTCAGCAGGCGCGGCGGCGCAAGGCGAATCGCGTCGTCGGCCGTCGAGGCCCGCATGTTCGTGAGCTTCTTCTCCCGCACGACGTTGACATCGAGGTCGTTGTCGCGGGAATGCTCGCCGATGATCATGCCCTCGTAGACTTCGATGCCCGGAGGCGAGAAGAGCACACCGCGGTCCTCCAGACCCTCCAGCGCGTAGGCGGTTGTCGCGCCCGGCCGGTCCGCCACCAGCGCGCCGGTGGGCCGCTGCGGGATTTGCCCCTGATGCGGCATGTAGCCGTCGAAGAGGGAATTCATGACGATCGTGCCCCGCGTTTCGGTGAGGAGCTCCGAGCGCAGCCCGATCAGGCCGCGCGAAGGCACGCGAAACTCCAGACGCACGCGTCCGTAGCCGTGATTGTGCATTTTCGTCATTTCGCCGCGGCGCGGTCCGAGGCGCTCGATGACGACGCCGACAAAACTTTCCGGGATGTCGACGGTCAGGTGCTCGACCGGCTCCATCAGCTTGCCATCGACTTCCCGGGTTACGATTTCCGGACGGCCGACCATCAGCTCGTAGCCTTCGCGGCGCATCATCTCGATCAGGATCGCGAGCTGCAGCTCGCCGCGGCCGAGGACCTTGAAACTGTCGGGGCTGCCCGTTTCCTCCACGCGAACCGAGACGTTGGTCAGCAGTTCCTTTTCGAGGCGCTCGCGCAGGTTGCGCGACGTGACAAACTGGCCTTCGCGGCCGGCCATCGGCGAATTGTTGATCGAGAACTGCATGGCAATGGTCGGCTCGTCGATGACAATGGCCGGAAGCGGCGCCGGATTCTCGGCGTCGGTGATGGTTTCGCCGATCGTGATGCCTTCGACGCCGGCCACCGCGACGATGTCGTCGATCTCCGTCGCGTCGATGTCCACGCGCTTCAGCCCGCTGAAGCTGAACAGCTTCGTGATGCGGGTCTTCTGCAGGGAGCCGTCGCGCTTGGAGATGGCAACTTCGTCGCCGGTATGCAGCGTTCCCTGGAAGACGCGCGCGATGGCGAGCCGGCCAAGGTAGTCGGAGTAATCGAGGTTCGTGACCTGAATCTGCAGCGTCCCCGCGGGATCGCCTTTGCCGGTGGGAATGGTCGCGAGGATGGCGTCGAACAGCGGCATCAGATCCGAGCCGGCGACGTTTGCTTCGGTGCTGGACTGGCCGAGCTTCGCGTTGGTGTAGAGAACCGGGAAGTCGAGCTGAGCTTCCGTTGCGTCGAGGTCGATGAAAAGGTCGTAAACCTCGTTCAGGACCTCCTGGGCGCGCGCGTCCGGTCGATCGATCTTGTTGATGACGAGGATCGGAGGCAGGCGCGCCTCCAGCGCCTTGGAAAGGACATAGCGGGTCTGCGGCAACGGCCCCTCGGAGGCGTCGACGAGGAGCATGACGCCGTCGACCATCTTCAGCGCCCGTTCGACTTCCCCGCCGAAATCGGCGTGGCCCGGAGTGTCGACGATGTTGATTTTCTCGCCCTTGTAGTAGACGGCGGTGTTCTTGGCGAGGATCGTGATGCCGCGCTCGCGCTCCAGTTCGTTGGAGTCCATGACGCGCTCCGCGACGGCTTCGTTGGCGCGGAACGTGCCGGCCTGGCGGAGAAGTCCGTCGACCAGGGTGGTCTTGCCGTGGTCGACGTGGGCGATGATGGCGATGTTGCGAATGCTCACAAGGCTTTCCTGAGGAGAATTGGAGCTAAGAGTCGAAGAATGTCGCTAAGGATGGAACGGCAGCCGTTACGGGCAATCCAGGCGATTGCGTTTCCCGGTAACGCAGCCGGCGATCGTGGACGTGGCCACGACCCACTCCTTCAGTTTACCAGCCGCGGACTGGTGGCCCGCTATTCGTACCGCAGCGAGTCGATAGGATCCATCGCTGCGGCGCGATTGGCGGGCAGAGTCCCGAAAATGATGCCCACCGAAGCCGACGCGACCAGTCCGATGACGGCGGACCAGCCGGAAACCGGCACGCGGTAGGCGGTGAGGAAGCGCACAGAGAACGGAATCGCCAGTCCGATAATCGCGCCAATCAATCCACCGAAAAGGGAGACAAAGACGGCCTCCATCAGGAACTGCAGTTTGATTTCGCGCCGGGTCGCTCCCAGGGCTTTGCGGATTCCGATTTCCCGCGTTCGTGCTCGCACCGTGGCCAGCATGATGTTCATGATGCCCACGCCGCCCACGGCGAGCGTGACGCCGGAGACCAGCAGCAGCATCGCGGTCAGCGCGTTCACCACTTCGCCGGCCAGGGTGATGAGCGCGGTCATGGTCTGCGTCTGATAAACCGAAGTGGGCTGATGGCGGCCGTCGGTTCTCACGACGTGGACGATTTGTTTCGCAGCGTCTTCCACATCGCTGGGATCGCGAATGGAAAAGTACATCTCCTTCACGTAGTCGGTCCCGCTGAAGTAGCGGCCTACCGAGTAGGGAATCAGGATGGTCTGGTTGGCAATCTCCGTTTCGCCAAACGTCTCCACGCGCTCTCTGAACGTACCGATGACGGTGAAGGGAATTCCGCGAATCTGGAAAGTGCCGCCAATCGCTTCCGCCGGCGTTCCGAACATGGCGCGAGCAAAGGGTTCGGTGACGACCGCGACCTTGCTGTGCGCGGTTTCGTCTTCCTCATCGAAGAAGCGGCCGGAGATCGTCACCAGGTTACGGACCTGGCGGTATTCCGGTTCCACGCCAAGCACCAGCACTTCGCGAACCACGCCGCTCATGCTGATGGGCTCATGCATCTCGAGCACGACGGAGGAAGCTTCGATCGACGGCACCTGTTCGTCGATGGTGTGCTCGTCGTCGTACAGGAGGAAGTCGGACTGGATGTTGGTCACGGCGCCAGAACCGCCGCCGGCATATTCCAGTTCGACCAGGTTGGTGCCGATCCCCTGGATTTCACTCAGGATGTACTGACGTCCGGTCTGCGAGATCGCGACAACCAGGATGACCGACGCAGTGCCGATCACCATGCCCAGCGCCGTGAGAACAAAGCGCACCTTGGAGGCGCGGAAGCTGTCGATCGCCAGCTTCGCGATCTCGCTGAGCATGATCGTCTGCCGTGCGCTGGCAATGGTCTTCTCGAAAGAGAGACGCCGTGCCCGCTCCAGGGGAATTCGGCGTGTGCGCTCGGCGGCCATCTGCACCTACAGGATGCCACAGCGGCCTGCTGAGGTTCAGGCAATCGCCTCGCTCCGGCGGCCTCAGCCAAGCACCCAGCGCAGGGGCGCGCCGGGCTCGCTGGTTCCGGTCAGTTCGAAGGCGCCTTCGGACGTCTTCGCCGGGCTTGCCGCGCGGCCGTTGATCTCGGCGCGAGTGATGCGCTCCGCATCCTGGGGGGGCAGTTCGATCCGCACCACCCAGCGCCCCGGGCGCGACGGGGCATACCAGCCTTCGTAACGGCCCGGCGCCGGTCGCGCCAGACCCACGAGCGGCGAAGAGAAGTTGTAAGGTGTGCCGGGCAGAACCGGTCGCAGGTTCACACCCGCTGCGGTGAACTCGATGCCGAGAAGCTTCGTTGCGGAGTACAGAAAACAGGCGTGCGAGTGCAGATTGAGGACCGGGAAATCGATCCCGTGGAAGACCCGATCGCTGGCGGTCGCGCCGGGAGTTTTGCTGACGGGCGAGTTGTAGGAATCCGTGCCGCTCCACACGCCATACCAGATGTCGGGATAAGCCTCGGCGTGCAGGGCGAAGGAATTCTTCTTCCACTCGTCCCAGGCCATCGCCGGATCGACGCCGGCGAGCGCCCAGACAAGGGTTTGATTCAGCGACGGCCAGATACCACCGCGCACGACCGTTCCCGGCTCGAAGATCCCCGGCTTTGTGATGTCGGGTCCATCGCTCATCTGCGCGCATCCGATCGGACCGCGGCGAAGCAACTCGTTCATCGTTGAGATCAGGGCACGGCTTTGCTCCGGTGTCGTGACGCCGGCTAGGACCGCCCAAGGCTGCGGTTCCAGCCACAGCGTCGAGTCGCCGAGCCAGCCCAGTGTCGGTCCGAGCCACGCGCGCTTCAGCCAGCGGCCGTTCCATTGGGCACGCGCGGCCGCGCGATGACGGTCGGCCATGCGTGCGATTTCAGGCTGGAGTTCGCTGCCGGAGCCGGCATAGCGCAGCATCTCGGCATATTCATCGAAGACCCAGGCGGACATGGCGGAGTTGAGCACGCTCTCGCCCTTCTCGGTGGCCTCGGCCAGCGCGGAGCTCGCCCACGTGCCGAGCAGGCCGTCGTTCCAGTCGTCGGAAAGCATGCGCGCGACGCCGTGTTCGCCGAAGCCGACGTCATCGACCTGATGCCGGAAGCAGCGTGCGAGCAGGTTCGCGACGGTGTCCGTGCGGCCGGCAGGTCCGCTGACCCGCGCCGGGATGCTTTCATGGAGGAAATCGACATCGCGCGTGGCCAGCACATATTCGCTCACCGCCCATATCAGCCACAGCGGAATGTCGCTGGAGTTATCGGCGACCATCGGCGCCACCACGCCGTGCCCGACGATGGCGTATGGAACCGATCCGTTGTCGCGCACTTCGCTGAGGGTGTAGCGGAGAATGCTGCGAACAATTTCCGGATCGCTGAAGAGGAAAGGCAGGCTGTGCTGCAGGGGATCGCGCGCCGCACCCTGAAAGCCCATCACGTATTCGTAAAAGCCGTTCTGGTTCAGGATGTGCTGGCCGAAATAGTCGTCGAACGTCATGCTGCTGCGCAGGCAGTAGTGATTCCAGGTCGTCTCGCGCTCGATCCACGGCTCGCCCTCGACGGAGAAGCGCATACCGTGCGCTTTCCACGCAGCGCTGGAGGTTGCGAGCGCGGTTGAAGCGAGGGGTTTGTAGCGGGCGACGAACGCGTCCAGTTCCGTTCCCGCGGGCAGATAGCCATAGAGCGAATGCAGCGTGCGTTCTTCGCCGGGCTGCAGGTGCAGGCTTCGTTCCATCAGCAGCGCGGTGTGCGCCCCGGTCGAGTCGAGGTTGCCGTCCAGGCCGCCAGGCAAGCCGGACGGACTCGCTGGGCCGCCGGATCCAAAGAAGGCTGCAGCATCGCTGCTGAAGCGACCGGGCTCATCGCCCAGCGCCACCAGAAATGTCGCCGGCGGGTCATCGCTTTCGTACCACGTGCCGGGCTCCGGATCCGGCACAGGCGAGATGAAGCCATTGGGCTGAGCCTTCAGCATGGCGCGCACTCGCGCCCACGCCGCATCCTCTTCCGGCGTGTGACCGGGGAAGTGCCGCGTTTCGAGAAGCCCGTTTTCGACCGGCCGGACCTGATGCGTGGAGCGGCGCCCCGCCGCACGGCGCAGCTGCGGCGGTGAGGCGATGCCGCTGAACGTCGTGATGAAGTCGCGGAAGGAGAACTCGTAGGTCTGGCATCCCCAGCATTCGAGCCAGCGTAATGCAGCCGGTGAGGCGCTCCGATTCGCGATCGTCACCTGCGCAATCAGGACCGGATCGTCGCCGAAGGGCGCGAAGATCACCTGATCGACGGCATAGTTGCGGCTGGCGACGCGTTTGCGGAAATATCCCACGCCAAAAATCCGCTCGAACGCTGCATCCCGCCCGGAGTAGAAGGTGCTCAGCGTTTCCTGGCCGCCGGTGAGCCAGCCCAAACCGCCGCCGAACTGATGAGTCTCCGGGTCATGGTCGTTGAGGAATTTCGGCGTTCCTTCGTCCTGGCGTACGCGCACATGACCGAAATTGGAGGCGATGGCAAGGATGCGGTCGTTGCCAACCTGATGGATATGCTCCGTCGGCCCGATGACTCCGGGAGATACGTCGGTGCGGGCTTTGGCGTCGGTAGTCTGATTGCAGATATAGCGAAATGCGGGAAGACCGAATTCGTCTTCGATCCACTCGCCAAAGTAGCCCGAACCGAAGGCCCTGCCGGAGGGTGAGGACGAAGGCGAGCCGTCGCCGAAAGCGGGAAGCATCGAGAAGAGAGACCGTGACACAACTGCCGAGCCGAGAGAGTTCTGCATGAATCGTCTGCGTGTGATCGCCATCGGTTATCCAGTATCCGGCCAGATGGCGCAGGCGTCCAGCCGCGAACGGCGCCGTCGATATAGAATGGCGCGAACCAAGCTGTGCGTGGAGAAAGCATGAGAATCGCACCGATTGCTGTTCTGCTGGCCGTGGTCCTTCCCGCCTGCGCTCAGTCCACCCGGAAAGACATCCTGCTGAAACACTGGAAGACGTCGGGTGCTTTCACCGTCGAGGTGGCGAACGCTATGCCCGCCGACGGATACACGTTTCGCCCGGTACCGGTGGAGATGAGCTTTGGCGAACTGATGGCGCATATCGCAGCAGCCGACCGGGGCGCGTGCGCGCTGGCAACCGGTGTCAAGCCGCCGGCGCTGCCGGAGAAGATCGCCGCATGGACGAAGGATCCGGAGAAGATCGATGTGGACAAGGACACAGCGGTCCAGTTCTTAACCAGCACCTTTGCGTTCTGCGAGCAGGCCATCCCGCAGATGCCGGACAGCCGCATGAATACCGTGGTCGGCAATCCAGCAAGAAACCTGACCGGCGAAGAGTGGTTGTGGGCTTACTTTACGCACACGGCGCACCACCGCGGGCAGGCGGAGGTCTATCTGCGGCTGAAGGGGATCACACCGCCGGAATACGAATTCTGACTCTGGAGGGGAAAGGCGGGCAGAAGCGACAGCGCCTCCACCCGCCCCACTGGGGACAGCGAAAATCAGAGCGCCACGGTGACGGCTTTGATCTCCGTGTAGTTGTGCAGAACCTCTTCGCCCATCTCACGCCCCCAGCCGGACTGTTTGTATCCGCCGAAGGGCAGCGAAGCGTCGAAGACGTTGTGGCAGTTGACCCACACAGTGCCGGCGCGCAGACCGCGAGCCACTTTGTGGGCGAGGCTCAGGTTCTGCGTCCAGACCGACGCGGCCAGCCCATAGACCGTGTCGTTGGCCCGCTTGATAATTGCGTCGACCTCCTGGTCGGAGAACGGCACGGCGCAGACCACCGGCCCGAAGATCTCCTCCTGCACGACCTTCATCCGCGGGTTGGTGTTCGTCAGCACGGTGGGCCGGACAAAATAGCCGCGCTCGACCCCTGAGACCGGGCCGCCGGCGGCAACCTTTGCGCCTTCCTGGATGCCCGACTCAATGTAGCCGACGACCTTCTGATACTGCTCGTCGCTTACCAGCGGTCCCATCTGGCAGGAGGGATCGAGACCTGGCGCAAGCTTGATGTCGGATGCCACTTTGCTGACGCCTTCGACCACCTTGTCGAAGACCTTCTCGTGGATATACAGGCGCGAGCCGGCGCAGCAGCACTGGCCGTGGTTGAAGAAGATGGCGCTGGCCGTGCCGGAGACGGCCTGGTCGATGGGAGCATCGGGAAAAACGATGGCCGGCGACTTGCCGCCCAGCTCCAGCGTGACTTTCTTCAGATTGCCGGCTGCCGCCTTCACGATCAGCTTGCCGACTTCGGTCGACCCGGTAAAGGCGACTTTGTCGACCAGATCGTGTGCAGCCAGGGGCGCGCCTGCACCTTCGCCATAGCCGGTGAGCACGTTGACCACTCCCGGCGGGAACCCGGCTTCGTCGATGAGCTGCGCGAGGCGGAGACCGGAGAGCGGCGTCTGCTCGGCCAGCTTGAGCACGACGGTGCAGCCGCAGGCCAGAGCAGGCGCGAGTTTCCAAGCCGCCATCAGCAGCGGGAAGTTCCAGGGGATGATCTGCGCGACCACGCCGATGGGCTCGCGCATCGTGTAGGAATGGAAATCGCGGCCGGCGGAGAGCGGGAGGGTGGTGCCGGTGACCTTGGTGGCCCAGCCGGCCATGTAGCGGAACATGTCCACGGCCAGAGGCACATCGGCCACCCGCGCCACGCTGCGCGGCTTGCCGTTATCGAGCGATTCGATTTCGGCGAACTCCTCGAGGTGCTGCTCGAGGAGATCGGCGAGTTTCCAGATCATGCGCCCGCGTTCGGAAGGCGACATGCGCGGCCAGGGGCCCTCGTCGAAGGCGCGGCGCGCCGCGAGAACGGCACGGTTGACGTCTTCCGCCTCGGCTTCGGGAACTTCGGTGATTACGTCGCCGGTGGCTGGGTTGAAAACGGGAAAGTCTTTGCCGGAGGCTGCCTTCACGAACCGGCCATCGACATACATCTGGTGACGCTGCGCGACAAAATCGGCGGTCGAGCCGCTGATCCGCGGATCGATTGCAATGGTTGCCATAGCTGAACCTCGTGTGCAAGAGGTCGCGAGCCGGCTTTGGAGCGATCGGGCAAACGAGCCTCCGGAAGCGAGAGAGTTGTCGCGGGGGTCTCCTTTTCCAGAGCCGGGGCGCGCCGGACTTTGCACCCGAGAACACTACCACCGGAACTTGTGCATTGGCCAGGGGCGCGTCCGAACCGCTGGCGGCCGGGTTCCCGGACGCCAAGGCGAGGCATTCACAGAGTCCTGGCGAAGGAGTGGGCTCCGACCCGAAAGCGCGTCCCTGGGCCGGCTCGTTGATATCCTGGATGGGTGATCATCAATCTCGCCCGCCGCGCGCATGACCACAACTGGGAGCTGGACCCGATCATCCGGTCGCTGCTGGACACGGATTTTTACAAGCTGCTGATGCTCCAGTTCATCTGGAAGCACTTTGCGCAGACGCAGGTCACTTTCACGCTGATCGATCGCTCCGCCGATCAGCGCTACGCCAGCCTGATCGAGATGGACGAGTTGCGGGCGCAGCTGGACCAGGTGAAGAGCCTCCACTTTCAGAAATCCGAAATCATCTGGCTGGCCGGTAACACCTTCTATGGGAAACGCGGTATTTTCGAGCCGGACTTTCTGGACTGGCTGGAACACCGCTTCCTGCTCTCCGACTACCAGCTCACCGTTGAAGACGAGCGATTCTTTCTGGCGTTTCACGGCTCCTGGCCCGAGGTCACACTGTGGGAGATTTACGCGCTCGCCATCATGAGCGAGTTGAGCACCCGCGCTCATCTGAAACGGCTCAGTGAGCTCGAACTGGACATCCTTTATGCGCGGGCCAAAGCGAAACTGTGGGACAAGATGGAGCGGCTGCGCGGCGTGCCCGATCTGCACGTGAGCGACTTTGGCACGCGCCGGCGCCACAGCTTTCTGTGGCAGGAGTATGTCGTGAACGCCATGCACAACGTGCTGGGCGAGAATTTCCGCGGCACCTCGAATACCTACCTGGCCTACAAGCACGATATGGAGGCGATCGGGACCAATGCCCACGAGCTTCCCATGGCTCTGGCGGCGATGGCGCGCAACGATGAGGAGCTGCAATCGTCACAGTACCGGTTACTTGAACTGTGGCAGCAGACCTATGGAGGCGAGCTGCTGATCCTGTTGCCGGACACCTTCGGCACGACGCAGTTCCTGCGCCATGCGCCGACCTGGGTGGCGGACTGGACCGGACAGCGCGCCGACAGCAAGGATCCCTTCGTCGCCGGAGAAGAGTACATTGCGTGGCTCGAGGAGCGCGGCCGCGATCCCCGGAAGAAGCTGTTCATCGCTTCGGATTCCCTCGATGTCGATGAAATTCTTCAGCTCCAGGCCTGCTTCGGCGGCCGCATCCGCAATGGCGCCATGCGCGAAGACTTTCGCTGTGCCGGCGATTTTCTGGACAGCAGCAGGTGGATTCCGGAGCGCCGCATTCGCTTCAGCGCAGGGTGGGGGACCCTGCTGACGAATGATTTTCGCGGCTGCAACCCGCAGGGCGGGAACGGGTTCGATCCGCCGCGGCTGGTTTGCAAGCTGAACGATGCCGACGGGCGTCCGGCGGTGAAACTCTCTGACAACGCCGCGAAGGCGCTCGGGCCGGAGACGGAGGTCGAACGGTATCGCAGGGTATTTGGCACGGAGGGGCTCGCGGAGAAGCCGGTGATCACGTGAGCAAACCCCGGCTCCTGTGCGCTGTGTGAAAGACGACGATCTGCGCCAAATCCGATATTGCGGGAGGGTATCGACGATGAAAAACATGTTCAGCCTGGTGACGCTGACTCTTTCCGCCGCTCTGGCCGTGCCGCTGGCCGCACAAGTGCAGACGGAAGTGCCGCCTGTGGTGCCCAACGCAAAGCCGGTCACCCTGGAGCACGTTCAGGTTCACGCCGAATCTCTGGAGGGGAACCTCGAAGGCGAGGCGGTCGACCGCGACGTGTTGGTCTTCCTGCCGCCGAGCTACAACAGAGACAGGCACCGCCGCTACCCAGTGATCTATGCGCTGCACGGCTACTTCATCGGCGCCGAACAGTGGACCCACGAAATCCACGTGCCGCAGACGATCGAAGGAGCCTTCGCTCTCGGCGCGAAGGAAATGATTGTCGTGCTCCCCGACTCGAAAACGGCTTATGGCGGTTCGATGTATTCGAGCTCCGCGACCACGGGAGACTTCGAGCGCTACATCTGGCACGACGTTGTTTCGTACATCGATGCGCACTATCGCACCATCCCCGACCGCATGAGCCGGGGGCTCGCAGGACACTCCATGGGTGGGTATGGAGCGGCGCGCATCGGGATGAAGCATCCGGACGTCTTCGGCGCCCTCTACATCATGAGCCCGTGCTGCATGTCCCCGCGGCCCGCGGGACCGCCTCCGGGCATGGATGCGCAGAAATTCGCTGAGACCGAAAAGAAATTCGAAGAAACTGTGGCCGCGATGAAGTCGCCGGCCGGCGCAGCGAACCTGCCATTCTTTGCTCGCGCTCAGCTGGCCACTGCCGCTGCCTGGTCGCCGGACCCAAAGAATCCGCCGCTCTATTTCGATCTGCCGATGAAGGATGGTGTGCCGCAGCCCGACGTCCTGGCAAAGTGGACGGCCAACGCGCCGCTGGCTTTCATCGACCAGTACATCGATAACCTGAGGCGCTATCGCGCTATCGCCGAAGACGTCGGCGATCAGGATGGACTGCGCTTCGACACGCAGAAGCTGCACGAGATTCTCGACAGCTACGGCATCAAAAACAGCTTTGAGATCTACCACGGCACGCACACCAGCGCTGTAGCCGATCGCTTCCAGAATCACGTGATTCCGTTCTTCAGCCAGAACCTGTGCTCAACAAAAAACTGCCAGTGAGGATCGCGTCATCGACGGCGGCGAAGAGGGATGCGCAACGTCGTCGATCATGGCCGCCGGGAATAAGCAACACTGCCCTTCCGCCGTCCTATGATGGATATGCGATTCGAATTCTGCCCGGCGGTTGATCCAGTGCGGCCTTCTCCCGCGTCCAGCCCGTTCGACATTACGATTGCCGGTGAGATCAACCTCGATCTGATTCTGTATGGTCTGCCGGAGGCCCTGCCGCTGGAAAGGGAAGTGCTGTCGACGGATTTTCGCGCGACCCTGGGGAGTTCGTCGGCGATCCTCGCGCACAATCTGGCGGTGCTCGGCGCAAAGGTGGGGTTCATCACCCGCGCCGGAGACGACGTGTTTGGAAAACAGGCGCTGGACCGCCTGCGCGCGGTCGGCGTCGATACGCGCAAAACGACGTTCGCTCCTGAGCGGACCACGGGTGTCACCGTCCTGCTGCACCACGATGGCGGACGCCGGATCCTCACCTGGCCGGGAACGATGAGCGAGATGATTCTTCGCGACCTGGACGAAGCGTATCTTGCTTCCGCGCGTCACTTCCATCTCTCTTCGCTGTTCCTGCAACGATCGCTGGCCCCGGATCTGCCCGCGCTCTTTCGCAGGCTGAAGCAGGCCGGGCTGACGCTCTCGCTGGATACGAACGACGATCCCGAGGACCGCTGGGATGGCGTGCTGAACGAGCTGCTCGACCTTGTCGACATTCTCCTTCCCAATGAAGCGGAGGCCTGCCGCATCGCCAGGGTTGCCACGCTGGACGAAGCCCTGACCGTCCTTGCGCCCCGCGTGCCATGCGTGGCGGTCAAGCGCGGGCGGCAAGGGTGCATCGTTCAGGCCGCCGGGCGGCGCATCGAAGTTCCCGGCGTGTCCGCCGCAGCGGTCGATACCATCGGCGCCGGCGACAGCTTCAACGCGGGGTTCCTGTTTGCCTGGGTGCAGGGTCTCGCGCCGGAGATTTGTGGACGAGCCGGCAACATCACAGGCGCGCTGTCGACGCTGCAACCCGGGGGAACCGAGGCCTTTCGCGACAACGCTCTTGTTGCGGCCTTTCTCCGCGAGCATCGCTTCCCCGGGGCATCGCAGGGACGGGTCTCCGAGTCGCCGGCGAGTGGTTCAACAGCGAGCCGCACCGCGGATCCCTTCGTCGCTCTGGTCACCGCCCGTGCCGAAGTCGACCTCCCGCTGGGCCGTTTTCAGCCCGTCTCGACCCTGGTCACGCCGGCGCACACCATTGAGAAACCTCGCTTTCCGGCGATCGATTATCACAATCATCTCGACGCGGCGGAGCCCGCCGACGTGCTGCGGGTGATGGATGCGTGTGGGATCGAACAGATCGTGAACATCACGATGAAGACAGGCGACGAGGCGCTGGCCATCCTCGACAAGTTTCGCGATGCCGATGCCAGGCGCTTTGCCACGATTGCGTGGATGGACTGGAGCGGTCTGGAACGCCCCGACTTCGTCCTGAAGACCTGCGCCTGGCTGGAGCGCGCCGTCGAGCGTGGGGCGAAGGGCATCAAGTTCTGGAAAGACCTTGGTCTCAGGATCCGCGACGGCAGCAATCGGCTGCTGCGCATCGACGACGAGCGGCTCGCCCCGATTTTTGAGCAGGCGGCCACGCTGTGCATTCCCGTCATGTTCCATACCGCCGATCCCGACGCCTTCTTCCTGCCCATTGACGAGCGCAACGAGCGCTACGAGGAACTGGCTGCGCATCCCGACTGGAGTTTCTATCCCTCGGAGTACAGCAAGGCGCAACTGCTCGACCAGCGTGACCGGGTGATCGCCCGCCATCCGGCCACCACCTTTATTGCCGCCCACGTGGCGGAGAGCAGCGAGAACCTCGACCGCGTCGCGCGCCTGCTGGAAGCCAGCCCGAACCTTTTCGTCGACATCAGCGCCCGGGCTTCCGAACTGGGCCGGCAGCCCTATCGTGCGCGCGAGTTCTTTCTCCGGTACTCTGATCGCATTGTTTTTGGAACCGATCTGCTGCCCGCAGAG
The DNA here is from genome assembly GCA_035508305.1 of Acidobacteriaceae bacterium. Lineage (GTDB taxonomy): Bacteria > Acidobacteriota > Terriglobia > Terriglobales > Acidobacteriaceae > Palsa-343. Next base: position 5,343 of record DATJNE010000160.1, on the reverse strand, counting down.
CCGATGTACCGGCTCTATTTTCGATTTCTTGAAACCGACGACGAGTATTTCGAATATCCATCGCACGCCTCCCGCCAGGGGCGCTGGAACATCTACGGCCTGAAACTGCCCGACGATGTCCTGCGCCGCGTCTACCGCGAGAATGCGCTGCGACTGCTCAACCTGTGATGGAGCGCATGCTGAAACCGGATCGACAGACGAATTCCCGAAACGCGGCATTCTACGGCCGCTACCTTCTCATCATCGCCGGGCTCGGCGGGCTTCTCTATGGCGCCGACATCGGCATCATCGCGGCGGCGCTGCTTTATCTCGGCAAGACCATCGAGTTGACCCTGGAGCAGACCTCCCTGATCGTAGCCGCGGTCCTTGGCGGCAGCATGATCTCGTCGCTCGTGGCCGGTGTGCTCGCGGACTGGATGGGCCGCCGCCGCATGATGATTCTCAGCGGCCTTCTGTTCATTGTCAGCGTCGGGATCATTGTCTTCTCCCAGGGATTCGTCTCGCTGTTTACCGGGCGTCTGCTCCAGGGCATGGCCGGCGGCGTGATCGCCGTCGTCGTGCCGCTGTACCTGGCCGAATGCCTCAGCGCCAACACCCGGGGCAGGGGCACGGCGATCTTCCAGTTCTTCCTCACCTTCGGCATCGCCGCGGCAGCCTTCGTCGGATGGTTCTACACACGGCAGGCGGAAACGGCGATGTCGCTGGCCGCGGGCAACGCGGTTCTGATCCGCGCCGCCGAGAATCATGCATGGCGTTCGATGTTTCTTGCCGTGATTTATCCCGGGGCGTTGTTTTTCGCCGGCGCGTTCCCCCTGAGCGAGACGCCGCGCTGGCTGGCGCGCAAAGGCAAAACCGCCGAAGCGCGGAAGGCCCTGGAGCGATCGGTTTCTCCCGCCGAAGCCGAGCGCGAGATGGCCGAGATGCAGAGCCTCCTGCAGCCGGCGCACGAAGCCGACACCGCGAAGGGGGCGCTGCTCCGCCGCAAGTACATTCTGCCGTTCGTGCTGGCCTGCCTCGTTCTCAGCCTGAATCAGACGACCGGCATCAATTCTGTCCTCAGCTTCCTCGTGGTCATCCTCCGCCAGGCGGGCATGACCGCGCGCCACGCGACGCAGGGCGATGTTTTTGTTGTTTTACTCAACTGCATCATGACCCTGGTGGCCGTCTTCCTGGTCGACCGCAAGGGACGCCGGTTCCTGCTGCGGATCGGAACCGGCGGCGTGGTTCTTTCCCTCCTCGCTGGCGGCTTCCTGTTTCTTCGCGCCGAAAGAACGCGTGTCGATGTAAAGACCAGGATCGTCACAGCCGAGACCGGGAACACCGTGCGCCTGCCGGTCAATGAAACAACCTTTGGCCCCGCGACGTCGGGCCGCGCGATGGCGCTCACCGTCGTCTACTCCTATGGAGACGGAGAGCACGTGGCCACCGTGCTCAGCGACAGCCAGAATCCGGTCCTTGAAATTGAGCCGGAAGCAAAGTACGCAAGTGCGTCGCTGGTGATCCGCCACGCGATGTATGGCCCTGTGCCTTCGGAAGAAACAGGCTGGCTCGTTGCCGCCTGCCTTGGGTTGTTCATCATGGCTTACGCCGTCGGTCCGGGCGTTGTGGTCTGGCTGATGCTCTCCGAACTGATGCCCACGCGCATCCGCTCCACCGGCATGGGGATCGCGCTGTTGCTCAACCAGGGAATCTCCACGCTGATCGCCGGCGTCTTTCTGCCGGTGGTGGGCAACCACGGGTACGCGGTGATGTTCTTCGCCTGGGCAGCGTGCACTGTCCTGTACTTTGCGACCGCAACCTGGTGGCTGCCGGAAACCAAAGGCAAATCCCTCGAGGAGATCGAGCTGTTCTTCGATCGCCGCCCCGCCGCGGAGACGACCTAGATCTTCAGGGTCTTCGAATCCGGCTACCAGGTGCGTGGCGTGAAGTCCAGCGTGAGCACCTCGAATGGCACCAGGTGAAATGCAACCGGGACTCCCGCGCTGACCTCGAACGCCGGCTTGCCGGCATCCTCTTTCCACGGGCTCACCGCGGTGTAACGCTGCGGGGCGTCCACGGGCAGTTCGAAAGCATCCCGCACGTCGACGCGGAAGGTTTGTGCGTGATCGCTCGGATTGCGCAGCGTAATAATCCCCTTGCGGGGCGACCACGAGGCCCATCCATATACTTCCAGCCACGCCGGGTTGCCGCCGATCCAGTGCGTGTCGCGCAGCACGTCGGCATTGGCGCGCGACCACTTCGCGGCCTCCGCCAGATCGTCCCAGTTCGCCGGGCTTAGCAGGGATGGAGTGATGTACATCTCCTGCAACTGCGTTCCTGTGCCGAAGTACGAGCGCACTTCGTTGCGAAAGTCGTTGTGCGGATCGGTATTCAGCTGCTTGTTGTAACGCGCATAAATGATGCCGTGCAGCATCAGCGAGTTCAGCGGACACAGCGGTCCGGCTTCCACGACATGCTGGTACGTCATTGCGTCGCGATAGGTGATCCATCGCTCGCGTGTCGGGCCGGCGCCAATCTCGCTGTCATCCTCGCCGCCGCGCCAGATCGAGTCCGCATCCAGAAGCCAGAAGGGCGACGGGTAGGTCCCGGTGGTGAGGTTGATATAAATGTTGGGCTCGGCCCTGCGCAGCTCGCCGATCAGATGGATCGCCGCGGCAAAGTCGCTGTCGAAGGCGCTGCCCGGAAACACGCTGTCGGCGTTGCCGGTTCCGTCGAACTTGAACTGATTCACGCCATATTGGCGGATCATGCGCAGGCAGACATCGAGAAACCGCTGGTAGTACTTCGGTCCGGAGAGAGCGAAGCCGCCGTCGACGATCTCGTAGCCTTCCTTCTCGCCAAACGCAATGCGCTCCTTCTTCGGGCCGTCGTAGCCGCCCCACGGCGACATCCAGACACCCGGCTCGGCGCCAACCTTCTGCGCCGCATCACGCACCGCGGAAAAGCCGTCGGGAAACCCGCTGTTGAAGTTCCACAGCGACGCATGATCGTCCCAGCCGTCGTCGAAGAGAAATGAGTCGAGAACGACGCCGCGCTTCTCGTGCAGTTCCTGGCCGAACGCATGGATGCGGTCGAGGGCGCCGGCCTGATCGTAAGGCGTGAAGTAGCCCAGATCGTACCAGGAGTTGTAATGCAGGAACGTGCGATACGGGTGCGCGCGTTCGCGCTCGACATAGCGCAGAAAATCTCGCCGCAACTGCCCAGGACGCGTGACGCCGATGACGGAGGAGTAGGTGACGCTTTGTCCGCTCCGCAGCGGTAATTCGCGATCCAGAACCGCTGTGGCGCGATCCCCAACCACCCGACTCTCGGAAAGCGGGTCTTCCATGCCCAGAAACAATCCGCCGGCAACGATCGGCGATCCCCGCACCGATCCCACAACATGAGCGCCGGGGATCGTCGCGTCGATCATGCGGACCTCAGCGATCGGCAGATCCTGGCCGGGCGCGGCAATCGTAACCGTCTGACGCACATAATTCGATCCGTCGCGGAGGATGACGGACCACTGGATGCGTGCTCGACCGGCACTATCTGTAAGAGACGCGGTGAATTCTTCGCCGGCGAAATGATCCGACGCCCGCGCCGAAGCAGGATCGGGCGCCAGCGCCCGCATGTCGGGCTTGCCGTCGAGGCGGAGCGATTCCGCGTTGTCGATCGTTCCATCCCGAAGCAAAACGCCGAACGGATCCTCCAGATGCACGGTTCTGCCGTTCCATCGATCCGCAACGGTATAGTCCCGGAGCTTGCCGTCCGCGAGACGCCACTCCGCAGCGATCGCCTGGTTTCCCAGAGAGTAGACGTCACCATGAACGGCCGCGGCCGCCCTGCCCGGATCCTGTGCGGCTGCCAGACGCGGACCCAGGACCGCGCCCGCGATCAGAGCTGCTGCGGAGACCCACACCGATCTGTGCGCGATCAAGGTTTCGTCACTCCTTTTCCGATTCTGCAGGGTAAATCTTCACATGAGAGACAACACGGCTGATCGCGCCCGCGCTGGGCGTATCGGGGCGAATCCCGTTCCTGATGGCAAAAAACAGTGCCAACAGCTGGCCGACGATCGCGTCCACCGGCGGCCGGCAATCGTCCGGAAAACCAACCGGCGCGTCCAGCGCGAGCACATGATCGGCCAGACTCTGAACTTCTTCTGCCGTCGACGGCGATACCACCAACAGGTCTTTTGCGAGGCGCTTGCTTCGAATCTCCCCGAGGAGATCGAGTTCGTATCGCTGTGCGCTCTCCTTGCCGGACAAAAATGCGCAAACCAGGGTCTCCTGGTTCAGGAACGACAACGGTCCGTGCCGCACCCCCAGGAAGGACTCGGCCAGAGTCGCAATGCGCCCCGCATTCAGCTCAAGAACCTTGAGTGCGCATTCCTGGGCTACACCTCGCAGCGCGCCAGAACCTAAAAAACAGACCCGGCGGTCGTCGTGTTTGGCCAGCTGCTCGGCCAGGGCGGCTGCCGGTCCGAGCAGGGATCGTCCCATCCTCACCAGCGCGTTCAGGATCGGCTCGTAGTCGCCCGAAGCGCCATGGAATGCCAGAGCCTGGCCGGCGATCACCATATTGGTAAACGAACTGGTCATGGCGAGGCCGCGGTCGTTCACGGCGTCATCCAGAACGATGGGGAAGACGCCCGCCAGCTTCGCCATCTGTCCGCGTTCGTTGCAGGTGATCACAATATGGCGGATCTGCTGCGGGAATCTCTCCAGAGAATGAGAGAGCACGGCTACGCCTTCAGAACTCTCCCCGGATCGGGAAAAAGAAATCAACACATACCGTTTCTCCGGGAGAACGGCATTCGCAAGATCGGTCAGCAGATCGGTGCTGGCGATGACGCGCACGTTACAGCCCCACCGTCGCTGAAGAAGGCTGCACAGGGCTCGTCCGATATAGTCCGAGGTTCCGGCGCCGGTCAGAATCACTTCGGCCGGATCGCCCGCGTTCTCCGTGATGCCGTATTCGCCGAACACCTGATCGAGAGAGGGCTTGATCGACTGCAGCCGCCGCCAGGTTCCCAGCCAGGTCTCCGGCTGTTGCTGAATCTCGCGAGGAGTCCAGGTGAGTCCTCGCGCCTCCTTCTCAGCCTCGGGCAGGAGCACGAACGTCGACAGCGGGTCCGGCACAGGAATGTCCTTCATGAACGGACAGAAAATGCGGAAAGGAACGCAGGAAGCTGGGGCAGCTCAACCAGGCTCCCGGGAAGAATCTGGCGGAGAGAGAGGGATTCGAACCCTCGATAGAGCTTTTCAACCCTATAACGGTTTAGCAAACCGCCGCCTTCAGCCTCTCGGCCATCTCTCCGGTCCGGGTTGTGGCCAGTATACCAGGAACGCCCTCGGCCCA
>DATJNE010000159.1:0-2611 GCA_035508305.1 Acidobacteriaceae bacterium | reverse complement strand
CACGCGTGGCTGGCCCTGGCGCTGACACCCGGCGTCGGACCCCGGCGCCTTCTTCGCTCCGTCGAACGCTGCGGCTCCGCGGTCCGCGTCCTGCACCTGCCCCTCACCGAGCTGGAGTCTCTCCATCTTCCCGCGGAGTCGGCCCAGTTCATCTCCTCGGGCGAAGCCGCCCACGCCGCCGACCAGGAACTGGAAAAGCTCTCCGCCACCGGCGCCGCCATCGTCACCTGGCACGACGAAGCCTACCCGCTGCGCCTGCGCGAAATCTACGATCCGCCGGCGCTGCTCTGGCTCCGCGGCGATGCGGGGCTGCTCGCGAAGTCTTGCCTCGCCGTCGTGGGCACCCGGCATCCCACCCCCTATGGCGTCGGCATGGCGGAAAAGCTGTCGCGCGATCTGGCAGCGCGCGGCCTCGTCATCCTCAGCGGCATGGCGCGCGGCGTGGACACGGCGGCCCACAGGGGCGCTCTCGCTTCCCGGCGTCCCACCGTCGCCATCTGGGGCACCGGCGTCGACGTGATCTATCCGAAGGAGAATAAATCCCTGGCCGAGCAGATCGTCGCCGGCGGCGGGCTGATCCTGTCCGAACTCCCTCTCGGGACCTTTCCCGCGCCGCAGAACTTCCCCCGCCGCAACCGCATCCTCAGTGGCATGAGCGTCGGCGTGCTCGTGATCGAGGCAGCGGAAAATTCCGGGACCCGGGTGACGGCTCGCTGCGCCCTGGAGCAGAACCGGGAGGTCTTCGCCGTTCCCGGCAACGTCACCACGAAGAACGCCTGGGGCCCTAACTTATTGATAAAACAGGGCGCAAAGCTTACCGCGTGCTGGGAAGACGTCTGGGAAGAGCTGCCTACCCAGATCCGCATGGAGCTGGAGCAAAGCCTGGGATTTGCATCCACCGAGGCATCTGAGGCATCGTTATTCGAGGAATCACCGCTGCCGCCCTCGGAGGCGCGCGTGCTCGGCGTGCTTCGTCAGGATGAAGCACTGCAGATGGATGAAATCCTCGAAAAGCTGGAGCAGGAAATGAGCTCCTCGGAGGTTTTCACCGCGCTCTTCGAGCTGGAACTGGCCGGGCGCATACGACAACTTCCTGGAAAGAATTACGTCAGGAGTTTCTGAGGAATTGAGCGCCTCCGGTTGCAGGGTTGGATGCGCGCTCCGCCCCGGAACTATAGATTCGAAGCGGTGGGTCGTGGTAGCTTCCGGAAGGGAAGCGCCGGAAAGAGCTGTGCGGGGGCCGTCGCCACGTGCGCGCCGCCACCGCAGTCTAAGGGAAACGATGAGTAAATCGCTGGTCATCGTCGAGTCGCCCGCGAAGGCGAAGACGATCAACAAATATCTCGGCAAGGACTTCGAGGTGGAGGCGTCGTTCGGCCACATCATGGACCTGCCGAAGCGGGACATCGGGGTGGAGCTGGAGCGGCGGACGTTCGAGCCGACGCTGATCGTGTCTCCGGACAAAGAGAAGGTGGTGGCGAAGCTGCGGAAGCTGGCGCAGAAGGCCGATGCGGTGTATCTGGCGCCGGACCCGGACCGCGAAGGCGAGGCGATCGCTGCGCATCTCTCGATGCAGCTCGGCCCGGTGGTGAAGGACAGGAACCGCATCCAGCGGGTGACCTTCAACGAGATCACGCAGAAGGCGGTGCGGGCGGCGTTCGAGCATCCGCGCAATGTGGACGAGAACCTGGTGGACGCGCAGCAGACCCGGCGCGTGCTGGACCGGATCGTGGGCTACCAGATTTCTCCGTTGCTGTGGGACAAGGTACGGCGCGGGCTTTCCGCCGGACGCGTGCAGACGGTCGCCGTGCGGCTGATCGTGGAGCGGGAGCGGCAGATCCAGGAATTCAAGCCGGTCGAGTACTGGACGATCGACGCGATTCTCGAGGTCCAGGGCGCGGCGAAGGCGGAGCCGCAGCTGATCACGGCGCGGTTCATCGGCATCGACGGCGAACGCGCGAAGGTGGAAGGCGTGAGCGCGCCGGCGGTGGCGAGCGAGAAAGAGGCGCGGGCGATTGTCGATGCGACGACCAGGGCGGCATGGAGCGTGGCGTCGGTCGATAAGAAGGAGCGGAGGAGCAATCCTTATCCGCCGTTTATTACCAGCACGCTGCAGCAGCAGGCAGCGGCGCGGCTGGGATTCAGCGTGAAGCGCACGATGGGTGTGGCGCAGCGGCTGTATGAGGGCGTGGACCTCGGACCCGATGGGTCGATTGGACTCATCACTTATATGCGTACCGACTCCACGCGGGTTTCGCCGGAAGCGATCACGGCGGTGCGGGAGTGGATTGGCAGGAAAGTCGGAAGCCAGTATTTGCCGGGGCAGCCGAACGCGTATCGCTCGAAGAAGGATGCGCAGGATGCGCACGAGGCGATTCGGCCAACCGATCCGGGGCTGCATCCGAACAAGATACGGAAGTATCTGAGCGACGAGCAATACAAGCTGTACAAGCTGGTGTGGGAGCGTTTTGTCGCATCGCAGATGGTGCCGGCAGTCTACGACGTGACGACGGTCGAGATCGAGGCGAAGAATCAGAAGACGTATAACTTCCGGGTGTCGGGGTCGGTGCTGAAGTTCGACGGGTATCTGAAGATCTACGATCCTGAAGAG
>DATJNE010000158.1:0-55027 GCA_035508305.1 Acidobacteriaceae bacterium | reverse complement strand
CTACGGCGGCTTCGACCTGCCCATGCTCTCCGAGTGGAACCCTGAGTACGCCTGGTGGATGGAGCAGGGCGGCTGGTTCGCGCTCCCCAATCTCCGCGGCGGCAATGAATATGGCGAAGCCTGGCACAAAGCCGCCATGTTTGAGAACAAGCAGAACGTCTTCGACGATTTCTTTGCCGCGGCCGAATACCTCATCGCCAACAAGTACACTTCACCTGAGCACTTCGCCATCCGCGGCCGCTCTAACGGCGGTCTGCTCATGGGCGCCGCCATGACCCAGCGCCCCGACCTCTTCGGCGCCATCTGGTGCGGCTATCCGCTTCTCGATATGCTCCGCTACCAGAAATTCGAGTTCGGCCGCCTCTGGACCACCGAGTACGGCAACGCCGAAAACCCAAAGGACTTCGCCTATATCGTCAAATACTCGCCCTACCAGAACGTCCACAAGGGCGAGAAATGCCCGGCCATCCTGTTCTTCACCGGCGACAACGACACCCGCGTCGACCCCATGAACGCCCGCAAAATGACTGCGCTCATGCAGGCCTCCAGCGGCAGCGATCGCCCCATCCTCCTGCATTACTCCGTCAAAGGCGGGCACTCGGCCGGCGTCTCCATGGACCAGCTCGTCCAGGACTACACCGACGAAATGGCCTTCCTCTGGAACGAAACCGCCGGGAAGTAACGCCCGGCCTCTTCATCAGGCCACCGGCAGCGTCCATCCCCTCCCGAGGGCTTGCACCGCGCGGGGCACGGGCCGCATCCTTAAGAGAACACCATGGCTACCTTTACCGAACCCGTCACCCTGCCCGCGCTGTCCAACGAAGAAATGGCGCGCTATGCGCGCCACCTCATCCTTCCCGAAGTCGGCATGGAGGGACAGCAGAAGCTCAAGGCCGCGAAGGTTCTGTGTGTGGGCACGGGGGGGTTGGGCTCGCCTCTGGCCTTCTACCTGGCGGCAGCGGGGATTGGCACCCTCGGACTGGTCGATTTCGACGTGGTCGACGCAAGCAACCTCCAGCGCCAGATTATTCACAGCACGAAAGATGTGGGCCGCCCGAAGATCCAGTCGGCGACCGAGAAGCTGACCGCGCTGAATCCCTTCCTGAACGTTGTGCAGCACGAGACCATGCTGACCAGCCAGAACGCGCTCGAGATCATCCGACAGTACGACGTCGTGGCCGACGGGACCGACAATTTCCCGACCCGCTATCTGGTCAACGACGCCTGCGTTCTCACCGGCAAGCCGAACGTCTACGGGTCGATTTTCCGCTTCGAAGGACAGGCCAGCGTCTTCGCAACCGAGGCGGGCCCGTGCTACCGCTGCCTCTATCCGGAGCCCCCACCCCCGGGCCTGGTGCCCTCCTGCGCGGAGGGCGGCGTGCTGGGGATCCTTCCCGGACTGGTGGGCGTCATCCAGGCGACGGAAGTCATTAAGCTGATCCTGGGCAAGGGCGAGCCCCTGATCGGGCGGCTGCTGCTGGTCAACGCGCTCGATATGAAGTTTCGCGAGCTCCGGCTGAGAAAGAATCCGGAATGCCCGGTCTGCGGGAAGAACCCGACCGTGAAAGAATTGATCGACTACCAGCAGTTCTGTGGCATCGTGCCGGAGGCGAAAATGGCTCCTGAGAAGAACGGCATCCCGCAAATGAGCGTGACCGAGCTGAAACAGAAGCTCGATGCTGGCGACGATGTTTTCATTCTCGATGTGCGCGAGCCCTACGAGTATCAGATCGCGCAGATCGGCGGCCATCTGATTCCACTCGGCGAGCTGCCGGCGCGTCTGGGCGAACTGGATAAGACACGCGCCATCGTCGTCCAGTGCAAGAGCGGCGGCCGCAGCCAGAGGGCGGCGGAGTTCCTGGCGCAAAACGGCTTTACCAGACTGCACAACCTCGCGGGAGGCATCACGGCTTGGTCGAACGAAATCGACCCCGACGTGCAGAAATATTGACGGCGCGGGAGCGTCTTCATCGAGTCATCGCGAGCCGGCACCGCCGCCAAGCCGCTGTCAATCCCTCTTTTCGTGGCGTAGCCTGTGAAAATCGTGGTCTTGGACTGCCCCGGCAGCTCTGCGTATACTCCGGTTGGCCGGCCAATCCTCCGTTTCGATTTCCTCTGATTTGAGCTGTTCCGCCTGGCCGGGGTTTCTCTCGGGTGCCTCGATGGATTTATTCGCTCTTCGTCTGCTATTCATTCTTGTTTTCTCGGTCGCCTGCTGGTTCTTTCGTCCCTTCGGAATCAATCCGTGGGCGGCGGGGGGGCTCGGTGCGGCGGCCTCCGGAATGATCATCCTCTTCGAGCTGCGCGTGCGGGCGCTGAGCCTGCGGCGGCTCTTCGGCGCTGTGATCGGGAGCCTGCTTGGCATCACCGGAGCCTTTCTCTTTTCCCTGGTGCTGCGCAACAGCTTGCCGGAAGGTCACACGCGCAGCCTCTTTCAACTCGCTGTGCTGCTGCTGATGACCTACGTCGGGCTGGTTGTCGGCGCGAACAAAGGCGATTTGCTCAACCTGGCGGCTCTGGGTGGGCTGTTTGCAACAGAGCGCGGAGGCAGGCGCAACACCAAGGTGATCGACACGAGTGCGATCATCGACGGGCGCATCGCCGATATCGCCGAGACCGGCTTTCTCGAAGGTACGCTCATCATTCCGGAGTTTGTCCTGCGTGAGCTGCAGATGGTGGCCGATTCGTCGGACTCCTCCAAGCGGCAGCGCGGTCGTCGGGGCCTTGATGTGCTGCAGCGCATGCGCGGAAATCCCCAGATCACGGTGCAGATTGCCGACGAGGATTTTCAGCATATCCGCGAAGTGGATCTCAAGCTGATCGAACTGGCGCGCCAGCTGGAGGCGAAGATCGTCACCAACGACTTCAACCTGAACAAAGTGGCCCAGGTACGCGGCGTCGCGGTGCTGAACATCAACGATCTGGCCAACTCGCTGCGCCCGGTGGTATTGCCGGGCGAAAAGATGCGGGTCGTCATCATGAAAGAGGGCAAGGAGTACGACCAGGGGGTGGGATACCTCGACGACGGCACCATGGTCGTGGTGGATCACGCAAGGCGCCTCATCGGCCGTTCGGTGGAGATCTGCGTGACCTCAGTGCTGCAAACCGCGTCCGGGAAGATGATCTTCGGGCGGGTGGACGAAGGGTCGCGGCCGGAAGCGGCGCGCGCGACCGCCGAGGCCTCTAACGCCGGATAACCGGGGTGCTTCGGATCAGGGACATTACGCAACTCTTACAGTCGACGGGGCTGCCTGGCCGTTAAGGTAAAACTGGATACTTGTTCCCATGCCGACCCTCGCTGAGATTCCCGCTGAAACCGTGCGCGCCGACGCTGAGGCGCTGGAGCAGACGCGTTCTGCGCCGCTGAACGTAATCTTTGCGGTCACCCTGACAGTCTTCCATCTGGGCGCGATTGCGGCGCTTTTCTTCTTCACCTGGAGCGCTCTGGCTGTTTTCCTGGTGCTGTGGGTGCTCGGGCAGAACGTCGGCATCGCCATGAGCTACCACCGGCTGCTCACCCATCGCGGGTATACAACGCCAAAGTGGGTGGAATATGCCATGGCGCTGTGCGCAACCCTGGCGTTGCAGGGTGGCCCCATCTACTGGGTCGCGGTGCATCGCATGCATCACCAGCTCACGGATCGCCCGGGCGACCCGCATTCCCCGCGCGACGGGGCGTGGTGGTCGCACATGGGCTGGATCCTTCACGGGTCGCTGCACAACCGGAATCCCCGGCTCGCGCGCTATGTCCCCGATCTGGCGAACGATCCTTTCTATGTCTGGCTGAGCCGCTGGCACTGGGTGCCGCTCACTGTGGTCGGAATCGCCCTCTTCGTGGTGGGTGGATGGTCGTGGTTCCTGTGGGGCACGTTCCTGCGCATCACGCTGGGGCTCCATGCCACGTGGCTGGTGAACTCGGCCACCCACATGTGGGGCCGTCGCCGGTTCGAGACCCGCGACGATTCGCGCAACAACTGGTGGGTGGCGATGATCACCGGCGGCGAAGGATGGCACAACAACCACCACGCCCATCCCGTATCGGCAAGCCACGGCATGGCCTGGTATGAGCTCGACTTCAATTACTGGGGCATTCGCGCGCTCGGGTTCCTTGGGCTGGCGAAGCGGATCAAAATCCAGGGCCCCGACGGCGGACCGGCGCGGGTCCTGCACCCGTAGCAGCTATCTTTTAGTCCACTGCACGGCCGATTTTCGAGGACACGCGCCCGCTGATAGACTCGCGGGAATGATCCTGAGGAAAGCTCTTCGCCTGCTGGTCCTTTCCCTGCTGGTTTCTCTCTCCTGGGCGCAAAACCCGCCGCAGCATCTTTTCTTTCGCGTGACCCTGGACCCGGCCATGCAGCACACGGAGTCAGGTCGGATCCTGATCTTTCTCGAGCCGGGCAGCGGAGCGAAGCGGGTCGGTGCGAACGAATTCCGCCCCTCCGCGACATCCATCGCGGCGAAGGAAATCGCCGATCTGAAGCCGGGAGACTCGGTCGACGTGGACGTCGATAATCTGGCGTTTCCAGCGCCGTTCTCGTCGCTGAAGCCAGGGACCTATCAGGCGCAGGCCGTCCTGGACGTCGATCACACGTATGCCTACGACGGCCCCGAGGCGGGCGACCTGGAGAGCCCGGTGGTACCCCTCGCGGACTGGCCGCCGGGCAGCGGCGCCGAGCCGGCCTTCGTGCTGAGTCAGGTGATGGAAGCCCGGCCCGAGCGAACCCTGCCCCTGAACCCGGAGGAACTCGCTGCGGCGGAGAAGGAAACCTCCGAGGTCGACTTTGTAAGCCCCGCACTCACCGCGTTCTCCGGACGCGAAACGCATATCCGCGGATGGGTGGTGCGGCCGCCGGGCTATGCCCAGCATCCGCGCGAGCATTACCCAACGGTTTACTGGACGCACGGATTCGGCGCGAAGCTGGACACGATTCGCCCAACGGCGCTGATGATTGCAAACCGGATGAACGCCGGCAAAATGCCGCCGATGATCTGGGTCTTCCTCGATGAATCGCTGCCCACCGGAACACATGAGTTCGCGGATTCCGTGAACAACGGACCTTGGGGCACCGCCCTGACGACCGAGTTCATTCCGTGGCTGGAAGCGAAGTATCGAATGGACGACAAGGCGTCCGGGCGTTTTCTGCAGGGCCACTCGTCGGGTGGATGGGCGACGCTGCAGCTCGAAGTCAACTATCCGAAAGTCTTCGGCGGGACATGGTCCACGTCGCCCGACCCCAGCGATTTTCACGATTTCACCGGTGTCGATCTCTACGCGCCGCACGCCAACGTGTATCACCGGCCCGACGGCACCCTGTATCCGCTGGTGCGCGATCACGCCCAGGTGATCGCAACGTTTGAAGAATTTGCGCGCCAGGAGCAGGTGCTCGGTGAGTACGGCGGACAGATGGCGTCCTTCGAGTGGGTCTTCTCCCCGCGCGGTCCCGATGGGCGGCCGCTGGAGCTTTTCGATCGCGCCACGGGCGACGTGAATCCGAAGGTCGTCGCCTACTGGCACGATCACTACGACCTGGCCCACGTCGTGGAGGCGAACTGGGCAACCCGGGGACGTGACCTGAAGGGAAGGATCCATCTGATCGTCGGCACGGCGGACACTTTCTACCTGGACGGCGCCGCGCACAGGCTTGAAGCGGTGCTGAATCGCCTGGGAGCCGATCCTCACTTCACTTACCGCGAGAACCGTACCCACTTCGATTTGTATGAAGAGAACGGCGACCGCATGGCGATGATGGACGAGATCGCGGAGCAGATGTACGCGGTGGCTCGGCCTGCGGCCCACTGGAAGCGACCCGAAGGTGCGCCGCCGGCAATCCTGCACTGAGGTGGAGTTGGGACCATGAAGAGGCCGCTGGGAATCACGTTTGTCGCAGTTTTGGAATTTGCCGCCGCGGCGATTGCCGGGGTGGTCGGCTATTCGCTGTTCTTCCCCGGCACCCGGCTCGACCGCATGTGGGATTTCAATGTGCCCGCGCAGGCAGCCTTCGCCGCCAACGCGCACTCCGCCGCGACCATCCTGCTCCTCCTGGGTACGCTGGCGACGGCCGCAGGCGTGGGTCTGCTGACGCGCCAGGTGTGGGCATGGCTGCTGTCCCTCGCCATCTTCAGCGTCAATGCGCTGGGCGTCGTGGCGAGCGTGCTCGTCACCCGCGACTGGGCGCGCAGCCTTGCCGGAATCCTGATCGATGCGCTCTTTCTCTACCTGCTGCTCCGTGCCAGATCGAGGGCGTTCTTTCTGGAGCGGCGTTAGCTACTGCCGCACTGCCCACGCGGCGAGTTGCTGCGCGCCTGTGAGCTGGCCGCCAATCATGCGCTCCAGCATGGCGTGCAGGGCAAGCAGCGGGAAGGGCTGCGCGACCCTCATCGCCTCCGTTTCTGCGGCGAAATGAACCATGAGCAGAGGCCGCGGGTCGAAGCGTCCCCCGGACACATGCGCGTCTTCCGGGCGCCAGTCAGACGTGGGACGCCAGAGATTCACACGCCAGGAGTGATCGGAGCAGACGATGACCGCCGTTTGCCCCGCGACAGGCGTAGCATTGACGGCCTCCATCAGCCGGCCGAGGGTGTGGTCGGTGAGTACGAGATTGTCGAGATAGCTGCCGTCGACCCCGATTTGACGCGTACGGCGGTTGTAGAAGCCGCCGGGGTGCGGCAGAGGCAGATGAATGAAGACAAAACCGCTTCGGTCTGTGCGGATCTCCGCCAGCGCGTGTTGCATGAGGACGGTGTAATCGGCGGCATGCATCTGCCAGGGCGTGGGATCCTGAACACGCCGTCCGATGAGGCGGAGGAGTGATTTTGAAACAGGTGCGACGGCGTTCTGCAGCGCCGAGCGGCCGGGTGAATAGCGGCCCGGGAGAGGCGTGGTGAGGGTCCAGTAGCAGTCGTCGAGCGCCGAGGCATCGGTGCGGCAGTAGGGGTTGTACCAGCCGATGGCTGCCGTGGGCCAGCCTGCGTATTGTGCATCGGCGAAGACGGTGTGCGAGGCCTCGTAGAGGTGCCAGTGCGGGTGGGCGACGGTACGGACAAAGAGCCGGCCATCGAGATCGCTGCGCTCATCGGTGATGACGTCGCCGGTGAAGAGGGAGGGGATAACCTTCTCGGTAAAATAGCCGGCGGGCTGCACATTGGAGAAGGTGACGGCGGACGCGGCGAAGTGATCGACGTTGGGATAGTCGATGCCGGGCTGGCGATGATCGAACAGCTGATCGTAGGAGGCCTCATCGAAGAGAATCCAGACGATGCGTCGTTGTGGGGCCTCGGCGATCGGCTTCGAGAAGCCGGCTCTTTCATGCGGTTCGGGGCGAAAGGCCATGACGGTCAGCTCCGGGAGCAGCCAGACGGCGGAGAAACCGAGGAGCAGCAGAACCAATCGCCCGGCGCGAACCGCGGGGTCGTACCATGAGCGTCGGAGGAACCACAGGAGCAGCCCCGGTGCCACGATGAGGAGAAAGATGCGGCCGCCGGCAGCGGTCCCTGGGGAGATAAGCTCGCCAACGCTGAGACCGCGGAAGAGGCGCATGACAAGGAGGGCCGCAACCAGCAGCCACGCAAGACCGCGATGGTAGGGAGTCCAGCGATCGAGGAGCCAGAAGGCGAAGATACTGACCGCCACGACAACCAGGAAGTCAATGAGCACGCCCTGGTAAACCGGGTTCATCGGGAGTAGCTCGTG
The DNA here is from genome assembly GCA_035508305.1 of Acidobacteriaceae bacterium. Lineage (GTDB taxonomy): Bacteria > Acidobacteriota > Terriglobia > Terriglobales > Acidobacteriaceae > Palsa-343. Next base: position 47,334 of record DATJNE010000158.1, on the reverse strand, counting down.
GAAGAGCGTCTGCCGCGACGGCAGAATGTGCAGGATCATGAGCGGCAGCGCCACGAGGATGGCGGCGCCGGCGCCCTCGAGACAGAGATGCCAGCGCGATTCGCGTTCGGAGCGTGGGGACTTCATGGGGTCCACCGTCTTGACAGAAGCTCGTAGATGGGCGGATGGGGACGCGATGATGGGCTCCGTGCCTTGATGGTATTGCCGGGTCGCAGCTTATCTCCCCTGCAGCGCGAAGAGCACCCGGCCGTTCGGCAAGACCTCCCGCAGAACGACAGTGAAGTGCCTCTGCATCGCACGGAGAAAAGCGGCTTCGTCCAGATGGCCGTACAGCTCTTCGCGGCCGCGCAGCATATCGATAAACCGCGGATCGGCCGCAGGCACCCACTCCACGATCGCCCACCCGGACGCCAGTTCGCGGAGGAAGGCTGCAATCTCGGTCAGGGGAATCTGTTCGGAGAGCAGCAGATGATGGATCAGGCCGAGCATCATCACGCAGTCGAAACGGCCGCGCGAGCGATCGAGGAGCGAAAGGCTCTCCGCGTTGCGCCATCCGGCCGCCGGTGTGGGCCGTGCGGGATTGGCGATGAGCGGCGCAATGTCGAGGTTCTGCGTTCGCGCCGCGGCGAAATTCTTCTCCGTCGCCGGCAGGTCCGTATCCCAGGCAATGACCGAAGCGCCGCGCTCGGCGGCAATGCGCGAGTAGACGCCGCTGTTCGCCCCCAGATCAAGCACGTGGCGCGGGCCGGCGGCGATCAGAGCTTCCCGGACAAACGCGCGCTTCCGCTTTTGATCCTCAGCGTTGTAATGATCCGCGGAATGCGCGTACGCGCTCCAGCGCGACGCCGGGCGGTGCGACACGATCCGCCGTTCGATGCGCCGCAGGTGGCGGCGCAGTCCGGCGAGATTGCGGCGCAGCAGCGCGAGAGCCGCCCCCGGCTCTTGTTTTACCTTGGTGTTCCGCGCGCTCTCACTGCCGCTGCCTTCCAGCATAAGCGGCAGCGTCACAAGGGAGCGAAAGGGCTCGCGCCAGCGCTGCCAGCGGCTGAGGTGCGGCGCCAGATCTGCGGGCTCATAGCCGTCCCGATTTCGGATGCACGCCTCGAGGGGCCAGCCAAGGTAAGCGTACCCCGCCAGAGGCAGCAGAAAGGTGCGCACGAACTGTGCGTAGGCAAGCCACAGCGGGCTCTCCGGGTCCCGCGCGTCGATGGAAAGAACATCGACCAGAACCGGCCGCGACCCTCGGAAGAGAATGTTGAGCGGCGTGGCATCCTTGAGGATGAGTCCGTGGCCGAGGAGTTCATCGCAGAGATCGAGGGTCAGATCGGCGGCAGCAATCCACGCGCTCGGAGTCCACTCCCACGGGTACGACGGGAAGAAGATGCGGGCATGCTCCAGCGTGATCAGGCTGCCGTCGTCGCGGAGAAAACTCGTCTCGATCAGGCGACCCTCGCCGACCCAGTCCTGCGCCATCTGCGACCGCAGAAAATGCAGCGCGGCATCGGCTTGTCCGCTCCGGACCGTACGCAGAACACGATCCCCAACGATGCGCAGGGAACCGGCGGGGTCGCGAAAGGTTTCGAGCGTGAGCTCGGCCGCCGCCATTACTCGCTTGCCTGGGAGTCGGCGCTCTTCTCTGCTTCGTTCTTTTCGCCGGGCGAGGACAAACCGAAGAGCCGCCGGATCTTGGAGCGGAGAATGAAAAGTCCGCCGGCGAGCATGGAACCCCCCACCTGAACGGCGAGCAAACCCGAACCGGGGTCCACGTATCCATATGCTGGTTTCGTTAATGCCACCAGCAATACTACGAGCTCAAAGGATGCGATTGCCGCAAGGGCAGTGCGCCGAAGCATATGCACAGAAAGGCCGCCTCCCCATTGATTAAACTGCCGTAATGAACTGTAGACGCTTCTCCTCCCAAAAAGTTGCGGGAGAAACGTGGCCCCGGGGCCCGGCAGAGACGACTGCGTGATGATAGAAAATGGCTTTGTGGCCCGCCCTGCTACTTCCGTGTCAGGCGGACGGACCCGTACCTGCGGGGTTAACCGGGGTATGTACGCTTTTATCCGCCACCCCAAGCCGCTTACAATGGGCTGATAATTCCGAAAGAAATGACCACTCCTCTTGCATCGACGCTGACCACAGACCTTCACACTGCCGCGCAACAGGCAGGCCTGCTTGTCCTTGCCGTGGAAGCCGGTTCAGACTTCAACAGCCATCCCACCACCCGGTTCCGGCTGGGCACGGCGGCCGATGCGCCCCCAGAGCGAACGCTCCTGCTGGAATTGAGCGAGGCTTTCGACTTTCACAAGGCCGAACTGCTGCCGGAGATGACCAGCCACCTGCGCGAGGCGGCGAACCGGCTGCGCAATCCGCGGCCCGATGCCTACGTAACGCTGGCCGGACTCCCCGTAAGCTTCAGGAATTTCGCCTGGCCCTTCCATCGCTCGACCTCGGGCGCCGACACCTACATCGTGCACGGAACCCTCCACCTCGAAGACGGCACGCAGTCGCCGCTGCACGCCCTGGTTTCAGCGAGCATGACGGTGACCTTCGCCGAGATTGTGCCGGCCCCGGAACAGCCCTACGCCGAAACGTTCATCTATAACGCCGTGCGTAAGACGCTGGATCGAGGACAGCTGGAGCTGCTGAAAAGTGGCAACCGGCAACCGGTGCCGGTAACGACCCGCTACTACAGCCGCTGGCAGAAGAAGTTTTTCTTCACCGATACCGACGACCGCAGCCGGATGGATTACCTGGCGCTCAAGGTGTACTGGCTGTCGGGGGTCCTCGGTCAAAATCAGCCGGTGTGGATTGCCGACCCGCGCGACGCTCAGTATCTGAATACCACGACTGCAGAGCTGGTGCGGATGGCCGCGGATTTGTCGGGCCAGGCGCTTCTGAAGATCGACGGAGAATACGCCTCGGCCACTCCGGCGCTGCAGGGACGCGGCGGCGACTACCACGCGAAGCTGCAGGCGGCGCTGGCGGTGACGAGGCCGGCGTTTAACGAAGAAATGCGCGCCGGGCACACGAATATGTAGGCCGGGCCGCCGGTGCGATCTTCCGCCTTCCCCGCTCGATGCTGGGGAGCCGGTTCTTTTCAGGGAAGCGGCTGCGCGTAATAGCCATTGTTGGTTCGCACCACCACCTCCGGCTTGTCGACCTTTACTTCGAGCGCGTGCCAGCGATCCGGCTTATCGCTGGCTTGCGGATCGAAGCTCAGCGCGTACCAGGCGGTCGCGTCTTCGGCGCAGGCGGATAGCTCGGCCGCGGCATCGTTGCTGGCGTACAGCACCCTGCCTCCGCTTTCTGTTGCCAGCACCTGCAGTGCGAGATCCCCAAACCAGGCATCGCCCGGCTTTTTCACCGGCTTCAGGAACGCCCCCCAGCGGGAAGACTCCAGGCCTGCGCCATCCTGCGGGCCCTCCGGGTCCACCGTGTCCAGCGTCACCTGAGCTGTTCGCAGTCCCGTCGATAAGTCCACGATCGCTCTCATCCAGAACCTCTGCGCCTGGTCGGTGACCATATTCCCGGGATTGTCGAACAGCGGCCATCCCGGACCGATCCAGACCAGCAGGGTGCGTCCCGGCTGGCGCGCCAGATAAGCAATGATTTTCCGGAGCCCTTGCATGGAATCCTGCCAGCGTTCGACGTCCCCCCAGTCCGCGGTCGCGGGTACCGGGCGCAGGTGGGCTTCACTCTGTTCCAGTTCCCAGGCCAGGCGATTCCCGTCCGTCAGCGGTGCCAGCAGCCGCGTGAGGTTTGTCTCCGTCATCAGAATCACCGAGACGGGTGCGGGCAGGTGCGGTCCAAAGCTGCGCAGAAACTTCGCGATCTGCTGGCGGGCAAAGGTCACTTCGTTGAAGTCCGCGTTCACATCGTCGATCAGCAGCGCGATCGAGACTGTGTTGGGCTGCGATCCTGACAGCGCCCGGAAGAAGCGAATGGGCACCGGTTTCCCCTCATCAAGCAGGGTGAAATCGCTCTGCTGCAATCCCTGGATGGGGTGCCCCGCCTTGTCCGTAACCTGCACGTTGAGCAGGATGGGCGCGGCGGCCGCCCGCTGGGGAGACTCAGCCACTCTTTGCCCGGAAACAGCGGCACACCAAGCCATGCCGAGCGCAATCCCAGCCGACCACCCCCTCCTGCGCATCGCTCTCCTTTGCCGCGAATCGGGCCAGCCTGCCACCGCCGCTGCATCGGCTCGCTTCGTCTGAACGTCCCTTCACGGCTGCGCGTAATAGCCGTTGCTGGTGCGAACCTTCAACCCGGGCTTGTCGATCTTTACCGTCAGATCGTGCCACGTGTCCGGCGAGTCGGCCCTTTGCGGATCGAAGGTGATGGAATACCAGATCGAGGCATCGGCGGCGCACCGCGCAATCTCGCCGGAGATGTCGTTGCTGCCCGACTCGACGGTGCCACCCGAGTGCGTGGCGAAGACCTGCAGGGCGAGATTGCCGGGATTCGCTTTGGAGGGCTTCATGACCGGTTTGTTAAAGCTCTCCCACAGAAAATTCCGCGCGCTGGCTGCGTCGGCAGGACCGATCGGATCGATGGAGTAGATGGTGATGCCGGACTGCCGCAGCATCCCCGAGAGCCCCACGATCGCGCTGAAGAAATTGCGCTGCTGCTGCGGACTGATGATCACGTTCGGATTATCGAAAATCGGCCAGCCGGGTCCAATCCACACGACCAGCTTGCGTCCCTCCACGTTGCCCAGCGCCGCGCCCAGCGTGCCGAGCGCCTGCAGCGAAATCTGCGCTCGTTCCTCCGCGCCGTAGAAGCCGGCGGAACGGGGAATATCGTGCAACTCACCGTCCTTCTGGTGCAGGACGTTGGCGATCGCGTTTCCCTCCGTTCCGGGAGGCGCGATGGCCTCAATTCGGTTGTCGGTCAGCAGATAGATGCCGACAGGAATGGCAAGCTTGCCGCCGTTGCTGCGCAGGAAATTCTCAATCTGCGTACGAGCGATGCTCACAACGGAGAAGTTCGCGTTCACGTCGTCGATGAGCAGGATCATCGTCTGCGGAGCATTCTGCTGCGCGGCGCTTAGATCGTGCGCCTGAAAGGAGCGGATGGCCGCGGGTTGTTTGTCGTCGAGCAGGCTGAAGTCGGACTGCTGCAGCCCGGCAACAGGCTGGCCGCGCTTATCCGTAACCACCACATCCAGAGTCACGGGGCCTGTGGGGTGTGCCGAGTCGGGCGTGGATACCGGCGGCATGTCAAGCGGCCGCTGTCCGAATGCGCTCGCGGTGCAGCACAGTAGTACGAGAGAGAACCCGCTCCAGCGTGCCTGCAATTTGTTGCCTCCTGAGCGCAGCCGATCCATTATGGCAGAGGCGTACCCAGACGCGCGAAGCGGAGCTCTAAGCCTGGGGCGCGCTGCTCTGTGCCGGGGATGCGTTCCCCCCGCCGGGCGCGGGCTGCGCGCTTTGCGTCGCAGGCGCAGGAGATGTCTGCGGCGGATTCGCGGTTCCACTCTGCGGCTGAGCCGACTGCGATGGCTGCTGCTGAGGGGTGGACGTCTGAGCCGGCGGTTTCGTTTCATTCGGAGTCGCCGAACCAGGCGGTGTCACGCTGGCAGGTGGCGTCGCAGGCTTGCTGTCGTTCGGAGCCTGGGCCTTTGGCGTGGTCGGCTGCGACTCCGGCGTACCCGAATGTCCGGCGCCGGGCGCGGGCGATGCCGAGGGCGTCGCAGTTTCGCCGGTCTGCCCTGAAGCGCCTGGTGCAGGTGCGACTTCTCCTTCGTGATAGGCGGCGCGATCCGCATGGTGCGAGGCCTCGCCGGGCGGCGGCGGCAGTGTTTCCGCTGCCAGCGTAACCTGGTTCACCACCGAAGGATCGTCGCGCAGACGCAGGTAGAGCTGGCCGTCTTCCGGGTGTGGGACAGGCAGGACGTAGCCCGGGAATCCGTCGGGAACCTCGACCGGATGGTCGAATTGCGGATCGTTCGCGACCGAGTCCACAAGGAAGAGGTTCGAGCCGCTCAACCTGCACTGCTCGTCGTTCCCGGCGGGGCATTTCAGATCGTGGAGTTCAGGCAGACGCACCAGAGTCGCGAGCGGCTGCCAGTCGCCCGCCGTGCCGTTATCGACCACGCGAAACTTGAGCGGCCCAAACGCCGATCCGCCGAAGGCCTTCGAAGGATCGAGCGTGGCGAGAGCAACTTTCCCGTTCTCCAGCGTCATGCCGCCGTTATCGAGGCTGAGCGTCGTCGTGAACGCTTCGTCCGCTGTCGCCACCTCGATTTCTTCACCGCGGCGGAACGAGGCCGGCAGCTGCGCACGCACGCTGAAGCGCAGCTTCGCGTCCTGGGGCAACTCGTCCTGGTTTGCCAGCTGAATATTGCTTCCCGTGCTGGAAGCAGACTCCTGCACGCTTTTGCCGATCAGCAGCACGCCCGGACGGGGAGCGCCGACAACTACGGCCACCGTCATAGCGCGGCCATCGGTGAGCATCACCTGGGCTTTCGCCGATTCCCCCTGCTGCAGTTTGGCCGCGGCTTTCGCGTCCTTTGCCACCATGGGCAACTCATCGCTGCCCATCGTGGGATCGATTTTTCCGGGAGTGAATGCAACTCCATTCACCGTGAGACTGGCAATGTCATCGAGGATGCTGCCCTTGAGAATGCCCTGCGCGTCACCCGCGTGCAGAGTGAAGCTGTCGAGATGGCCCGCTTCGGCATAAGCGCGCAGCGGAATGGTCTGCGCCGTCACGGTGCCGTACTGCTTCACCTCCAGTTGCAGCGCCCCCGGGTGTGTCTCTTTCAGGGGCAGCCTGACTTCCACGTCGTCAGGGCTCGTCGCTTTCCAGTCGGCCTTCAGCTCCTTGCCGGCGGAGTCTTTGACCAGGATCGTGTCCACGCAGCTGGCGTCGTCGGTGGAGAGGTGGATGGTGTCTTCACGGCCGACGATCAGCGCTTCCCGATCGGCGGCCGCCAGTTCCCAGTGCTGGGCGTGCGTGTTTTCCAGGCGGAACGCCGGGCCGTCAAACTTATCGAATCCCCAGTAGCCGTGCAGCGAGGCGTCAATGGTGTTGCCGAAGTCCGTCGCGCTCAGGTCTTTCGCCTCCAGCTCAAGGCCGCCCTTCTCCGCGTCGGGCTCGACAGCTTCATCGACGAATTTGCCGTCTTTCTTTTTCAGGCGCAGGATCAGCTCGTGCGTGTAGCCGGTGGAGAAAACCAGTGGTGCCCCGTCCACCGCCAGCACCAGAGAGTTCTTCTCGGCGCAGTAGTTCTGCTTTGAGTCGACCGGATGCAGCGGAGGCGGCTGCGCTGCTTCCACCGCGGGCAGCGCCGTCACCAGCACGGACTTGGGGTTGTGGAACGAGGGCGGCGTATTCAGCATCAGCGAGATCTGCTGCCCCTGCTCGGTGGCCAGCGCCGGAATGTACTGATACTGCGCGGTGTGGAACGTGTCGAGGATGCGCGCGATGTCCATCACCGACCCCACATAGGGGCTGTAGAAGCCGTAATTCGCCTGTGGCGTGTACGCCAGCTGTGCCGCCAGATCGCTGGCCGGTCCGGAGGTCAGCGCCTCCACCATCGATTCGCTGTGCCCGTCGCTCAGGATCATCTGGTCCTGACCCTGGCTCAGGCACGCCGCCTGCAGTTCCGGGATCCGGTCGAGGCACTTTTCGTCGATCTTCATGCCCAGGCTGCGCGCCAGCAGAGGCGCTGCGTCCTTCAGCTTCGTGGGATCGCTGGCGTCAAGGCGATGGACCGCCGCGAGATACGTATCGAGCCGCGAGCGATCCAGCATCGCCTGATTGAGATCCTGGGAGGCGCGCACGAAAGAACCCGGCTTGCCGCGCACCGCGCCGACCAGCGTGTGAAAATCGCCGCCCGTTTCGGGAGCCAGGAAAACGAGCACCTGCTGCGCACCCTGCGGCACCGTGACATTCAGTCCTTCGCTCGCCTTCCTGTCCCAGGTCTCCTGGCGGAAGAACCAGTTTTCCGGTGGCGGATTCGTCGAGCCGCGCAGGAACCCAGCCACCATCAGGTAGTGCGCGGATTGTCCCGGCGGCAGATCGGCCTTGATCCAGAGATGATCGCCCGCCTCGAGATTGGGGACCTCGGAAATGGGCAGCGCTTTGCCCGCGCGCGTGATTCTCACTTCGAGCTTCGGGCCCGTCAGGTCGAACGGAGCCGCATCGGCCCAGAGCGTGGCTGCGGCCGTCACAGACATCGCCACCGCGAGAAGCGAACGAAATCGCCAAATTGCCATATCAGTAACTATTTTAGGCCGCATCGGGCCGTGGAAACGCGCGGAAACCATTCCGCCTCTCCAATAGCAGACGCGCTTTCGGTTAAAAGGTTGTTGGCACGATGAGCCTTCCGGTTACTTCAGAGACTTCGCCCCGATTTTCGTTTTTTTATCGCCGGACAACGAGGCAAGCCCACGCTCATCGCCAGCCTCGCTGTCGTCTTTCAGGGCGATGCCGCTGCCCCGCAGGTGGCGGGCTGCGGACAACAGATACCGGAGGCGCCGGGCGGCGTCGCGATACGGCAGACCCTCCGGCCGGACATTGGAGATGCAGTTGCGGTCCGCATCTGTGCGCCCGGCCCGCGGCGCCCAGGTGAGATAGATGCCCAGACTGTCCGGCGAACTAAGACCGGGCCGTTCCCCGATCAGGACAACAACAGCCTCGGCGGCGAGAAGCTCGCCGATCTCATCGCCCAGCGCAACCCGCGCGCGATTGGCAACCACGACGGTGACATTTCCTCGGCCTTCACTCGTCGGGACCTCGCCGGTACGCCATGCGTTCAGAAACGGGATGGCGTGGCGCCCGGGAGCGATCGCAGAAAGTCCGTCGGCGACGACGATGGCGAGCGTGCCGGGCCGCCGGGCGTTGCGCAGTCGCTCGCGGCTTCCCGGGTCGAGGCGGCGCCCGAGGTCGGGCCGAAGCAGATACTCCATCCGATCCCGAGCCTGGCTGGATACGATCGGGGGATCGCCAAAGCCGCCGTCGCGAAGGCCGCGGGCGAGGGCCTCAGCTGCGAAGGGGGCATGGACGGCGTCGCGGGCGCGGGCGTGGGCGAGTTCAAAATCCAGCAGGGCGTCGGTGGGAAGGCTGGCGCCCACGCGGTCGAGACCGATGCGGGCGGGCGTGAACCGGCGTAGTCGCGTCCGGAAATCGTCTTCTCCATTCGCGGGTTGCTGTGGGGTGGTAGCGCGCAGATCCCTTATCCCAGCCATTCGCTCGCTCCCGGCAGCAGGCGGCCCGCGTTCCCCGCGCTCGACAAGTCACCCGTGTCGTTACAAATCCCCATGCGCTCCAGCCAGCCTTCGAATTCCGGAGCGCGGCGCAGTCCAAGAACGCTGCGTGCGTACAGCGCGTCGTGGAAAGACGTGCTTTGGTAATTCAGCATCACATCGTCCGCGCCCGGAACGCCCATGACGAAGTTGACTCCCGCGACCGCGAGCAGGGTCAGCAGCGTATCCATATCGTCCTGGTCGGCCTCAGCATGGTTCGTGTAGCAGACATCGCACCCCATCGGCAGGCCCAGCAGCTTGCCGCAGAAATGGTCTTCAAGGCCGGCGCGCACGATTTGCTTCCCATCGAGGAGATATTCCGGCCCGATAAATCCGACGACAGTGTTTACCAGCAGTGGCCGGAAATGCCGCGCCACCGCGTACGCGCGCGCTTCGCACGTCTGCTGATCGACGCCCTCATTGGCTCCTGCGGATAGCGCGCTGCCCTGGCCGGTCTCGAAATACATAACGTTGTCGCCAACCGTGCCGCGATGGAGCGCGAGTGCCGCGGCGCGTGCCTCCGCCAGCAGCGCAAGACTCACGCCAAAACTCCGGTTCGTCTTCTCCGTCCCGCCGACCGACTGAAAAACCAGATCGACCGGCGCGCCGCGCTCGATCGCGCGCATCGTATTTGTAACGTGCGCGAGCACACATATCTGGGTGGGGACGTCGTAGCGCTCGCGGAAGTCGTTCATCATGTCGAGCAGGCGCGTGACGGCCTGCAGGCTGTCCGACGCCGGGTTGACCCCGATCACCGCGTCGCCGCAGCCATACAGCAGGCCTTCGAGCATCGCAGCCGCGATGCCGCGCACGTCGTCTGTGGGGTGGTTCGGCTGCAGCCGAACGGAAAGGCGGCCGGGCAGGCCGAGCGTGTTGCGAAAGCGTGTCACCACGCGGCACTTCTGTGCTGCCAGGATCAGGTCCTGGTTGCGCATCAGTTTCGAAACCGCAGCCGCCATCTCGGGCGTAACGCCGGGGGCGATGCGCTCGAGCGTTTCGCTGTCGGCCAGCGGATCGAGCAGCCACTCGCGGAATTCGCCGACGGTGAGGCCGCTGATCGGTGCGAAGGCCGCCGCATCGTGGCTATCCACTATGAGACGCGTGACCTCATCGGCTTCGTAAGGAACCAGCAACTCTTCCAGAAAGCGCGCGAGAGGAACCTCCGCCAGAGCCATGCGTGCCAGCGCCCGCTCCTCTTCGTTTTCCGCAGCGATGCCGGCCAGCGCGTCGCCGGAACGTGCCTGTGTCGCCTTCGCGAGCAGTGTCTTCAGCTCCGCAAAGCAATGCGTGCGTCCGCCGGCAGTGACGGAGTAAGACATCTCACCGAGACAATAGCATTGCCAGGCGAATCTCGGTGCATCGTGCCGGTAGCTTTTTCCCGGGGCACCCGGCAGACTTGTAGCCGATGCGCATCTGTTTTTTCCTCGCCCCGGTCCTTCTCACCGCCACCCTTCACGCGCAGGATGTGCACGTGCGCGTCTCTCCCGATGTGAAGACGGGCATCGAGGGGACCACGGAGTTTCCCACCATCCAGATGGCCCTCGATCATCATCCCTTTCCCGGTCCGGGTGGACGCATCTACATCGAGATTGCGCCGGGGACGTATCACGAACGGCTCAACGTCACACAGAACCACCCAAACATCACGCTGGTGGGTATGGGCCGCGCCCCCCAGGACGTCGTCATCACGAACAGCCTGAACGCGAAGCAGGCGGGCGGAACTTTCTTCACGGAGACCGTCGAAGTCGACGGGGCCGCATTCGAGGCGGACAACGTCACCTTTGAAAACGCTGCCGGGAACACCGGGCAGGCGGTCGCGATGGTCGTGCGCGCCGATCGAGCCGTGTTCAAACACTGCCGGTTCCTGGGCTATCAGGACACGCTGTTTGCCGATTACGGGCGCCAGTATTACCTCGACTCCTACATCGAGGGCGCCGTCGATTTCATCTTCGGCAACGCGACGGCAGTCTTCGACCACGACGAGATTCACGCCACCGGGCCGGGGTATCTGACGGCGCAATCGCGCACCTCAGCCGATCAGGCGACCGGATACGTGATCGTCGACAGCCGGGTAACCGCAGGACCGGGAGTGAACGCGGGAGAGAAGCGTTCAGGAATCTTTCTGGGGCGGCCGTGGCGGCCCTTCGCGCGCGTGGTTTTCATGAACACCGACCTGCCCGCCGAGATTCGGCCGGAGGGTTGGAACAACTGGAGCAATCCAGCCAATGAGAAGACCGCGTGGTTCGCAGAATTCGGCAACACCGGGCCGGGCGCGACCGCCGCGGCGCGCGTTCCCTGGGCACATTCGCTCACCCCGGGCGAGGCCAGGCAATTCCGTCCGGAAGTATTCCTGGCCGGGCACGATCGCTGGAACCCAGTCGTCGAGGCCGCGAAGCTGCCGTGAGTTTCGTGGGCGATCCCTCGCCGCCCGCACCATCGCTTCGCTCGCGATCCTCACGGCATCGTCGCCGCGCCCGCCTTCAGTGTCCTTGCCGTCCAGGCGGCGCCGGGCAAGCCGCACGCCGCCAGCAACTGCAACTCGCGGTCGAGGTCATACGCAACCCGGCGAATCGCCGGTACGCCATTGTCAAGGAGAAGATACGAGGCACGCCGGTCCCCGTCGCACGGCAACCCGACGCTGCCACTGTTGATCACCAGCCCCGGACACGTGACGCCGAGCCTGCGCACCCCCGGGACGTGGGTGTGGCCGTAAATCACGATCTCTTTCCCCATGTCGAAAGCCGCCAGCAGATCCTCTTCTGATGCCTCGATGGACGGCGCGTACCAGCACGACCTCGCACTGCCGTGGAGCAGAATGGCGTTGCCATCGTCTCCGACATTGATCCCGTCTCCCAGTGCGCCAAGCCAGGCGAGACGTTCTTCGCCCAGGGCGTCGCGGGTGGCAGCAGCGATGGCGCGGATCAGGCCCCAGAGCGCAGGCGGAGCCTTGGACTGCGCAGCGAACCGTTCGAGGCCCGCCGGGCGGGTCAGCATTTCGTCGGTATTGCCGCAGACCCCACGCCAGCCGAGTTCGCGAATGCGATCGACAATGTGCACCGGGCTGGAGCCGCTGTCGGCGAGATCGCCGCCGTGGAGAACCAGGTCCGGCGCAGCGGCACGCAGGTCGGCCAGAACCGCCTCGAAGGCCGTGTAATTGCCGTGAATGTCGGAAACAATGGCGATCCGCATCGTGCGGCGCCCCCCGGCGAGATGATTCTCTCAGACCGTCGCGCCGAGGAAGTGAAGGCGCGCGCGCAGCCGCTCGAGAAGGGACTGCAGAAGCGAAGCGTCTTCGGTGGAGAGGTCAATGGCGGCCTGGCGTCGGAGGATGTCTCCGTAGGCGCGTTGGCCGCGCGCCAGCGTATGCTCGACGACCTCGCTTTCATCGCGCCTGGTCGTCAGGTCCGCCATCGCAAGAGCCAGCTCGGCTTCGCCGAGAAGCTCGTCAGCAGCGATGCGATTCCGGGTTTCCAGCTCCACGGGCAACCTCCAGGGAAGCGGTAACCGGAGGATCGCAGATTCCGGCCGGGGCAGCGGTGACGTTCGTCACGGGTCGAACGACATTCCAAGGGCCGGCGGCGCGGAATCCATTTCCCCGTCAACGCCTGTTCTGCGGACCGTCAGGGAGGTCCCGCAAGCCGTCGAAACCTCCCCAGGGTTGCGCACCGGCCGGAAAGGCCGCCAGCGGGGACAGCAACGGGTGCGCGAGAAGGAGCGGGTTGGCGACCCTGAGCGCAGGACAGGAAATCGGCCGCCAGGATTTGCTCCTGTTCCGGCCATCCTCCTCCCCCTTAACGGAGAGAGGATGTGACGAGGATCACGCCGCCGTGCTGGGAGCCGTTTGCGCACGGTACTAAGGTGATTTACGTATGCCTCGTGAGGTCGGCCTGGCTTTATGGGCGATGCAGGGATGTCGCTCCGCGTCGCGAGCGCGCTGAGGGGAATCACCGCCCAGGGGCGGCTCATAGCCGCTGTTACAATGCGGCGCGTAAGATGCGGGGACACGAGAAGGCTCCCGAAATAAGGCGCCGAGTCAAAGCTTCGGCCATCGGGCGGTACCGAATGTGCTGGCCGGCACTGCCGCTCAAGCCCGAATCCGAGTAAAGTGCCGGGTGATGAAACAGAGCGGCCCAGAAGGGAGGGGCGGATTGCCGGGAGGTAGCACACCGGGAAACGCGCGGCCCCGGAAGGCGGATCCGGCCATCTACTCCCAGATGCGGCGGAACGCCCTCGAAGCCCAGGTGCCGCACCTGAGCCGGGATGCGGTCCACGTCGTGCTGATGGATTGGCATGTCGACCGGGGGACAGTCACGGTTGTGGCTGCGGCCGACGGTTCGGCAAGCCTCTACCTGAGCAGCGGTGGCGGCTACATCGGAGGCAGCGAGAAGGTTCCGGCCATCCGGGAGGCAGCCCTCCATGCCGTGGCCCTGGCGACCAGCCTTCGCATGCAATTTGAACGCACTCAGACGAGCCCGTTGCCGTCGCTCGGAGACGTGACCTTCTACATCCGGACCGGTGCGGGCGTCAGCCGGGCCGTAGCAGCAGAAGCGAAGCTGCGCGCGGGAGCCGATCCGCTGGCGGGTCTGGGTGGGGCCATGCAGCGGATTGTCACCGAGTATCGCCTGAATTTTCCCAGGAAGAACAACCCGTAGCTTCCGGCTGCTCGCAGCTTTCCATGTCCGCAGAGGCCCCCGGGGGCCGCCCATGCCGGAGCGAATCCGGCTATTGCGCCGCGGCGGTCTGCGGAGGCGAGTCCAGGTGGTACTTCATAAAGAAATTCCAGCTGCCCTCGTTGACTTCGTCGAGGACGTTTCCATACGTGCCGGAGGAATTAGGAATGATCTTCAGCACGAAGGGAAAGCCCGCTTTCACGAATGCATCGTGCTCGTTGTTCATCATGCGCAGGCTGTGGTCGGCGTCGTTGTCGCCCACCCAGTCTTCAAAAGGCTCTTTGCGCGGAGCGTGAGCGAAGAGCCCGTAGTTGGAGGGATCGAAAATGGCGGCATGGACCGCCGTGGCAGCCCAGTAATTGGCGTCGTAAAGGCCGAGCGCCGTGGCATAGACCCCGCCGCCGAGCAGACCGAAGAGGTAAACCCGAGTGTGGTCAACAGGATGTTTTTTCGCCACTTCATCGACCACCGCGTGGAGGTACGCGGGACCGTCGACCTGGGAATCCCACAGCGTGTTGTGCAGGGATTCAGGGGCGATGAGAATAAAGCCGCGCTGCGACGCCAGGCCCTTCCAGGCTTCCATCATGTCGGAAGCCCACCCTCCCTGATCGTGCAGCGCGACCACCACTGGCAGAGGTTTGTTGGGGTCCGCGGCCGCCGGAATCTGATAGCTGTAGTTGCGCTGCTGGCCGTTGAAGGTGAACGTGCCTCTTTCGGGCTTGTCCTTCACTTTGGCAAAGGCCGGGAGAACAGCAATTGACGCCATGAGGATCGTGACGATCAGCGGTAGGGAACGATTCATCGAGTTCGGACTCCGGAAGGGATGGCTTGCTTGTTCGGGAAACATCTTATGCGCCCATCGGTCTCAGGTCCAGATAACGCGAATCCCGGAGCTTCGGTGGGCTTTCGGGATCGGCGCAGCAATTACAATCCAGGAACGAGGATCGATGTGCCTGGAATAGCGGACATGTTTCGCCGAAAGAAGGAGGGCGAGGGGCAGGGCCGCCCAACGGTCCTTACCGGACCCAGAATTCCGCGGCACTCCAGCGGGTGGGAGGCGCTGCTGAAGCACCTGCGCGCCGAAAATGGACTGCGCGTGCTCGACATCGGTCCCACCTCACCGCAGAACATCAACTTCCTCACCGAGATGGGCCATAGTGTCTACATGGCCGACGTCGTGGCCGAGTCGCTCCGGGCGGAATGGAAATTGCCGCCCGAAGAGGAAGGCGGCGAACCCCGCTTCAACGTCGACGGTTTCTTCGAGCAGAATCTGAACTTCCATGGGCGGCAGTTCGACGTGGTCCTTCTCTGGGCAACCCTCGATTACATTCCCGGCGGCCTTATCGAGGCCCTGGTCTCGCGCCTCAAGGACGCCACCCTGCGGGACGGAAAGGTGCTGGCGATCTTCCACTCGAAACCCACAGGGCCGTTCACTGCTTACTGCCGTTATCACCTCACCGAAACCTCCGAAATCGAGATGCAGGAGTCTGAGCCGTATCCGGTGCTCCGCGTGTATACAAACCGCCAGATCGAGCGGCTGTTTACAGGGTGGACCGGCAGCAAGTTCTTCCTCGCGAAAGACAATCTCTACGAAGTGATTGTGACTCGGTAGTGGGCCGCAAGTAGAGAGACTCGGGCCCGGATCCAGCGATCCGCGGAGAGGCCGAAGCGCCTTTTATTTTTCTCTCACTCCTCGGCGGGTCGGCGCGGAAGCACGAACAGCACCAGCGCCAGCGTGCCCAGCAGAGGAAGGCCAACAGCCGACCACGCAATATAGCGCTCTTTGGGAGTGAGGTAGACCGTATGCAGGGTATCGGTGAAGCGGTAAATATGACCGCTGCGCGAGTCGTAAACGTGGGGCGAGATCCTTTCCAGGTGCACGACCAGACCAATGCCTGCGCCCCACAGAAGCACCACCAGCACCGCCAGAAAGGCGATGAGGCTGGCCGATCGGGAACGGGGAGTCGGGTCTGGGGTGGATGGAGGTTCGAGCGGGCCCAGACGCTCGCGGATGTCGGAGTCGGACAACATGAGAGACAACGTTTCTGATCATACCAACGCTGCGCTCGCGTGCGGCACCGAGAAGCGTCACCGCGACGATTACTGATCGAGGGGCGCCGAGGGTGCCGCGTAGTAGCCGGGGCGGTAACGCAACGTATAGGTGGGGTGGGACTTGAGGGAAACCTGAATGCGCCGGAAGTCGGACTCGGTACGACGCTGAATCGGGTAATAGCCAATCAGGTACTGGGTGCGGAGATCTTCCGAGATCCTCTGGAAGGCGGCCGAGATGTTGCCGAATTCGGCATAGTAGTACTTGCCCCCGGTTTCCTGGGAGAGCGTGATCAGCGCGTGCTCGCCGCCCGTGTCGCGGCCGGCGTCGCTCGGGATCGGGATATCGATCAGGGAGTAGACCATCACCTCGCTGCGGATCGCCTCATCCAGCGCCTGCTGGTAGTCGACACCCTGCACCGTGTTGTCGCCGTCGGAAACGACCACGAGTGCTTTGCGCCCCGATCGCCTGCCAAGCAGTTGCGCGGACAGGTAGACCGTGTCGTAGAGGGCGGTCGCCGGACCATAGTCCAGGTTGTTGAGCCCCCATTCCAAATGGTGAAGGTCGGAGGTGAAAGGCACCACCTCTCGCGCCGACGAGTTGAAGTCGATCAGGTCGAGGCGGTCGACGGGGCGCAGCAGCGCGCGCATAAAATCGCGGGCCGCACGCAGCTCGATGTCGCTGTCCTTGCGCACCGAACCGCTGGTGTCGATGGCGAGCACCAGCGAAAGCGGCATGTTGGTCTCCCGCTCGAAGTAGGTGATTTTCTGCGGGACGCCGTCCTCGGTCAGGGTGAAGTCGTTCTGGGTCAGGCCGCCCACCGGGGCGCCGTTCGTGTCGGTCACGTTGACGAAAACATTCACAAGCCGCACGTTGACGTGGAAGCGGGGAGTGCTCTCCTGGCCTTGCGGAATCGCGGGAGCAGCCTCGAGAACCAGGGTCAGAAAGACGGCGCAAACCATGCGCGGCCGGAGAAGTTTCAACGGGCACGCTCCGGCTTTCGGCCCCTGGCAACTCTGGCTCGACCCGATGCCGGGCGTGCCTTCGCCGGTGCTTTGGCGGATCGTGACCGCCCCGTGAGCTTGCCCGGCGTTGCCGCCTGCCCTGCCAGTTCCGCCGGAAAAGGATCGCCCTGCGCCCAAACCGCTCCGTCCTCGAAGAATTCCTTCTTCCAGATGGGCACCGTCTTCTTGAGCGTATCGATCAGGAACCGGCAGGCGTCGAAGGCAGCGGCGCGGTGCGCCGAGAAGACCGCAATCAGCACGCTGGACTCGCCGATCTCGATTCTGCCCACCCGATGGACGATGACGACGTCGCGGATAGCGAAGTCGGCGAGGGCCTGCGCCGCCAGCGCCCTCATCTGCGCGAGCGCCATCTCGCCGTAAGCCTCGTATTCGAGGAAGAGAGTCTTCCGTCCTCGCGAATGGTTGCGGACGACGCCATCGAAGACCACGATCGCTCCGTCCTCCGGACGCTCAAGCGGTGGAACGATCTCATGCGCCACGATCCTTTCACGAACCAGCCGGATCACGGGGCGCTCGTGACCCTCGTCCTTTCCGCCGCTCACCGGTGGCAGCAGCGCGACTTCATCGCCTTCCGCGAGCCGATGCGTCACCGGCACGTATTCCTGATTGACCGCGACCGCGATGGAGGACCACGCCGCAGCGCTTCCAGGAACCAGAGCACGGCAGCGGTCGACCAGGTCGCGAACCGTCGAGCCGGTTGGCAGGTCGAGGGGACCGGTGGAGGATCCGAGGTGATCGCGGAGAATGCCGAAGGCCAGGAGGGTGACGCGCATGCGGTTTCTATTATCCGGGATTGGCCAGAATCGAAGGGCTCAAAGGTTGGACGGCACGGCTGGCCCGCGGATAGCGGCGGCTCAGCCACTTGCGTTTAGAGTTGAGGAATTAGAGTTGAGAGATTGTGAACTGGGGACTGGGGGGAGACGCATGAGCTATATCAGCAAAACGCTGGTTCCGGGCGAGAAGGTCGTCTACCAGACGCGGTTGCACTGGATCGTGATGCTGGGCCACATCTTCGGCGCGGTCGTTTTGTGGGCGCTGGGCGGCTATGTCTTGTGGTACTGGTACGCGCATCCGAAAATCGAGCCCATGAATCGTCACGTGGCGGGCTATGGCGGTGTCGCGCTGCTGGTCGTGGGCCTGATCCTCCTGTTCACCGGCAGCCTCCGGCGCAACGCAACGGAGATGGCCGTGACCACGCGGCGTGTGGTCGTCAAAACCGGCCTGGCCAGCCGGCGCACGGTCGAGATGCTGCTGAACAAGGTGGAAACCCTCGAGGTCAGTGAGCCGGGCATGGGCCGCCTGCTGGGCTACGGCTCCATCACCCTCATCGGAACCGGCGGGACCGCGGAGCAGTTCCACAAAATGGCAAAACCGCTGGAGTTCCGCAACGAAGTGCAGCAGCAGATTGAGAAGATCGGACCGGCGCCGCCCCTCCAGGCCGGCGCGCCTCGCGCCAGAGACGTGAACTAGCCGGAGCCGTTGGCTTCGATCCCGGACGTATCCGCGGAACCGGAGAAAAATGCTCACCGGCTCGGCAGAGCGAGGCTTCGCCTCCGCGCGCCCCTACAATCGGCACAGCGCCATGCCGAGGGTGGACAAAGACTACGCATACCACCAGATGCCGACGCCGCGTGTGTACCAGCGTCCCTCTCGCCGCGGGCGGCTTGCCCTGGAACTGAGTATTGGCCTCGCCGTCCTCGCGCTGATTCCGATTGGCGTTTCCGTGCGGATGCCACTCTGGGTGAAGCTGATCGGCTGGGCGGTCATGGTTGCCTGCACGGCGGCCCAATCCGTTTTTGTGGTGCAACGGTGGAGAGAGCGCCGCATGCGCGAAGAGCTCAGAACCCGGCGTAACCTCGACCGATGACCAGCGACGCGCACGGCGATGCGCGACAATAGAAGGTCATGGAATTTGTCGATCTGCAGGCGCAGTACCGGCGCATCGCCGCCTCCGTCGATGCGCGCATACGCACCGTGCTCGAGCATCAGCGCTTCATCCTTGGGCCGGAGGTCGCTGAGCTCGAAGAGCGGCTCGCCGCGCGGGTCGGCGCGAAACACTGCATTGCCTGCGCCAGCGGAACCGATGCCCTGCTGCTGGCGCTCATGGCGCTCGAAGTCGGCGCCGGCGACGCCGGCGGCCCGGACGAAGTCATCACCTCGCCTTTCACCTTCTTTGCCACCGGTGAGATGATCACCCTGGCCGGGGCGCAGCCCGTCTTCGTCGATATTGAACCCGTCGGCTACAACCTCGATCCGCAAACGATCGAAGCCGCGATCACTCCGCGAACCAGAGCGATCCTTCCCGTGAGTCTGTACGGACAACCGGCCGAGATGGACGCCATCAACGCCATTGCTGCCCGTCATGGCTTGGCCGTCATCGAGGACGCAGCACAGAGTTTCGGCGCGCTCTACAAAGGACGCCACTCCGGAAACCTCAGCACTATCGGCTGCACCAGCTTCTTCCCGTCGAAGCCCCTCGGCTGCTATGGCGACGGCGGGGCCTGCTTTACCAGCGACGGCGCGCTCGCGGACGCGATGCGGGAACTGCGTAATCATGGCCAGGCAGCACGCTACCGGCATACGCGAGTCGGCATCAACGGGAGGCTGGACACGCTGCAGGCTGCGGTCCTGCTTGCGAAACTCGATGTCTTCGACGAGGAACTGACAGCGCGCGCCGAGATTGCCGATCGCTACACGGCGCTGCTGCAGGACGCCGTGCAGACTCCGCGCGTTCTGTCCGAGCGTACCAGCGCGTGGGCGCAATACACGATTCAAGTCGAAGATCGCGAAGCCGTGGAGACCGCGCTGCAGACGGACCGGATTCCGACCGCCGTGCATTATCCGACGCCCCTCCACCTGCAGCCGGTTTATGCGGAGTTGTCGCGCCGGAGGGGATGGGCGCAGGGCAGCTTCGCGGTCGCCGAGCGCGCGGCTCGCCGCGTCCTGAGTCTGCCCATGCATCCCTATCTGGAGCCCGCGGAGATCGAGCGCGTCGCAGAGGCCGTGAAGAAAGCAAGGAGCGGACAAGCGGCGGTCGCGAGTGGCCGGTAGTCAGCCGCCTTTGCCGGCCACGTCCGACACTTGATGAATGGAATGTGACACGAGGGTGACCGCAGAACGGAGTGACTCCGGTGGGAGCGCGTTGACGAATCTGGTGAGATAACCTGGCCCCAAAGTTGGGATTGACACTCTGCCACTCCGCACTGAGAATGGCGTCAATTGACGGGCTGCCCGCAACCGGAACCGAACCATCCAACCGGATCAAGGTGGACCGCTGAGACGCCGCCTGTGATGCCCGAGCGAGATTCGAGCACGAGAAGGCCCGCCACAAACCGCGCGGCCGCTGCGGCGCGACCGACACAGGCCCGCTTCGGGCACAAAGTGATTTTCCCAGAACCTGGGTTTGGAAATGCAGGGTTTTTCTGCTGAGGGCGAAGCACGCCTTCGCCGTGGAGAGGAGGCTCGGCCAAAATCAGCACACCATCACAGGGACCGCGATGCGTTCGGTGAGCACGAACTGCCGGATCGAACAAGCACACAGCACAACACACGGAGGTTGATATGCAGGAAGATCTTCAGATGCTGGACGAGTGGATACCGGAGCAGATGGAACCAGGAACGCTCTTTGTGCTGGAGAATGCCGCGCCCATGGGCGACGCGCGGAATCCCTTTGTGGCTGTGCTGGCCTGCCCCAAATGCGGAGTGCTGGGGTTGATTACGCGGGCCCAGTTTGCGGGGCTCGAGTCGATGATCTGCGGCGGAGACGCCTGCTCGGCCGAATACTATCTGCGCGACGACGAGATCGAGTACCGCAAGCCTCACTGAAGCAGCCAGTAAACCATCCCCGGTCGGAAACAGGAGAAGCGTGCCCACGCGGCACGCTCTTCTTTTGGCGCGCGTTGCGCCAGGGTTCCCTATTTGCGGCTGCTGCCCGGTTTCTCGCCTGGCACGATCACGGGCCGGCGCAGAGGCACCATCGCCGCGCCCGGCTCCCCGGCATGCTGCATCCGCGACAGCATCTCCGTGCGCACGTAGTTCACGAAGTCCTGCATCTGCTGGTTCATCGCCTCCATGCGCTCGCGCATCTGCAGGATGATTGCGATCCCCGCGATGTTCACACCCAGGTCGCGTGCCAGGTTCAGAATGAACTCCAGGCGCTCGAGATCCTCGTCCGTGTACAGGCGCGTGTTGCCTTCGGTGCGCGATGGCTTGAGCAGACCTTCGCGCTCGTACAGGCGCAGCGTCTGGGGATGGATCTCGTACATCTCGGCCACCGCCGAGATCATGTACGCGCCTTTGGATTTGCGTTTGCTGGGCATCTCCGACTCACATTATGCACTGCGGCCGTGGGACCCTGTCGGGAATTGTGCACCCTCAGTGCGCATGCCTGAAGAGTTGCGGCGTCGTTTCGTCCACGACGTGCTTCCCAAGCGTGACGCGGCGCGGCAGAAGATTGTGCAGCTGGCCGCCGTAAATCCTGTACGGTACGGTTACCTGAAGCGCGTAGCCGGATTGTTGCTCGATGACCAGGTCGACCGCGTCCGTGTAGCCCTCTGCCGATGCCGAGGTCAGAGCCACGTTGGCGCAGACGGCCACACCCTCGATCATGCCGCGGCGGATACGGTTGGCAAGGTGCTCGCTGAGGAGTTTGTACAGGCGCTCCGGGTCTCGCGGCAGACGCGGGATGTCCAGCGTCTCGCGCGCGATCTGCCCCTCCCGGTCGATGGCGAACGCAAAGGGAGCCAGCTGCCCGTAGCGGCGGAGGATTAGCCGCGCATACGACATGGCCGCGTTCAGCAGGTCCGTGGCCCGGATCTGCTCGGGATCGCGCGGCGCATCGGCTACAGGTTTAGGCCAGGGAGCACGAAAGAGAGGCATCAGGCGGCAACTCGATTCACGCGGTAAATACAGTGGTCATAGCCGCGCCAGAAAACGACGCGGTCCAGCGTCAGGCCGTTCTTTTCGGCGACGCGGCGCGAAGGCTGATTTTCCGGACGGATCATCGAAATTACATGATCGCAGCCGGAGCGTTGGAATGCATAATCGCGAACTGCGCGCGCCGCCTCGCTGGCGTATCCCCGGCCCTGATGGTCGCGATGAACGTGGTAGCCAATCTCCGGCTCGAGGACACCTTCCACTTCCTGCCACACCAGTCCGCAGTCGCCGATCAGTTCGCCGGAGTCGCGCAGAATGATGGCCAGCAGGCCGCTCCCGGTGGGGTAACGGATGATCTGGCGGGCAATCCAGTCGCTTACTTCTCCGGGAGTGTACGGCCGCGGATAGAAACGCATGGTTTCGGGATCGCCGAGGACGCTGAATAGCGCGGGGGCGTCGGCGAGCGTCATTTCTCGGAGGAGCAGCCGCGGCGTTTCAAGGGCAGGCATGATGGTCATTTCCTGTTTCGCCGCCGACTGGCGGCCACGGGCTCCGAAAGCGCGTATACGCCTGCGCGGGCGGTCCCTACACCTTTGCCCAGATCTCCTGCCGCGGGTCCTCCGGGTTCAGCTTCGACAATTCGCGGAGGATCTCGCGCGACCGCTCGTCGTGCACCTGCGGTACCGAGACTTCGACCGTCACGATCTGATCCCCGCGTACGCCCTCCTTGGTCGCCGAAGCGACGCCCCGTTCGCGCATGCGCAGTTTCTGGCCGCCCTGCGTCCCCGGCGGAATGCGCAGCTGCGCCCGTCCGTCGATCGTCGGGACGTCGATGCGCCCGCCCAGCGCTGCCTCGGAAACCGTGACCGGGAGCGTGAGATAAATGTCGTCGCCGGTACGCGTGAACACCGGATGGGTGCCGGTGCGGATGATCAGGTAAAGGTCCCCCGCCGCGCCGCCGTGTGTGCCCGCATTGCCTTTGCCGGCTAGGCGGATCCGCTGGCCGTCGCGCGTGCCCGGCTTGATGCGGAATTCCAGCGGCTCGGTGCGGTAGAGAACGCCTTCACCGTGACAGGCAGGGCAGGGGTTCTGGATCTTGCCCGAGCCCCCGCAGCGTGGGCACTGGACGTTGAACTTCATGCGCCCGCCCATCTGCGTCACCTGGCCGGTGCCGTGGCATTCCGGGCAGGTCTGCGTGCCGCCGGTCGTGCCGCGGCCATGGCACGTCGTGCAGAGTTCCTGGCGCTGGATCTCGAGCCGCGCCACTCCACCGCGGATCGCCGTCCAGAAGTCCACATTCACCGTGTACTCGAGATCGGTGCCCGGCTGCGGGCCCTGCGCCGCGCGCTGCTCGCGCGAAAACATGCCCGAGAAAATGTCCCGAAAGCTGCCCCACCCCGCGGTTGAGCCGCCCGAACTCTCCTCCGAGAAATCGAAGCCGCCGAAGTCGATGGGCACGCCCTGCTGCCCGCCGCCCCGCGCGCCAGCTCCATATCCGCCGCGTGCCGCGGCTTCGGCCGCCGCCGGGTCGATCTGGTCGGAGTAGAACCCGAACTGATCGTAGATCTTCCGCTTCTTGTCGTCGGACAGAACGTCGTTGGCTTCCGAGATTTCCTTGAACTTCTCCTCCGCCTTCTTGTCGCCCGGATTGACGTCCGGATGATACTTGCGCGCAAGCTTGCGAAACGCCTTGCGGATCTCCTCCGCCGTCGCCGACTTCTTGACGCCGAGAATCCCGTAATAGTCTTTGTGCTGGGTCGCTGGCATTTTCTCTTCGCTTCGGTCAAGCCGTGGCCGCGGGTTTCAGCTCTCCTGTTTTGGAGTCGCGACGCGCAGGACGAACCTCGCGGCGGATGCGCGGAAGCAGTTCCTTCTGCGCCGTAGAGAGTTCCCATGCTTTCTGCATGTTGAGCCAGAAGTCCGTGGTGGTCCCGAAGTAGAGTCCCAATCGCATGGCGGTTTCAACGGTAATGCCACGCCGCTCCCGGATAATCTCCGAGACACGAGTTACCGGAACGCGAAGGGCCAGAGCCAGCGCGTTCGCGGACAATCCGAGGGGCTTCATGAAGTCCTCCCGCAGGAATTCCCCCGGGTGGATCGGAATGCTGTGTTCGCCCGGCTTGCGAAGAATCGACATGGTCATCCTCGGTGATAATCCGTGATCTCAACGTCCCAGGCATCATCTTCTTCCCATCGAAAGCACACCCGGAACTGATCGTTGATGCGGATGCTGTATTTTCCCTCTCTGTCACCCCGAAGCCTCTCGAGCCGATTCCCTGACGGCACGCGGAGATCGTCAACTCGGGTGGCAAAGTCCAGAACCTGAAGCCGGCGAATCGCTGCCGCTGCGATGTTGCCGAACTTCCCGCTTCGCCCGGTGAGCCACAGTTCGCGCGTCTTCTCATCCGCAAACGATCGGATCACCTGTTTATCGTAGCACGTTTAACGCTGAACGTTAAAGCGCTTCCTCAGTTCCACACTCCGCTGGCCTCGACTGCCTCGACTCTCCAGAAAATGTCCGGCTCCACCTTCCCCATCTCGCGCACGAAGTGCCGCGCCTGGCTCTCGCTGTCGAACACCACCAGGTTCGTGATCTGCCCCGCGCGCAACTGTTCGCACTTCCAAACCCTGTTCGTCATCCCGATAGAACTCCTCAACTGCAAACTGCCTGCTCCTTTGGATCCTGAAAATCCGGGGCGTTCCTCAGAACGCCCCCCTCACAACTCACAACTCTCAACGCCGTTACTTCTTGTCTTCCACGTCCACGTACTCGGCGTCGATGACTCCCTCGTCCTTCTTGCTGTCCGCGGTTCCGGCCGCAGCCGCATCGCCATCCGTGGGAGGAACCCCCGCCGCTCCCGCACTCGCCGCGTTGGCCTTGTACATCGCCTCCGCCAGCTTGTGCGACGCGGCTGTCAGCTTCTCCCGCGCTGCGTTCATTTCCGCCGGACTCGGCGTGCCTTCCAGCGTCTTCTTCGCATCGGCCAGCGCCGTCTCAACCTCGGCCTTCTCGGAGCCGGAGACCTTGTCGCCGTTCTCCTTGAGCATCTTCTCGATGTTGTAGACCAGCCCATCGAGCTGATTGCGCGCCTCGATCTCCTCGCGTTTCTGTTTGTCCTCGGCCGAGTGCGCCTCGGCCTCCTTCGCCATCCGCTCCACTTCTTCCTTGCTCAAACCTGAAGACGACGTGATCGTGATCTTCTGGTCCTTGCCGGTCGCGTTGTCCTTCGCCGTCACGTTCAGGATTCCGTTCGCATCGATGTCGAACGTCACCTCGATCTGCGGGATGCCGCGCGGAGCCGGCGGAATGCCGCCCAGTTTGAACTTGCCCAGCGTGCGATTCTGCGCCGCCATCGGCCTCTCGCCCTGCAGAACATGGACTTCCACCTCGGTCTGATTGTCCGCCGCCGTCGAGAAAGTCTCCGTCTTCTTGGTTGGGATCGTCGTGTTGCGCGGAATCATCGACGTCGCCACCCCGCCGAGCGTCTCGATCGACAGCGTCAGCGGCGTCACGTCCAGCAGCAGCAGGTCCTTCACTTCGCCTGCCAGAACGCCTGCCTGCACCGCAGCGCCCACCGCCACCACCTCGTCCGGGTTCACGCCCTTGTGGCCTTCCTTGCCGAACAGCTCCTTCACCAGTTGCTGGATCCGCGGCATGCGCGTCTGCCCGCCAACCAGAACCACCTCGTTGATCTTGCTCGCGTCAACCCCAGCATCGGTCATCGCCTTCTTGCACGGCTCCACCGAACGCTGGATGATGTCTTCCACCAGCTGCTCCAGCTTTGCCCGCGTCAGCTTCTTTACCAGGTGCTTCGGACCGCTCGCGTCCGCCGTGATGAACGGCAGATTGATTTCTGTCTCCAGCGCCGTCGAGAGTTCGATCTTCGCCCGCTCCGCCGAGTCCCGCAGCCGCTGCAGGGCCATCTCGTTGCCCTTCGCCCGCAGATCGAGCCCTTCCTCCTTCTTGAACTCATCGATTAGCCAGTCCACGATCCGCTGATCGATATTGTCGCCCCCCAGATGCGTGTCGCCGTTGGTCGACTTCACTTCGATCACGCCTTCGCCCACTTCCAGGATCGAAATATCGAACGTGCCGCCGCCGAAATCGTACACGGCAATCGTCTCGTCCTTCTTCTTGTCCAGTCCGTAAGCCAGCGCCGCCGCCGTCGGCTCGTTCACGATGCGCTTCACGTCCAGCCCGGCGATCTTTCCCGCGTCCTTCGTGGCCTGGCGCTGCGCATCGTTAAAATACGCAGGCACCGTGATCACCGCTTCCGTCACCGTGGTTCCCAGATGATCCTCGGCCGCCTTCTTCAGCTTCTGCAGGATCAGCGCCGAAATCTCCGGCGGCGTGTACAGCTTGCCCTGCGCTTCCACCGCTACGTGGTCGCCCTGCTGGACAACTTTGTACGGCACCATCTTCATCTCGTCGCTGACTTCGCTGAAGCGGCGCCCCATGAAGCGCTTGATCGAATAAACCGTGTTGGCCGGGTTCGTGATCGCCTGCCGCTTGGCCACCTGTCCGACGAGTCGCTCGCCGGACTTGGTGAACGCCACCACCGACGGTGTCGTTCGCCCACCCTCTTCGTTGGGGATCACCTTGGGCTCCCCGCCCTCCATCACGGCGACGACGGAGTTGGTCGTCCCGAGATCAATACCGATAATCTTTGCCATTGTCTGCTTGCTCCTGAGAAGTGCGTTGTCCTTGGCTAGGATGGCACTTGAGTGAGTTATTGTCAATGTATCTGATGCAGAAGATGGCCCTTCGGTCGCAGATTGGGAATGCTTTGTTTTTGAATAAGTTACAGTTAAATACCCACAGTCTCCAATGAATCGTAGCCGCCAGCCCCCGTTTTCCAGAGAGCTCTGCATCCGCGGTCCCATCGCGTGTATCCAATACACCAGACAACGGTTAGCGAACACAGGCGGATCGCCTACATGGACGCCCTACCGTCGCGCACCCCGGAAAGTACAACAGGAACGTGGAACAGGCCCTTCTTCCTCGCGCAAAGCCCAGCACCAGACGCAGCCAGAACACGGATTCGGATCGAACCAGGCGAAACCAGATAAAAGCGGAGGGTGACACTACGGGAGATCGATTTCGATCATCCATAATGGGCATTCCCTGCAGTTTTCACCGGCGCACCTTCAACATCAGGTAAAGGCATGGCGGACGACAGCGGCCAGCAGGCGCAAAATTTTGGCATCAACCCGTGGCTCATCGCGGTCAGCGTCATGCTGGCGACCTTCATGGAGGTCCTCGACACCGCGATCGCCAGCGTCGCCCTGCCCTATATCGCCGGTTCGCTCTCTGCCTCGAACGACGAGGCCACCTGGGTCCTCACCAGCTACCTGGTCGCCAACGCCGTCATCCTCCCCGCGAGCAACTGGTTCTCCCTGCGCTTCGGACGCAAGCGCTTCCTCATCACCTGCGTCATTATCTTCACCGTCGCGTCCTTCTTCTGCGGCGCAGCGCCCACCCTCGGCTTCATCCTCGTCGCCCGCATCGTCCAGGGAGCCGGCGGCGGCGCCCTCCAGCCGCTCTCCCAGTCCATCCTGCTTGAAAGCTTCCCCCCGGAGAAGCGCGGCGCTGCCATGGCCCTCTTCGCCTTTGGCGTCGTCGTCGCCCCGGTGCTGGGCCCCACCCTGGGCGGCTGGCTCACCGATACCTATAGCTGGCGCTACGCCTTCTACATCAACATCCCCGTCGGCGCCCTTGCCGTCTACATGATCGGCCGCTACGTCAAGGATCCCGAATACATCACCAAGGGCCACGCTCCGAAGTTCGACAACCTCGGCTTCGGCCTCCTCGCCATCTGGACCGGCTGCCTCCAGGTCGTCCTCGACAAAGGCCAGGAGGACGACTGGTTCGGGGCAACCTGGATCCGCTGGGCGGTGCTGATCCTGGGAATCTCGCTCTTCTGGTTCATCGTTCACTCCTGGAAGAGCAAGACCCCTCTGGTGAACCTGAAGACTCTGAAGAACTGGAATTTCGGCCTGGGCTGCGGCCTCATGCTGATGTTCGGCCTCTGCATCTACTCGATGATCACGGTGCTCCCCCTGTTCTACCAGGAACTCCTCGGCTACACCGCGTTCGCTGCCGGCCTCGTCGTCGGACCCAGAGGCATCGGCTCCATTATCGGAATGCCCGTCATCGGCTATCTGGGCAACAAAGTGGACCCCAGATACCTCCTCACCTTTGGGTTCGTCGGCTTCGGCATCATGAGCCTCTTTCTCGGCAATTTGACGCTGGGCATCAGCCCCTGGACCCTGCTCGTGCCCATTGTCGCCACCGGCTTTGCCCTCAGCTTTGTCTTCGTTCCCATCACCACCCAGGCCTACAGCACCCTGCGCAACGATCAGATCGGCAACGCCAGCGGCATTTTTAACCTCGTCCGCAACATCGGCGGCTCCATCGGCATCTCCATCGCGCAGACCCTCCTCGTGCGCCGCGCCGATGCGCACCAGACCTACATCACCGGCTACGTCTCGCAAACGCAATATTGGTTCGAGCAGCAGCTCAGCGCCCTCACCGGCTATCTCACCCGCCACACCGCCGCACCCAACGCGCAACATGCCGCCGCCAGTACCCTGTACCAGCAGCTCGGCCAGCAGTCGCTGCTCTGGGCCTACGTGGACGTCTTCCGCTGGATGAGCCTGATCTGTTTCTTCTGCGTGTTCCTGGTGTGGTTCTTCAGGAAAGCACGCCCTGGGGCACGCCCGCCGGTCGGAGCGCATTAGGCCGCATTGCGTTCGTGCGCTCCTCGGCGAAGCCTGCCCGTCAGAACGGCGGCCACTCCAGGCTGCCGCCCTCCAGCAGAAACGCGCACTTCTCCACCCGGTAGCCGTTCCCGTCGGCCACCGCAAAGACGCGCGGCCGTCCCGTCGGGCTCGTGCTCCACAGCGAAACTCCCGCGTAACTGCCGTCCTTGCGAACGATGTAGTACTCCATGTCGAGCAGGCGCACCTTCGTCATGTCGCCGTTATAGTTGCGGACAATCCGCCGCATCACCTCGAGGCCCGCATCCTTCGGCTCCATCCCGTGACGCATCAGTTCCACGATCGTGTGCGCTCCCACCACCTTGATGTTCTCCTCGCCCGAGCCGGTCGCTCCCGCCGAGCCTACATCCTGGTCCGTCCACGACCCGGCCCCCAGAATCGGTGAATCCCCCACGCGGCCGGGTAGTTTCCACGCCAGCCCCGAAGTCGTTGTCGCTCCGGAGATTTCTCCCTTCGGGTTCACCACGGAAACATGGATCGTCCCGGTTGTCGGCCACAAAACCTGCTCGGCCGCATACAGCCGGTCCTCGGGAGCGATGCCCAGGTCCGCCGCCATCTGCACCAGCTTCTGCGCGCGAGCCCGGATCGTCGGCTCCCACTCCGATGTCGGATGGCGAGGAACGATCCCCGGGCGGAGTGCGGCCGTCGGTGCGGGCGAGTCCTCGCGCAGCGAAGAAAGACCATGAAGGTCCATGCTCGGCTTCGGCGCCGGCCGGCCCGCATAGGGATCCTTCCAGCCCGGCTGCGTCATCGACGGGCCCCACCAGTCCATCTGCGAATTGTTTTCCTTCCAGAGCATCCAGATCTTGCGGGCGTCGTCGGTGAGCAGGTTCTCCTTCGGAAAGCCAAGGTCCACGGCAAACCGCTGCGCGCCCTCCGCCACCAGCATCACGTGGCCGGTATGCTCGTACACCTTGCGGGCGACCAGACAGACATTCTTGATGTCGCGCACCGCGCCTACTGATCCGGCGGAACGCGAAGGCCCGTGCATGCAGCACGAGTCCAGCTCGACCACGCCCTCCTCGTTTGGCAGGCCGCCGTAGCCCACCGAGTGATCCTTCGGGTCGTTCTCGCGCCCCAGGCACACATGATGCACCGCGTCCAGCGTGTCCTGGCCATCGAGGAGCATCTGGTACGCCTCCTGGATGGTGTTATCGCCGGTGACCCGCGTGACGATGACCGGCTTTGCCGGAGGCTGGAGCTGTTTGACCGAGTCGGCGGTCTGCGCGAACAGGTCGGGAAGAGTGAGGCCGGCGGTGGTAAGCGCACCGAGCGACAGGAAATCGCGCCGTGTTGTCATGCACGGCATGGTAACAAACGCAGAGTGCCCCGCCACGGATCGTCAGAGGGCAGGCCGTGGAATTTCTGACAGCTGCACCCCGAGCCTCAGCCGCCGTGCAACCCCTGTCGTGCTCCTTCCAGCTCAGTGCGCTGGTGGCGGCGCCGGCATCAGGTGCCCGCGCTGGAAGTCGCGGAACGTCACCTGCGGTGTTTCATCCTCCGGCCGAACATCCTGGTTCGGGTTCATTTGCCAGAAGGGATCGTTCTGCGCCAGCCGCTTCGCCATGCGGTCGAGAGAAGCAAGATACGTGCAGATCAGGTTGTAGCTCTGGAAATAAGCGTTCCCGTCAATCGCCGAGGCCACGTCCCCAGCGGAGCCAGGCAGATGCTCCGACCCTGGAGGCACCGAGTGAATCACAATCGTCGGGATGATCAGCGCGCGAAACGGGTCGGTATTGTCGATCGAAAGCCAATGATGCGGATTCGTTTCCAGCGGCGGTTTGGTCGCGCCAGTGTCGATCGCCGCCCAGAGCAACTCCAGCTGCAGATGTTCTGCCGCCGGTGGCGGGGTCTCCATGAAGCTGAAGGTGGTGAAGTAGCGCGTAACCCCGAGACCGAGGGCGTCCAGGTCGATCATCGCGCGGATTTGTTTGCGTTCCTCGTGGCTGATCGATTTCAGCCAGGTTTGGACGCCATCGCCTCTCCACGCCTCGAGGAAAACGAAGGTGTTCTCCCGCGGCTGCCCCTGCACCGCCTCATACAGGAACGGCAGCAGAGCAGCCCCGCTCCAGTCATCGAGTGCCCCCTCGCCTTTGCCCTCATGCTCATAGTGCGCGGCCACGACGATGGTGCCCCCGTTCGGATCGCCCGGCCAGGTGCAGATCAGGTTGGTTCCCGGCGGCCCATGCCGGTCCCCGACCGCCTGTTCCCGCATGAATTTGCCGCCGCAGTCCGCATCGGCAAAAGCGCTGCGCAGCCTATCCAGGCGAGCTGCACTCGTCGCTGGCACGCTGTGGGCCTCAAGCTCGACCGTACTTCGCGGTGCCGTGTAAAAGAACAGGACGTGCGACGGAGCCGAGGACTCCTTCGTATCGGCCTTCGCTGCCGCGGGCGGGTCGTGCTCCGGCGCCCCTTTGCTGGTCGTGGCGCTGCTCGGCCCCTGCGCGACCTGCGCGGACCGAGCCGGCTTCGACTGGCACAAAAGAACCGGAATGGCCGCGAACCAGACCAGGACTGCCGTTGTCGGCATGCGCAGGCGCATCGGGAGCGCTCCGGGGCCAACAGAATAACTGAACCACCCAGGTCCGCGATAGCGGAAAGACTCGAGGGGTTACAGTGTTCCAGGGACCGTTATGCGGAAAACATTCCTCTTACTGTGCCTTGTCGCTGCGAGGTCATGCGTTTCACCTCCGACAACTACGTCTTTCCCAAAGACAAGGTGGCCATCGCGGTCCTCACGAATCAGGACGCGGCCGGCGTTGCAGGCGTGATTGCCCGCGGCCTCGCGCCCATGCTCCTGGCAACCGCGCCTCCCCAGGCGCCGAGGCCAGCCGAAGCCCAGGCCCTCCATCTCTTCGAGAATTTCCAGCACGGAAAGATCGATCGCAGTCTCTTCACGCCCTGGTGCAACGCCTATTTCAGTCAGCAGGCGCTGGACGATTTTCAGTCCAGTCTCGCCCCGCTCGGCCAGCCCGCGAGCCTCCGCCAGATCACCGAGGATCTGCGCGGTGGCATGACCTTCCGCGTCTTTCGGGTGGAATTTCCCGACGGCGGAAAGCCCCTGATCGTCACGACTTACACCGAACCGGACGGCAAGCTGGAGCAATATCTCGTGCTGCCCGGCAACTGACGGGCCCTGTCTTCCCAGGGGGCTTTGTTTTGCTTTTCACTCCCGCGTAAACCGGCATTAACAATCGGGAACCAGAATCGTTGTCAGTTTTTCCGAGGGGGAACGCGTGAGAAAGAGCACGATTCTGGCCGTCGCGCTGGCGGTGTGCGCGGCGCCATGCATAGCACAAGCACAACACATTACGGCCGCCGGAGCGACTTTTCCATATCCGATCTATTCCAAATGGTTCGCCGAATATGCCCAGCAGCACCCCGGCGTCGAGATCAACTATCAGTCCATCGGTTCCGGTGGCGGCATCTCCCAGGTCACCAAAGGCACCGTGGACTTCGGTGCCAGCGACATGCCCATGACCGACGGGATGCTGGCGCAGTCCAAAGTGAAGCTCATGCACATTCCCACCGTGCTGGGCGCCGTGGTCCCGGTTTATAACGTGCCGGGCGTGGGAGATCTCCGCTTCTCGCCCGACGTCCTGGCCGATATCTACCTCGGCAAGATCGGCAACTGGAACGATGCGCGCATCGCAAAGGACAATCCCGGAGTCAGGCTGCCGAACCAGGACATCTACGTCGTCCATCGCTCCGATGGCAGCGGAACCACCTTCATCTTCACGGACTATCTTTCCAAGGTCAGCCCGGAGTGGAAAAGCTCCGTCGGCTCCAACTCCGCGGTCGCGTGGCCGAAAGGCATCGGCGGCAAAGGCAACGAGGGCGTCGCCGGACTGGTGCGCCAGATGCCCGGAGCCATCGGCTACGTCGAGCTGATCTATGCCCTGCAGAACCATATCTCCTACGGGTCTCTGCGCAACGCCGCGGGCACCTGGGTCAAGGCCAGCATCGAGGGCGTCACCGAAGCGGCCGGTTCGGTGAAGTCCATGCCCGCGGACTTTCGTGTCTCGATCACGAATGCGCCCGGCAAGGATGCCTATCCCATTTCCAGCTTCACCTATCTGTTGATCCCAACCCACCCAACCGACGCCGCCAAGGAGAAAGTGATCAAGGACTTCCTGAACTGGATGCTGGATCAGGGCGAAAGCCAGGTCTCGACGCTCGACTACGCCCCGCTGCCGGCTAACGTCGCCACCAGGGTTCGCGCGGCGGTTACAACCCTGCCCTAGGTCCTGAGAGGGACACCTGGCCGAGGCAGGAGCTGACCCGGCGCCCGGCCGCTCACTTAGCGGGGCCTAGCGGGCGGCACGTCCCGCTGCTTGCCAAGGGGCACTGCGGTTACTCGCGGGCATTACGGCGCGCCGAATTGCTGCCGATATTTCCTTGTTTTTCATGGTGTTTAACGTGGCATTCAAAAATGCGGATTAGGGTAAACGAGTTGTGAGTCTGCGCATCCAGGAACCCCGCGTCCCCAAAACCATCGACGCGGCCGCCCCCGAAGGCGGTCTTGCGCCGGCGCCCGTGTCACCCACATCGGGTTCGGGAATTCGCGGTTTCCTCCAGAGTCGGGGAAGTTCCTCTTTCGCGGACTCGACCTTCCGCTGGCTGATGCTCCTGTCCGCCCTCAGCATTTTTGCCATCGTTGGGCTGATCTTTGTCGAGCTCGTGTCCCACTCCCAGATCACCCTCGCCAGGTTCGGCTATAAATTCTTCGTCGGCAGCGCCTGGGACCCCGTCAACGACAATTTTGGCGCGTTGCCCTTTATCTACGGCACCATCGTCTCCTCCGTCGTCTCCCTCGTCATCGCCGTCCCCCTTGCCGTTGGCGTCGCCGTCTTCCTCACCGAGATGTGCCCCAAAGCGATGCGCGGCATCCTCTCGTTTCTTACGGAATTGCTGGCCGCCATCCCCAGCGTGGTCTACGGCCTCTGGGGCATCTTCGTCCTGGTACCGCTGCTGCGCGGCTACATCGATCCCGTTCTCATCGCGCTCCTCGGCTGGACCGGATTGTTCGTCAGGCCTGACTTCGGCATCGGCTTGTTTGCCGCAGGCGTCATCCTCGCCATCATGATTCTGCCCATCATCTCCTCGCTCACCCGCGAAGTGATGAACGCCGTCCCCCACACGCAGCGCGAAGCCGTGCTCGCGCTCGGCGCCACCCGCTGGGAGATGATCCGCATGGGCGTCCTGCGCAACGCCCGCATCGGCATCGTCGGTTCGATCATCCTCGGCCTCGGGCGCGCACTCGGCGAGACCATGGCGGTGGCGATGGTCATCGGCAGCAGTCCAACCATCACCAAGTCCCTGCTCGCACCGGCCGCCACCATGGCCAGCGTCATCGCCAACGAGTTTGCTGAAGCTGCTGACGACACCTACCGCAGCGCTCTCATCGAAATTGGCCTGGCGCTCTTTATCGTCACTATCATCGTCAACATCCTGGCACGGCTGCTGGTCTGGGCTGTCACCCGCGGCGCACCGGCGAGGGCGAACTAGATGGCAACCATGGCCAATCCCCTCAGGTCCAGTACCGCGAACCGCCGCTGGCGATCCTTCACCAACCACGCAGCCACCTGGCTCGCGGTGGGCAGCACCATCCTGGTCATCGCGCCGCTGGTCGCCATCTTTCTCGACTTGGTCTACAAGGGCGCCAGCTCCCTCAACCTCGCCTTCTTCCTCAAGCTGCCGGTGCCGCCCGGTGAATCCGGCGGCGGCATGGTCAACGCGATTATCGGTTCCGTAGTCGTTCTTGCCCTCGCCAGTCTCATGGGCGTCCCCGTCGGGATCGCCGGCGGCATCTATTTGTCCGAATTCGGCCGCGGCACGAAGCTCTCCAACGTCGTCCGCTTCACTGCCGACGTCCTCAATGGTGTCCCCTCCATCGTGATGGGCATCGCTGTCTACGGATTGATCGTCGCTCCCACCAAAACCTTTTCGGCATTTGCCGGCGGCGTCGTGCTGGGCATCATGATGATTCCAACCGTGGCGCGCACCACCGAAGAGATGATGCTCATGGTGCCTCACTCCATTCGCGAGGCGGCTCTGGGACTCGGCGTGCCCAACTGGCGTTCCGTCCTGTCGATTGCTCTGCGCACCGCCATGCCCGGCGTCATTACCGGTTGCATGCTGGCCTTCGCCCGCATCGCCGGCGAGACCGCGCCCCTGCTGTTCACCGCGTTCGGTAATCCGTTCATCAGTACGGCCCTGAACCAGCCGATTGAAGCGCTGCCGCTGCAGATTTACGTCTACGCGCTGGGGCCTTACGACGACTGGCATCGCCTGGCATGGGCGGGGTCCCTGGTGCTCATCGTGCTTATCGTGGTTTCCGTTGCGCTGGTACGCTTTGTTACCACGCGCGGTGTGCTGAAAGGGGCGAATTAACAAATGGGCGTCGGCATCGAGGTCAACAGCCTGAACGCGTGGTACGGGGCCAACCACACTCTGCAGGACATCACCCTGCACATCCCCGCCAATGAAGCCACCGCGCTCATCGGGCCCTCCGGATGCGGCAAATCCACCTTTGTCCGCTGCCTCAACCGCATGCATGAGACCAACCCCATCGCCAAAGTCACCGGCGAAGTCAAGATCGGCGGACAGGACATCTACAGCGATACCTCCGCTGTGGAAGTGCGCCGGCGTATCGGCATGGTCTTCCAGCGTCCGAATCCCTTCCCTACCATGTCGATCTACGACAACGTTGCCTCCGGCCTCCGCCTCAATGGCTACCGCAACCGGCGCGTCCTGGACGAAGTCGTCGAGCGTTCGCTCAGCCACGCCGCCCTTTGGGAAGAGGTGAAGAACGACCTGAAGAAAAAATCCGGGGCCAGCCTCTCCGGTGGTCAGCAGCAGCGCCTGTGCATCGCCCGCGCTCTGGCCGTCGATCCCGAAGTGCTGCTCATGGACGAGCCGGCCTCGGCGCTCGATCCCGTCTCCACCGCCAAGATCGAAGATCTGATCTTTCAGCTGAAGACGCAGTACACGATCGTCATCGTGACCCACAACATGCAGCAGGCCGCGCGCGTCGCGGAACGAACCGGATTCTTCCTCAACGGAAAGCTTGTCGAATTCGATTCCACCCACAAAATCTTCACCAACCCGGGAGACAAGCGGACCGAAGATTACATCACGGGCAGGTTCGGATAATGGCGCGCATCCGCTTTCAGCAAAACCTCGACGACCTGAAAGAGAAGCTGCTGGTCATGGCCGGCATGGCCGAGCAGTCCATCCAGCGGGCTGTCGAGGCCTACCGCGTCCGCGATCTTTCCATTTGCGATCTCGTCGACCGCGGCGAGATGGCCATTAACCGCATGGAGCGCGAGATCGACCAGATGGCGCTCGACCTGCTTGCCATGGAACAACCCATGGCCATCGACCTGCGTTTCATCCTCGCCGTCATCAAGATCAACGCCGACCTCGAACGCGTAGGCGACTCGGCGCGCACGATCAGCGACCGGGTGCGCGACCTGCAGGCCTTTCCTGTCGCGGAAATGCCCATCGACATTCCCCGCACCGCCAACCTCGCCAGCGGCATGGTCCGCAAAGCCTTGCAGGCCTTCATCGAAGCCGATGCCGACATGGCCCAGGCCGTGCTTTCTATGGACGACAGCGTGGATAAGCTCAACGGCGCAGCCCACTACACCCTGCTGAATCTGATGAAGAGCGATCCCGGCGTGGCGCCCCAGGCGCTGAACGCGCTCATGATTTCGCGAGCCCTCGAGCGCGTTGCCGATCACGCGACGAACATCGCGGAGGATGTGATTTTCTGGGTGCGCGGTGCCGACGTCCGCCATAACGTAGGCGCCGCCGTCGGCAACAGCCAGAGACACACCGCCGGCAACTCCCAATAGCCCAGCCGGGCAGCCACGTTCAGGCGCCGTCCGGATCCCACCAGTCCAGCGTTGCCATCGCCGCGTAATAGAGGCCGACCCGAAGTTTTGTCGCCGCACCATGCAAGGCGCGCAGCGCCGTCGCATAGGTGAGAAGCTGCGGCGCATAAAGCGCGCGCTCGGACGCCAGCAGGAGTGCGCCCGGTGCAATGTCCGCGGTCTTGTAGTCGATCACCCAGAGAAACTCGGAGGTCGTGGAATCCAGCGGCTCGGCTCCCGCACGGAAAACGCGGTCGGCGCGCAGCGTCCGCAGGCGCGCGCCGCTCTGGGCCGGGTCAGCGCCGGCAACGACCCCCGTCCACGACACTTCCGACTGCGCTTCCGGGTGCGACGCCAGAATCCAGCGGCACACCGGGTCGGCGGCGCACCCCAGCAGCATATGCGTCACCGTCTCGGTGACAGATCGCAGAGAGTCGCCGGTAAGCGCTGCGGCCCGCAGCAGGGATCCGATCCGCTGGCGCAGTTGTGCCGGTTCTGTCGCGGCAAGCCCCGCACCGAGCCGCTCCAGCAGTTCATGAACCACCGATCCAGTCAGCCGCGACTCGCGCGAGCCTTCGCGGCGCTGGAATTCCCCGGCGTGAGCTTCGCCGGGAGAAAACGATGCCGTGACCGTTACATTTCTCGCATCCGCAACCGTCTCGGCGCTCAGGGCCAGGCGCCGCAGCGTCACGCCGGCTGGCGGATCGGCCCCCGCGGCCAGCTCGCCCACCTCGCCCGGAACCGGAAAGGCGATCACCTCTGCCGGCGGTGCGGCCTGCGCCTCACGCTGTGCGTCTTCAAACCTCGTGCGCAGCGCCGGCCACGCCGTCGCGAGCAGGCTGTCGGAGTTTTGCGCGCGAATACCCGCTGGCGACGCGACCGCCGTCCCCAGCAGATGCAGCTCGCCCCGCGCCCGTGTGCAGGCCACGTAGAGTAACCGCTTGCGTTCCTCGTCGAACCGGACCTGCCGCTGTTTGCGCACCCATCGATAGAGCGGCTCGGTGTCGTCTCCGTGCACCCCAATCGGCGCGACCAGGAATTCGTTTTCTCCCGTCCACGGATTCATGCGCTCCAGCGAGCAGATCAGCGGATTCGGATCGCCCGAGGACCGCCGGTCGAGCCCCGGGACGATGACCACGTCGAATCCCAGGCCTTTTGCCTTGTGAATCGTCATCAGCTGGATGCCGGCGCGCTCGCCGACAGCGGGATCCGGCTGCGCGAACAGGCGGTTGAAATCGCTCTCGAATCCGGCCGTGCCGGCGGCCAGGCCGTCGGGTGCCACGCCGTCGAGCAGAGAGAAAAAAGCCTGAGCGTTTTCGTAGCCGGTCGCATCCACGCATGCCGGTCCCCCAAGCGTGCGCCAGGTGCGCTCGATCCACGAAGCGAACGAGGGCGATTCCGACTGCCGCCAGCGCATCTCGATGGCGCGATTCATGATCTCCGTCGTGCGCGCGAGCCGTTGCCGCCCGCCGTTCGACAACAGATGCCCTCGCACCTCAATCAATTCGAGAATCGAGATGTTTCGGAATGCCGGATCGTCGCAACCCGTCAGCCCGTGCAGATCCGCCAGCGTCAGGCCGCACCATGGCGCGCGCAGCACCGAGAGCCACGCGATGCGATCCATGGGATGCAGGAGCGCCCGGGTCAGCGAGCGCAGATCGAGCAGCTCTTGCCGCTCCGACAGGTGTTCGATTTCCACCGCGCGGAACGGGACGCGGCGCTCGCGCAGGAGTGGAACAATCCGCTCCAGATGCGTGCGAGCCCGTACCAGCACGGCCACGCGATATTCCCCGCCCGACGCGGCCGCCTGCTCGATCCGCGGCAAATGATGCTCAAGGATGTCCAGGACTGCCTCGGCCTCCCGTTGCTGCGCTGTCTCCTCCAGCGCAGGCCCGCTGCCGGTGATTTGCGGGTGAATGTAGAGGCCCGTCCCGCCGCTCTCCGCCGCGTTGGCGGAACTGGCGCGCGCAAACCGCACCGAAGCCGAGCCCGGTGGTGCGTCCGCCGCGCAAACCAGATCGAAAACATGATTGAGCGGCTCCGTGAGTCCCGCGTGCGCGCGGAAGTTGACGGTGAGCTGTACCGGATGGCAGCGCAGATGCCCCGCCCCGGTGTCGATGCCGTGATCGCGCACCTGGGAAAACAGCTCAACCTCCGCCTGGCGAAACATATAGATCGATTGCATCGGATCGCCGACCAGGAACACCGTGCGGCCTTCTCCCGGATCCCACGCGGCAAGCAGCCGCGACACCAGATCGTGCTGACGGCGCGACGTGTCCTGGAACTCATCGATCAGCAGATGCCGGATGTTTCCGGCGATGTCGAGTACACGCTCAGGAGAATGCCGCAGCACTTCAATGGCCGCCAGCGACAGCTCCGTGAAATCCACCTGGTTGTGTTCCGCAAAAACCACCCGCAGTTCGGCGACGGCCTGCCGCAGCACCGTGAACACGTTGCGCAGCGTCGTCCACTGCGCTTCGCTGTAGCCGCCGGGTGGCAAATCTTCAATCGCACACAGACACTCGAGCAGACGCGGTGTCTGCTGCAGCCGCTGCAGCAATGCCTCCATCGCCTGCTTGCGTTCCTTCGCTTCGCGCCCTGTGGGAGGGAAGCCCTGGCGGGCTGTGAAAGCTTTGCGCCAGCGCTTGCTGGTAAGCAGAAAATCGCAAACCGCCTGCCAGTGCTCCATCGCCATCTCCGGCGATAATGCCCCTCCCCCCGCCACTAGCCGCGCCTGCTCGTTCCCGTTGCTCGCGGCGTAGCCGGCCAAATCCAGCAGTTCCGCTTCGATCGCAGCCTCGTCCGTCAGCAAATGATGGGCCTGCTCCACCACCCGGCGCCCCTCGCGCCGAAAAGGCTCTTCGAGCGTCGTTCGCAGCCGCTCCCAGTCTGCCTCGCCCATCCTCTCGAGAAGAGGAAACGCGTTCACCCACTGATCGCGAACCTTCAGCATCTCCGCGATCAGAGACGCGCAGTCCGCCAGCCGGTTGTCGCGCAGATCCAGAAGCTGCGCAAGCGCTCGATCCAGCGCCGCATCGGATCCGCCCAGTCGCTCCAGCGTGCCGCGCGCGGCGAGTCCGTAAAGGGCATCGGCCTCCTCGATCGGCTCGAAGTGTCCGCCCAGCCGCGCCAGCAGCGGTCGATCGTGCGCAATGCGCAGGCACAGCGAGTCGATGGTTTCAATGGCCAGCCGTTGTGGGTGCTCGAACAGGTTCCAGCCGCGGCGCTCCGCATGAGCGATCGCTTCGCGGGCCAGCGCGATGCGCTCGGACTCTCCCTCGTCAGGGACGCGGCGCCCCGCTGCCGCCTCCAGATCCCGCAGGATGCGCGAGCGCATTTCCGCTGTGGCCGCGCGCGTAAAGGTGATCGCCAGAATTTCCTCCGGCTCGTCGACCGCGGCCAGCAGCCGCAGATAGCGGCGTGTCAGCAGGTCCGTCTTGCCCGAACCCGCGGGAGCCTCGACGATCACCGAGTGCCGGATGTCGAGGGCGGCTTCACGTGCTGCGGCGTCGGCGGGAGCAGTCATGGCTTCAGGCACCCGCCTCGTCCTCCTCGTCCTCGTCCAGTGCAGCCGGGGCAAACGAAGACTCGGCCACCCGGCACAGAGAGCCGAAATCGCACTGCTTGCAAACTTTGTTGTCGCGCGGCCGCACAACAGCTTCGCCACGGAGAAACTCGCCGGCCAGACCTTCAAGAACGCGCGCCCAGTCGTCGCGCATAGCGTCCGAGTACGGGCGCGTCACCAGCGTCTTCTTCGTCTTGATGGTCGCGTCGAGCAGTGCCTGTGCGTCGCGCACGCGTCCGTCGAATTCGATCCTGCCCGAGCGTATGCGCGCGAAAAGAATGCCGCTCACATCCTCGACATTCCCGTAAGCGGCATACAGCGGAAGCTGCGGGTCGTCCGGCCGATCGCCCTCCCAGCCGGCCGTCGAGACGTTGCCTGTCTTGTAGTCCAGCAGCAGACGGCTGCCGTCCGGAAGCACATCGATCCGGTCCGCGCGCAGATTCAGTTTCAGCTGCCCCACGTGCACGTCCTGCAGTCGCTTCTCGCAGGCCTCCACAATGAACGGCTGCCGCTTTGCCTCCAGCGCCAGCCAGTCGCCGACGCGGATCAGCAACCGCCGCTTTTCTGCGGCGAGGCATGCTCGCAGCCACGCGTCGGCCGGCGCCGCGCCAAACTGCGCGTCGATCGCGCCGTCGACGTGCGTTTCCAGAATCGAGTCCAGCTGATGTGTATCTATCGCTGTGACAAGATCGTCGCGGTTCCGGAGCGGGAATGGCTCCGTCGAAGAGAACAGCCGCTGCATCACGTCGTGCAGCAGCTTTCCTTTTTCCATCGGGCTGATGCCCCAGTCGCACTCATTCAGCGGCTCTGCGCGCAGACGTTTCGCAGCGAAGGCCTGGAAAGGACACGCAGCCTGGCGCCGCAGCACGTCCGCCCCTCCGGCGTTCTGCTCCTGCGGCCAGCGCTGCGCTCCGCAGTCGTCGCGCACGGTCTCGAATTCGGGTGTTGCGACCGCACTTCGCTCCGTCGACGCGCGCTCCGGTTCCGATTGTGCCGGGAACAGAGCGGCAATCAGAGGCGACGGCCGAAGTTCCGCATCCTTGTCTCGCTCGCCGTTGCTGAACACGATCCGCGGGGCCGAGTCCACCAGCCGCCTCGTCACCACCCGCGCCAGTTCCCAGTCGTCTCCCGGCGCGTAGTGCGGCATCCGGAACTGGCGCTGCACCGATGCCGGAAGCAGCGGGTGCAGGCGCCCGCGTCGCGGCCACGCGGTGTCGTCGCCGCCCAGGAACCAAATCGCATCGAACTGCTGTCCCGACGACTCGAACGGGCCCATGATCTGCACCGGCGCGTCCTGCGACTGGGGCGCGAAGATCGTTTCCCGCGCCTCGCGCTCCAGCAGGGCGAGAAAATCCGTCCATGAGTATCGCGAGCCGTCGAAGTCAAGCAAAGCCAGTTCATCGAGCAAACGTTGCCAACGCTCGAGCGCCTGGAACTGCACCGAGTCCGCCGCCTGCTGCCCGGGCCACGCGGCCTGGTCCAGCAGCCGCGAGACAAGGCCCGCCAGCGCCGAAGGCTGGCGATCCGTTGTCGTCAGCCGGCTCGAGTCCACAGCACGCTGTAAAGCGTTCAGGCGGAAACGCAGGTCGTGCAGCGACGGCGCCCCGGCCAGCGAGTCGCGGTAGCTGGCCAGAGTGCGCTCCGTCGCCAGCACAGCGTAGCGGCGCAGGCGTGCGTCATGATGGGCCACTGCGCGACGATTCGTAACTGTGTTGGCAACGAAGCCCGAGAGCATCAGCCAGGACACCTGCTCTTCTGAAAGCGCTCCCGCCGTCCAGCGCAGCAGCAGCAGCGCCGCGCGAACCACCGGAATCTCGTCGAGCGGCAGCCCCAGCGAGAACTCCCAGGGCAGCCGCGCCGAGAGTTGACGAATGTCTTCCGTCGCCGGAACAAGAATGCGCCGGAAGGCGCGGTCGATCACGCCGCGCGCTGCCGCAACAGCCGGGACGACGATGCCGATGCAGGCAGCGGGATTCTCAGCAAGCATGTCGCGTGCCCACGTGGCGCAGGCTTCGATTTCGCCCCGCTGGTCCTCACCGGCCACCCACCTGCGCAGCGCCTGAGCCGGAGCAAAGTCCGGCTCCGGGGCGAAGGTTGAAACCGCAACGCCCCGTGATCGAAGCGCATCGAGAATTTCGCTCTGCGCCGGCGTCACACGATCGAAGCCGGCCAGCAGTATTTCGCCGGGAAGCGGAATGTGTGCCGGATCCGCGAGGTGCGGCCGCAGAGCCGACTCCAGCTGGCTGGCGCTCAGCCACCGGTTGCGCGCGCAGGTGCGATCGAATTCCGCTGCCCACTGCCGGAAACGTTCGGCGTCGGTCTGCTCCCACGCCGCACGCCGGGCCGCATGCGCGTTGTAAGCCGACAACAGCGACCACGCTTCCATCGCCAGCGTCGCCATCGAGTCTGCGGAAACCACCAAAGCCGCATCCCCGCGCTGCGCGCGCTTCCAGAGAACCCGCTCCTGAAGCGGCGTCAGAAGCGTGGGCGCCTCCGAAGCGGCGAACGCGTGATCGCGCCACAGGCCGCGCAGCCACGAATCCCAGTCGAGGATCGACGGAGTCGGCCAGATGGTGTGGCCTCGTGCCCGCTGCTCTTCGCCAAATCGCAGATGCAGAGCCCGTGCGCTGCGGGCGCTGGCGGCGACGACCGTGGCGCCGCGCCGGAGCGAGTCGGCAATTTTGCGGGCCAGTGGCATGGAGGGGGAATCGTCGAACCTCAAGTGTAAACTGGCGGGTGAAGCATCTTCGTGCACATATTTCCACCGCTTCTGTCCTGGCGGTGTTTGTGTTTTTAGCGGGTTGCCGCGCCGGATTCAAAGGCAACGCCCCGGCCTCGCCTTCGCAGCAGCAGGCCGCCGCGAAGAAATATCAGATCCGCGGCATCGTCGTCGCCAGCGATCCAAAGACCGGCTCTGTCACCGTCGACACGGACGCCATCCCCGGCTACATGGAAGCCATGACGATGCCCTATACCCTGGCCCAACCCAACGTGGCAACAGAACTGCATCCTGGCGATACCATCACCGCAACCCTCACCGTCACCGCAGACGCCGACGTGCTTGACCAGATCGATGTGATCGCCCAGGCGAAGCCCGACTACAAGCCCGCCGTGACCTACAACAATCTGCAGCCCGGCGAAGCGGTGCCCGATTTTGCATTTCGCAATCAAAGCGGCCGCACCGTGCGTCTCGCTCAGTGGCACGGCAAGGTCCTGCTCGTCACCTTCATCTACACGCGCTGTCCGCTGCCCAATTTCTGCGTCCGCATGAGCCACAATTTTGCCGACATCGACCAACAGCTGCAGCAGAACCCAAAGCTATCTGCCAAAACCCACCTGCTCAGTGTCAGCTTCGATCCGAAATACGACACGCCCCCCGTGTTGCGCAGCTACGGCGAGGCCTACACGGGCCGGTACACGAAGGAAACCTTCGCCCACTGGGATTTCGCCGCTCCCTCTGAAACAGAACTCCCGAAGGTGCTCCAGTTCTTCGACGTCGGCGCGACTCCGGAGAAAGACGGCACCATCGCACACTCCCTCTCCACTGTCGTCATTGCGCCCGACGGCAAACTCTACAAGTGGTATCCCGGCAACGACTGGACCCCCGCGCAGCTCATGCAGGACGTTCGGAAGTTGGCCGGCGCATGATCCGAACCCGGCTTTTGCTTCAGGTATGATGGCTGCAAACGAGTGGTCTGACCACTGCGCGAGGTGATTCCATGAGCACACTCAGCATCCGCAACGACGCAGACCTGGACTTTCTCTCCCTGGGGGCGCTCGTCCACCGCCTCGATCCCGGCATCATTCCCTTTCGCAAAGCCACCGAATGCGCCATCCACGTCAGCGGCGGCGAGTTTAACGTTGCCGCCAACCTTGCCGACTGCTTCGCCATGAAAACCGGCATCGCCTCCGCCATGGTCGACTACCCCATCGGCGATCTCATCGCCGAGCGCGTCCGCGCCATGGGCGTCCGCCCCTTCTACCGCCGCTTCCTGCACGACGGCGTCACCGGGCCCAACATGGCCACCGTCTACAGTGATCGCGGATTCGGAGTGCGCGCACCCGTCGTCTTCTACAACCGCTGTAACGAGGCAGGTGCGCAGCTCAAACCCGGCGACTTCGACTGGAAAACCATCTTCGCCGGCGGCGTCCGCTGGGTGCACAGCGGCGGCATCTTCGCCGCCCTCTCGCCGACCACCGGCCCGCTCGTCGTCGAGATGATGAAGGCTGCGAAGCAGGCCGGCGCCGTCACCTCTTTCGATCTCAACTTCCGCGAAAAACTCTGGAAGATCGGCGGCGGAGCCGACCGCGCCGTCGAAGTCATCGCGCGCATCGTCGAACACGTCGACGTCCTTGTCGGCAACGAAGAGGACATGCAGAAAGGCCTCGGCATGGAGGGTCCAAAGGTCGAGGGCAAGGCCAAATCGAAGCTCGATCCCGCCGCCTTCTTCACCATGATCGACAAAGTCGTGAACAAGCATCCTCAGGTCAAAGCCGTTGCCACCACGCTGCGCGAAGTGCACTCCACCAACCGCCATAGCTGGAGCGCCGTCGCCTGGGTCGACGGCCAAACCTACACCGCTCCCACTGCCGAGCTCGACGTCTACGATCGGGTGGGTGGCGGCGACGGATTC
This sequence comes from Acidobacteriaceae bacterium, assembly GCA_035508305.1. GTDB lineage: Bacteria > Acidobacteriota > Terriglobia > Terriglobales > Acidobacteriaceae > Palsa-343. The sequence continues at coordinate 2,601 of DATJNE010000158.1, read as the reverse complement.
GCCGCAGGCTTCTTCTACGGCCTCCTCACCGGCGCCGATCCCGAACAAGCCGTCCGCCTCGGATGGGCCCATGGCGCCCTGCTCACCACCTTCCCTGGCGACACCACCATGGCTACCCTCGAGCAGGTCAAAGCCTTGGCCCAGGGCGGATCGGCCAGAATCCAGCGCTAGTTGGCGTCGCTGGTACTGCGGTGACCTGACGTCGAGTCTCTCCAGTAGACTGGTGGAACTGGAGGCCGCATGGCGAAGGTAACGCTGTTGTTTGGCTTGTTGCTGATCGTACTGGGTGTCGTCGGCTACGTCGGAACCGGCTGGAAGGCGCCGACCGCACTCATCCCGATGTACTTCGGCATTCTGTTTGCCATCTTCGGGTTTCTCGCGCGGCGAGGCAGCCAGAAAAAGCGCATGACCGTCATGCACATCTCCGTCACGCTCGCCGTCATCGGGTTCCTCTTCACCGTCCTCAGCATCTGGGACTTCATCCGCATGGAGTTGGGCCACGCTATGGCCCGGCCCATCGCCGTCGAGGATAAGGCCGTCTTCTCTGCCATGATGCTGATTTATGTGCTCCTTTGCGTCCGCTCGTTCATCAAGGCTAGGAGAACCCCGGCCGAAGGCACCGGTCAGGAGCCGACCCAGCTAGCCAGTTGACCGGTTCTCCCGCGCCCTGCGCCAAACAGTCCGGCAGCAGGAGCGTAGCATCAGCAGCGAGCACACAATGCGCGTAGGGTCAATGCCGTCAATGAGTGCGGAGCGGAGTGGAAGCCGCAGCGCCCGCGCGCGCGCCGGCACCGACCCGCCAAAGAAAAAACCTGACCTCAAAAAGGTCACGCCCGAAATCTGGAAGCTCATCCGCCCCCGCCGCTGGCTCCTGGCTTTCGGCTTCCTCCTGATGATCGTCAACCGGGTCTCCGGCCTGGTTCTGCCCTTCTCCACCAAGTTCCTCATCGATAAGGTCCTCGGAGTCCACGGCAACGCGAAGCTGCTCATGCCGCTGGTGGCCATCGTCTTTACCACCACGGCCATTCAGGCCGTCACCTCGTTCTCCCTTACCCAGCTGCTCTCCAAAGCCGCGCAGCGCATGATCACTGAGCTGCGCCAGCAGGTCCAGCAGCACGTCGGCCGCCTTTCCGTCAGCTTCTACGACGCCAATCGCACCGGCCTCCTTGTTTCGCGCATCATGAACGACGTCGAAGGCGTGCGCAATCTCATTGGCACGGGCCTGGTCGAGTTCGTCGGCGGCATGCTGACCGCGAGCATGGTCTTCGTCTACCTCGTCATCACCAACGCCCGCATGACCCTCATCGTCTTCGGTGTCGTCGGCGCCTTTGTCATCGTCCTGCAGAAAGCTTTCAAAACCATCCGGCCCATCTTCCGCGAACGCGCCAAAATTACCGGCGAAGTCACCGGCCGTCTCACCGAAAGCCTCGGCGGCGTCAGAGTCGTCAAGGGCTATCACGCCGAGAAGCGCGAAGCCGCCGTCTTCTCGGTCGGCGTCCTGCGCCTGCTCGATAACGTTATGAAGTCGCTCACCGCGACCAGCCTGCTCAGCCTCGCGGCTACCACCGTCCTCGGCGTCGTCGGCGGACTCGTCATGCTCATCGGCGGCCACCAGGTGCTCGGGCACCGCATGACCACCGGCGGCTACTTCCAGTACACCATGCTGCTTGCCTACATGATCGCCCCCATCTTCCAGATCGTGAACATCGGCACCCAGCTCACCGAAGCCGTCGCCGGCCTCGACCGCACCATGGAAATCCTCGCCGAGAAGGATGAGTTTGCCGATGCCGCCCGCGTCCGCACTCTTGATGAGATCGTCGGCGAGGTGCGCTTCAACGATGTCCGCTTCGCCTACGAAAAAGATAAGCCCGTCCTGCACGGCATCTCCTTCGATGCCCAGCCCGGAACCGTCACCGCTCTCGTTGGCTCCTCCGGCTCCGGCAAGTCCACCATCATCAGCCTGGTTTGTGCCTTCCACAACCCCGATTCCGGCCAGGTCCTGGTCGACGGTGTCGACCTCTCCACCGTCCGTCTGGACAGCTACCGCAGCCAGCTCGGCGTCGTCCTCCAGGAATCGTTCCTCTTCGACGGCACCATCCGCGAGAACGTGATGTTTTCCCACCCCGACGCAACCGAAGAAAGTTTCCTCTCCGCCTGCCGCATCGCCCGTGTTGATGAATTCGCCGAGCGTTTCCCCGACGGCTACGACACCGTCGTCGGCGAGCGCGGTGTCAAGCTCTCCGGCGGCCAGCGCCAGCGCCTGTCTATCGCCCGCGCCATCCTCGCCAGCCCGCGCATCCTCATCCTCGACGAAGCCACCTCGTCCCTCGATTCCGAGTCCGAAGCCATGATTCAGCACGGCCTCAGTTACTTAATGCAGGGCCGCACCACCTTCGTCATCGCCCACCGCCTCTCCACCATCCGCCGCGCCGAACAGATTCTCGTCGTCGAAGGCGGCCTCATCGTCGAGCGTGGCACCCACGCCAGTTTGTACGCCCTCGGCGGCCGCTATTACGATCTCTACACCCGCCAGCATGGCCTCGAGGAGAACCTCTTCCTCGCGCCCGGCGAAGGAGATACCGTCGAAGAGGACTCCGCATC
>DATJNE010000157.1:0-12414 GCA_035508305.1 Acidobacteriaceae bacterium | reverse complement strand
GGAACCTGGTAGAGCGCGCCGGCCGGAGAGATGTCCGGGTCGAGACCGGAGGCCGATGTGGTGACGAGTCCGATGGGGACCGGCTCGCCGGGGATCAGCTTCTGCCAGTGGGCAACGTCCGCGTCAACGCGCGTGACCAGGGCCTTGTTGGACTGCGCGAGATTGGAGCCGCCGGAGTTGGCCGCGTCGTATCCGTTACCCGCGGCCGAGGGACGCGAGTGGAAGTAGCGCGGGCTGGTGAAGCCCTGGCCGATGATGGCCGAGCCGATGACCTGGCCGTCGCGCACGATGAGCTGGCCGTCGGCCTTGTGGCGCATGGTGAGCTGCGCGATGCCGGTGATGACGAGCGGATAAACGATGCCGAGCAGGACGGTGGTCACCAGGGTGTAGCGGACGGCGACGACGAAGCTGGCGCGCAGGCTCGGGCCGCGATGCGGCTCGGCCGCCGGACTGATGAGGCGATCTTCGTGGGTGTAGGACGTGGTTGCCATGGGTGGGTCTCCTTGCCGCTCAGGCCAGGTGCAGGCCGATGATGGCCATGTCGATGAGCTTGATGCCGATGAAGGGCACGATGATGCCGCCGATGCCGTAGAGGATGAGGTTGCGCCGCAGCAGGGCCTGCGCGGACATGGGCTCGTACTTGACGCCTTTGAGCGCCAGCGGGATGAGCGCGATGATGATGATGGCGTTGAAGATGACTGCGGACAGGATGGCGGAGTGGGGCGTGCCGAGGCGCATGATGTTGAGCGCGCTGAGCACGGGAAAGACGCCGGCGAACATGGCGGGGATGATGGCGAAGTACTTGGCGACGTCGTTGGCGATGGAGAAGGTGGTGAGCGCGCCGCGGGTCATGAGCAGCTGTTTGCCGATCTCGACGATTTCGATGAGCTTGGTGGGGTTGGAGTCGAGGTCGACCATGTTGCCGGCTTCCTTGGCGGCCTGAGTGCCGGTGTTCATGGCGACGCCGACGTCGGCCTGGGCGAGCGCGGGGGCGTCGTTGGTGCCGTCGCCGGTCATGGCGACCAGCTTGCCTTTGCCCTGCTCGCGCTTGATGAGGTCCATTTTGTCTTTGGGCTTGGCCTCGGCGAGGAAGTCGTCGACGCCGGCCTCACGGGCGATGACTGCGGCGGTGAGGGGGTTGTCGCCGGTGATCATGATGCTGCGGATGCCCATGGCGCGCAGGCGGGAGAGGCGATCCTTGAGGCCGCCTTTAACGATGTCCTTGAGGTAGACGACGCCGAGGGCGGTGGCGTTCTCGGAGACGACCAGAGGCGTGCCGCCCTGGCGCGCGATTTCTTCAACGCGGTCGCTGACCTGGCGGTTGAGGCTGGAACCCTGCGACTCCAGCCAGCGGGCGATAGCGTCGGCGGAGCCCTTGCGGATCTTGCTGCCGGGCAGGTCGACGCCGGACATGCGGGTTTGCGCGCTGAAGGGAACGAACTCCGCGTGCATGCCGCTGATGTCGCGGCCGCGGAGGTTGTACTTCTCCTTGGCGAGCACGACGATGGAGCGGCCTTCGGGGGTTTCGTCGGAGAGCGAGGCGAGCTGGGCGACGTCGGCGAGGCGTTCGGTGCTGATGCCGGGAGCAGGGAAGAACTCGGTGGCCTGGCGATTGCCGAGGGTGATGGTGCCGGTCTTGTCGAGGAGCAGCGTGTTGACGTCGCCGGCGGCTTCGACGGCGCGGCCGGACATGGCCAGGACGTTGTACTGGACGAGGCGATCCATGCCGGCGATGCCGATGGCCGAGAGCAGCGCGCCGATGGTGGTGGGGATGAGGCAGACGAGCAGCGAAACCAGGACGAAGATGGTCTGCGGGGCATGCGAGTAGATGGCGTAGGGCTGGAGCGTGGCGACGGCGAGCAGGAAGATGACGGTGAGGCCGGCGAGGAGGATGCTGAGCGCGATCTCGTTGGGGGTCTTCTGGCGGGTGGCGCCTTCGACCAGGGCGATCATGCGGTCGAGGAAGGTTTCGCCGGGGTTGGAGGTGATGCGGATTTTGATCCAGTCGGAGAGGACGCGCGTGCCGCCGGTGACAGCGGAGCGATCGCCGCCGGCCTCGCGGATGACGGGCGCGGATTCGCCGGTGATGGCGGACTCGTCGACGGAGGCGACGCCTTCGATGACTTCGCCGTCGCCGGCGATGTACTGGCCGGCATCGACCTTGATGACGTCGCCGGCGCGCAGCTGCGAGCTGGAGACGGCTTCGAGAGAACCATCGGGGCGGAAGCGATACGCCATGGTCTCGCCCTTGGCTTTGCGCAGGGTGTCGGCCTGGGCTTTGCCGCGGCCTTCGGCGATGGCTTCGGCGAAGTTGGCGAAGAGCACGGTGAACCACAGCCAGAGGGTGATCTGGAGATCGAAGCGGATAGGGAGGTGATGGATGGCTTCTTCCACCAGCAGCGCGCTGGTGACGGCGCTGCCCACTTCGACCACGAACATGACGGGGTTCTTCATCATGACGCGCGGGTCGAGCTTGCGGAAGGAATCGACGATTGCCTGACGAAGGATTTCGGAGTTCCAGAGGTTTTGTTTCTTAGCCATTTGAGTTATCCGAAGTTAGGAAAACAGGGTTCCGTGCTGGAGGAGCAGGTGCTCGAGGATGGGTCCGAGGCTGAGAGCCGGGAAGAAGGTCAGGGCGCCGACGATGAGGATGACGCCGGTGAGCAGGACGGTGAAGAGCGCGGTATTCACGGGGAAGGTTCCGGGCGAAGGGGGAATGCTCTTCTTGTGGGCCAGATTGCCGGCCAGCGCGAGCATGGGGATCATCATGAGGAAACGGCCGGCGAGCATGGTGAAGCCGAGGGTGGTGTTGTACCAGGTGGTGTTGGCATTGAGTCCGGCGAAGGCCGAGCCGTTATTGCCGGCGGCGGAGGAATAGGCGTAGAGAATCTGGCTCAGTCCGTGCGGGCCGGGATTGGTGATTCCGGCGAGGCCGGCGGGATAGAGGACGGAGACGGCACTTAGCGTCAGGATCAGCACCGGAAAGATGAGGACATAGAGCATCGACATCTTAACGTCGTAGGCTTCTATCTTCTTGCCCAGATACTCGGGAGTTCGGCCGACCATGAGGCCGGCGATGAAAACGGAGAGGACGACGAAGACGATCATGCCGTAGAGGCCCGAGCCCACGCCCCCGAAGATGATCTCGCCCAGTTCGATATTGAGCAGCGGGATCATGCCGCCGAGGGGCGTAAAGGAGTCGTGCCAGGAATTGATGGCGCCGCAGCTGGCGTCGGTGGTAATGGTGGCGAAGAGCGCCGAGTCAGCGATGCCGAAGCGGGTTTCCTTCCCTTCCATGTTGCCGCCCGCCTGAAGATAGCCGGCGTGCTGGGCGACAGGGTGCAGGGTGGGGTTGGGATGCGACTCGGCCCAGTAGGCGACGGTGAAGCCGGCCGCAAAGAGGATGGACATGCAGGCGAAGACGGCCCAGCCATGACCGGGGGACCCTGTCATGCGGCCGAGGGTGACCGTGAGAGCCGCGCCGATGAAGAAGATGGAGAACATCTCGAGGAAATTGGTAAAAGGCGTGGGGTTCTCAAAGGGGTGGGAGCTGTTGGCGTTGAAGAAACCGCCGCCATTGGTGCCCAGCATCTTGATGGCTTCCTGAGACGCTACGGGCCCCTGGGCGATGGTCTGGGTTTGATGCTCGAGGGTGTGGGCAACGGTGTACGGGTGAAGGTTCTGGATGACGCCCTGGCTGACGAGAGAGAGCGCGTAGAGGATGCAAATGGGCAGCAGGACGTAGAGACAGGCGCGGGTGGTATCAACCCAGAAGTTACCGATGGTCTTCGATTCGCGGCGTGAGATACCGCGCACGAGCGCGATGGCGACGGCGATGCCGACGGCGGCGCTGAAAAAGTTGTGATAGGCGAGACCGGCCATCTGGGTGAAGTAACTCATCGTGGTCTCGGGGGTATACGCCTGCCAGTTCGTGTTGGTGGTAAAGGAGGCAGCGGTGTTCCATGCGAGCAGCGCGCTGACGCCGGGCAGATGCTGCGGATTCCAGGGCAGGAAAGCCTGCAGGCGCTCGATCGCGTAAGTCAGCAGGAGGGAAACGAAGCTGAAGAGGAGCATGGCGGCGGTGTACTGGCGCCAGTCCATCTCTTCGTCGCAATGAATGCCGGAGATGCGGTAGATCGCGTTCTCCAGCGGCGCGAAAAACCTGTATTTACCGGAGAAGACGCCGGTCATGTAGATGCCGAGGGGGCGCATGCACACGAGCAGGACGACGAAGTAGACAAGAAACTGAAACCATCCGTTGAGAGTCATGGTCAGAACTTCTCCGGGTAGAGCAGGGCTACCACAAGATAGCCGAGCAGGCAGACGGTAATGGCGAGAATGACGAGAGTCGTGATGCTCATGGATTTACCTCAGCTTCTCGCACGCGGTGATGTAGAGAATCGCGATCGCGAAGAAGGCAATGGAGAAGAGAGTCATGAGAAGGTCGGGCATGCGTTGCCTTTCTACCAGGCGCCCTGCTTACCGCCATACCACCAGACGAGGCCGAGCAGAGCGGTGTCCTGATGGCCGGAAGGCGCGGCGGGGTTGTTCGTGATGAAATAGGGGCGGTTGCTCCAGTCGTGGCGATACTCAAGGAAGGCATCGAAGTTATCGCTCAGGCTGTACTTGTAGGTACCGGTGATTTCCTTCAGATCCTGCGAAGCGTTGCTGAAGAGGCCGCTGGTGTCGGAGAGATATTCGGTGCGCGCCGCGAGGGCTGTCCGAGGGTTGAGCTGGTACTGGATGTAGGCGACGCCGCCGTCTACGTGAGAGGGCGCGGAAGACTCGCCGGGGGCCGCGTTGGCCCATTTGCGCTGGATAAAGTAGTCGCCCTCGCCGGCGAGGGTCAGTTTCGGCGTGGCGTTCCAGGTGGCGTAGCTGTCGAAGATATCGGTCTTGCCGTTGGGAGCGGGCGCGATGGGCGCTTCGCAGAGGCCGGGCTGGACGGGGACCGTGCAATTCGTTGCCGGAACGGTGTCGGGGTTTTCCTGGCCGAGGTAGTAGTTCATCGTCCAGTTCAGGCTCTTTGCCGGCGTCAGGACGTAGCCGAAAAGCTCGTCTTTGTAACCGTTGGTGGGCTCCGACTGATTGGTGCCGTTGTCGATCCAATAATTGAGAGCCAGTTTGTTGTTGACGGCATAAGTCGTGCGTACGCCGGCGTGATAGAAAGGCAGGAAGTTGAAGTACCAGGAACGGGTGTAATTCATCTGGTCTTTGGTGTAATTTCCCTCGATGCCAAGAGAACTGGCCCATTTGCCGAAGTCGACATTGAGACCGTGACCGATGGGCACGATGTAGGAGCCGTAGGCCTGGAAGATATTGCGATAGATTTCCGGTCGCGGCTCGTTGGCAGGATTGCCCTGGAGGGTCTCGGTTGCCTGGCCAAACTGGAGGTCGGTGCGGAAGCCCCAGCGGCGATGGGAGGAGAGATCGGGCTCGAGGTCGAAGATGAAGCCGGCCTGATTGATGCTGAAGGTGTTGCTCAGGACATCGTAAGCGCGGAGGTCGTTGACGCGTCCGGTTGGGTCGTTGAAGTTGTACTCGTAGTAGCCATCGAAATAGTAGTTCAGAGTCGCACCGCCGGGGAGGGTGCCGGGCAGCAGAGGAACGGTCGAGGGGGCTGGGGTGGAAGCCGACGCCGTTTCCTGGAGAGGCACAGACGAGGACGACGCGCCGGGGCCGCGGAGTTCTTCCGAGGCGTTCACCAGCGCGGCGGCGGTTTGCGGGCCGGCGCTGTCAGAGGGCCGGGCGGTCCTGCGAAGGGAGCGGTTCTCCTGCTCGAGGACAGAGACGCGGCTCTGGAGATCGAGGACGATCTGACGGAGTTGCTCGATCTGCTCGGTGGTGGACTGGCTTTGCGGCAAGGCAGGCAGGGCCGCGGAAACCAGCAGGATGGCCGGTGCGAAAGACAGGGGAATCGGTGGTTTCATAGCCCTATGCGGAGTCATCCTCAGTAGAGCGGCGGAGGCGTACGTCGGGCATAAGGATTTCGTAAGGGAACCGTAAGGGGAGAGGTTGCCCATGACGAGCGAGGGGTTCCGGCAGGCGATGGAGAACGGAGTGCTGGGCGGAATGGCCATGGTTCAGAACTTCACCAGAACGGCGAAGATGATCTTCTGTTCGTCGCGGCGCATGTCGGGCTGCCAGAGAGTGGGATAGGCGGGAATCGCTGCGCAGGCGCTTTTGGCGGCGGCGATGTTCGCAGCATATTCCTGACTGTATTTAAGCCAGGGCATGGTTGTGTATCCGATGCCGGAATCGGTGGAGGTTGTTCCGTTGGTGCATGTAAAGTCCGCCGGGTTTCCGATGGCGGCAAGAGTGGTACCACCGGGAGGGGTAGAGCCGCCGCGGCCGGCCCAGTAGGGAACATCAGAATGACGGTAGCCATACTCCGTGCGGAAGGTGATGTACTGCGTGGGCATGTAATCCCAGGTGAGGGTTCCATCCGTACCGTGGAAGGGCTGACCTGGATCCTCGGGAAAGTAGGCACTTCCTGTAACTGCGGTAGCGCCATTGATGGGGGGCAGGAGGACGAGGTAGCGGCCGGGATTATTGATCTGACCACCGCCGACGGTCAGCCCGAACCGGTCTTTGTCCAACCAGAAGCGGTCATAGGCCATCGCGCCGAGGAAGCTCTGTTTCTGGTAGTAAATCGCAGGAGTTGTGGAAGTCGCCGGCGAAAAGATTTTGTGACTGGCCGATCCGGTGCACGCCACACCGCTGCCGCTTTCGCAGCCCGCGTCCGCGGTAACGGAGAAGGCCATGCGATCGATCCTGCTGTCGGGGCGGTCGTAGTATTTCAGCTCGAAGCTGTCATCGGTGTGGAAACGGGTGCGGCCGTGAACGCCAAAATCGTCTTCTCCATAGCCATAGTTGTTGGCGATGATGTTGATGTTGCTGGTCGGCGTCCACTTGATTTGTCCGCCGAGGCCTGGTTTGGTTCCGAAGCGGGCGTAGGACTGCCAGCCATTGATGAACCAGGGTTCGATCTTGAGGTGCTGGGTGGGGAAGATCTGGATGCGCGCTCCATTGAAAAACCAGGGCGTGTTGGAAGAGACAAAGGAGGGCTGATAGGCCCAGTTATCGAAGTTATAGAAGCTAAACAGGCCGATGTAAGAGAGAAAAATGCCGGCATCCAGGTTCACACCGTGCATGGCGTCCCAGTGGTAGCCACCATAGGCTTCGGAGAGATAGCGATAGGCATCGTCGAGGTTCCACTGGCCTCGCGAGACGCTGGCGTCATTGCGGGGGGTGGTGACGGAGTACTCGCCGAACTGCGTCATCATGCGGGCGTGGACGTGATCGATGAGGAGATCGCCGCCGACTCCGAGCTGCTCGAGTTGCACTTCCTGGGCGCGAAAAACCTCGCTCGAACCGCCGATGGTGTCGTCGGCGGGATGGTTGAAGTCGAGGTTGTAATTCGTATCGACACGGATTTCGGGTGTGAAGTATTTCGTACAAAGTGGGCAGTCGATGGTGCGGGGATTTCCGTTGAGCCAGCCCCACCAGGAGTCAGCGAAGGGTGTGACGCGGTCGACGGGAGTGCCGGCCTGCTCGGCGCTGCCGGGCGGGGGCGTGGGGTCCGTTGCGGGGACTGAAAGCGTGGAGGCGGCGCCGGAAAGGAGGCTGGAGGAGGACGCCGGTGCGGGCAGAAGGTCGGCCTTCGCAGACGTGAGCGCGGCTGCCGTTGCTGTTGCGGCCTCGCCGGATTTCTGCGCCCGGAGCTGGGCTTCCAGTTCGGCGATGCGCTGCTTCATGGCATCCAGTTCGCGGAGGATGGCCGCATTGTCGGCGGGAGCAGCGGGAGCCGCGCCGCCGGGACTGGTGCCGGAGCCAAGCTGAGAACTGCCGTCCTGGGACTGCGCCGCAGAGAGCGATGGGATCAGGAGCAGGATCAGGAAGAGGGAGACGAGGGATGCTGTGGCCCGGAACGGAGACACGACGAAGCTGCGGATTAGCGACATGGATAATCCTCTGCGTTGCGGGAGCCTGGCATCGCGCCCGGCTCCAGGGCAAACAAGCAGAGGTTACGAGGCGGGGCGGAAGGGAATGGGAAGGAAGTTATCAGGGATTCGTAAGGGCACGAGGCGGATTTCGATCGCGCGTTCTTACTGTGGGGCGCCCTCGGGCATAAAGCGGTAGCCAACCCAGGGTTCGGTCTGGATGTATTCCTTCTGGGCGTCTCCCTGGAGTTTTTTGCGTAACTGGCCGACGAAGACGCGAAGGTATTCGGGCTGCTGGGCCGACTGCGCGCCCCAAACGGCGGTCAGGAGCGCGCGGTGGGGCAGGACCTTGCCGGCGTTGCGGGCGAAGAGGAGAAGCAGGTCGAATTCCTTGGGGGTGAGGTGGACGGCACGGCCGGAAACGGCGACCGTGTGGGCGGAGGGATCGACGAGGAAGTCACCCACCTGGACGGGGCCATCGCCGGTGCGATCGGGAGCGCGGCGCAGATGGGCGCGGACGCGGGCGAGAAGCTCCTGGATGCTGAACGGCTTGGTGACGTAATCGTCGGCGCCGGCGTCGAGGGCCTCGACCTTGGTGTGTTCCTGATCGCGAACGGAGAGAACGAGGATGGGCGTAGAGGCTTTGCGGCGGATGGCGCGGCACAGTTCGATGCCGGACATGCCGGGCATGGCAAGGTCGGTGACGATGAGATCGGGGTCCCACTCTTCGAAAAGGCGCAGGGCTTCTTCGGGGTCGTTGGCGGTGCGGACGTCGTAGCGCTGCGCGGAAAGGGAGGCGCGGAGCACGCGCGTGATCTGGATTTCGTCGTCGACAACGAGGATGCGTTCTGCCATGGCCCGAGCTTGCGCGATTCCCGGGGTAGTGCGGCACAGCCGGGGTATGATCGCCTGTCATGGAGAAGGATACGCCGCGATTTATAAAGATTGTGTTGCGGTACGCGGTGCTGACGGCAGCGGCGCTGCTGCTGACGGCGTTCCTGAGGAGGGTAGCGCCGGCGAACCAGACGACGGTGGCGCTGGCCTTCCTGATGCTGGTGCTGGTGACAGCATCGCGCTGGCGGCTGGCGTATTCGGTGTATCTGTCGCTGTTGTGCGCGTTGCTGTACAACTTTTTCTTTCTGCCGCCGGTGGGCCGGCTGACGATCGAAGACCCAAGAAACTGGGTGGCGCTGGCGGCGTTCCTGTGCTGCAGCGTGCTGGTGAGCCATTTGTCGGAGCGGGAGCATCAGCACGCGGAGACGGCCGAAGTCCGGCGGCGGGATGTGGAACGGCTGTACGAGTTCAGCCAGCAACTGCTGTTGCAGGAGGATCTGCGCAGTTTGGGACGGGCGATGCCGTCGGTGGCGGCCGCGGTCTTCGAGTTCCGGGCGGTGGCGCTGTACGTGCGGGAAGAAGACGCGGCGTACTCCTCCGATCCAGGGAATGAATTGCTGCCGCTGGTGGATCTGAAGCTGGCGGCGCATCAGGGCGAGGCCGGCGTGGTGCGGCGGGATGGTTATTGTCTGATTCCCCTGTCGCTGGGGATGCGATCGCTGGGCGCGCTGGCGGTAACGGATGCGGGATTTTCGCCGCAGATTTACGAGGCGATCGGCAGCCTGGTAGCGATTGCGCTGGAACGCGCGGCGATCGTGGAACGAAGCAGCCGGCTGGAGGCTTCGCGGGAGAGCGAGCGGCTGCGCACGGCGTTGCTCGACTCGGTCACGCACGATCTGCGAACGCCGCTGACGGCGATCCGCGCGGCCGCGACGACGCTGGTGAGCCAACCGGATCTGGCGGAAGCGGAGCGGACGGAACTGACGGCGGTGGTGGATGAAGAAAGCGCGCGGCTGGATCGGCTGATCGGGCAGGCGGTGGAGATGGCGCAGCTGGATGCGGCGGCAGTGCGGATCGATGCGCGGCCGCAGGATGTGCGCGAGCTGATTGAAACGACGGTGGAGGAGATGCGGCCCCTGCTCAGGGGCCGCGCGGTGGAGGTGCAGGTGGCGGGCAATGTGCCGCGGGCGCCGATGGATCGGGCGCTGGTCTATCGCGTGCTGCGCCATCTGATCGAAAACGCGGCGCGCTATTCGCCCGGGGGGGCGCCGATCACGGTGAGCGCGGATCGGGACGAATACCGGCTGCTGATGACGGTGGCGGATCGGGGGCCGGGGATCGAGCCGGGCGAGCAGCCGTTTGTCTTCGACAAGTTTTTTCGGGGAAAGAAACAGCGGAGCCAGGCGGCGGGGACAGGCATGGGGCTGGCGATCGCCAAGGCCATTGTGGAAGCCCACGGAGGGGGGATCGAGCTGACGAGCGAGTCCGGCCAGGGAACGCGCTTTACCTTCTGGCTGCCGCTGCCGGCTGTGCCGTCCGGCGCGGCCCGATGAGGAAGGGGAGGGTGGAAATCGCTGCATCGTTGTGCGTACTTTCGCGCCCTGTGAACGTATATATGCGCAGGAGCGTCTGGGCCGGGGCTGGATAGAATGACGTTGCAGGCCGGCGGGGTTTGAAGAGGGGTGGCCATGGTTGGTGGTGTGCGGCGAGCGGGGATCGTGAGTGCAGCGGTCGCGTGTTGCCTGGGTCTGTTTGCGGGTTCCATGAGCGATGCGCAGCGCGGGGGCGCGGGCCGGCCGAATAGGAGCGCCGGCAAGCAGGCTCCCCAGCCGTACACGATTCCGGTGACGGTGCGGCGCGTTGTGCTGGATGTGGTGGTGAAGGACAAGGATGGCCATCCGGTGAAGGGGCTTGGGCGGAGTGACTTCACCGTCATCGAAGACAGGAAGGCCCAGGAGATCCGGTCCTTCGAAGAGGTCGACTTCAACGCCTCGTCAACGTTTACGGCGCCGAAGATCCCGGCGCTGCCCCCGGACACGTTCATGAATGTGCAGACCTCGCCGGAGCGGGGGCCGCTGTATGTGATCGTGTATGACGCGGTGCACATGGAAGGCGCCAACGTGATGAGCGAGACGAGCCAGGGCGATCAGATTCAGGCCCGCAAGGCGCTGGCGGCGTTTCTGGAGTCGAAACCGGCGGGCACGCGCTTCGCGCTCTTCTGCCTGGCGCAGGATTTCCGGTTGCTGCAGGGATTCACGGCCGACCCCCACCAACTGCTGGCGGCCTTCGATCCGCATCATCCGGGCGGGCACATTCCCCTCAATCTGCTGAACGGCGAGAACCTGGGGAAGGACGATTCGCTGATGCCGTTTGAGGTGCTGGCCTTCGTCGGGCACTATCTGGAGGGGATGCCGGGGCGGAAGAATCTGATCTGGCTGTCGTCGCAGTTTCCGGCGGAGGTGCCGCTGTTTGGGCTGCAGGCGGCGCAGGTGGGGAACACGATGTCGGCGTCGTCAGGCTCTGCGCTGCAGGCGCAGGGATTCGACGGCAGCGCGGACACGACGTTTTCCGACACGTACAGCGCGAAGGTGATGCGGGAAGCGATTGATGCGCTGAATGCCGCGCAGGTCTCGGTGTATCCGGTGGATGTGGGTGCGCTGAACCCGGCACTGGATGGTGTGGACATGATTGCGGAGCATATTGCAGTGTCGACCGGAGGACACGCCTACTACAACACAAACGATCTGAAGGGCGCGATGGAAGCGGCCACCGAGGACGGCTCGAATTATTACGAAATGACCTATGCGCCGAGCAATCCGCGGGAGGATCAGAAGTTGCGACAGATCAGGGTCGAGGCCGATAACAAGTCGTACAAGCTGGAATACCGGCGCTTCTACTTTGCGCAGGATCCGGATGTTCCGGTAACCAACGACGAACGAGCGATGGCAGCAGCGGTGGCGGATCAGGTGGTGGCGCACAAGGCGGGGGATTCGATGTTCGCGTATATGGAGCATGGGGCGCCGGAGGCGCACGACATTCTTTTCCGGGCACAGTTCCACGCAGGGCCGGCGGCGATGGCGACTCCGGATCAGATGGCGAACCTGGTGCAGCAGCCGGCGTATTTCGTGGTCCGCAGGAACAACAACAAACCGGTGAAGCTGCCGCCGCCGATTCCGCTGCGGCCCTACACGATCGACTATCTGGTGATGGATCGGAATGCGGGGCAGCAGGCGGGCGGACAGGTGCTGGAGTTTGCCGCGGGGGCGTACGACATGAACGGGAAACTGCTGAACGGGCTCTCGCAGAACGCGGTGCGGGGCGCGACCCCGAACGGAGGAAAGGCGCAGCCGTTCTTCCGGGCGCAGCAAACGCTGGAAGTGCCGACGACGGCGGCGTGGCTGCGCGTGGCGGTGCGGGATGTGAACACGGACCGGATCGGGACGCTGGAGATTGCGCTGCCTCTGGCGGAGGATCAGCGGGCGTCCGCGCAGAAGCAGTAAGCCGCAGAGAGCCGCGCGAGGCCGGAAGGCCGGCGTGTGTGGGGATTCAGGGCAGGCGCAGAGCGGCGTAGTCCTGGCGGAGCTCCGCGCAGAGGGCTTCGACGACAAGCTCGTGGTCGGCGCGCTGATCGAGGCCG
>DATJNE010000156.1:0-3396 GCA_035508305.1 Acidobacteriaceae bacterium | reverse complement strand
GATCCGCGGCTGTTCGGGCGTGTGGTCGTGCTGGGCGACCGGGGGCCCATACCCCTCGACACCAATCATCTGCTGGCGCAGATCGTGGCTGTCCGCCAGGGCGCGAAGAAGAAGGTGTTCGTCCGCAATGCGCTGCGCGCGCTGGAGCGGGTAGCGCCGGCGGGCAACATTCGTCTCATTCATTTTGTCGTGCTCGTCGGAGGCTCGGGGCTGGATTTCGAGATACCCAAGATGATCTCTGACGCGCTTTTCGAATATGGCGTGGTTACCGGCCGGGGCAACGTGCGCGGCAGCGAGGGACCACGCAACGCGGTGGCGACCGGTTTAGTGCTGGCCCACACGCAGCACAGAGGAATGTAGTGGCAGAGTACGCGTCCAGTTACGAGAGCCGCCGGCCTGCGGTTTGCCTGGTCGCGGTACGCGCCAAGGGGATTGACCTCGAGCCCGTCCTCTGGGGACTGGAAGAGGAAGGTATTCCGGTGGAGATGCAGGAAGCGGCGCAGGGCAAATCTGTGGGCCTGGCCAAGGAAGCCGCCCATGCGTCGCCCCTGAATGTCGGCATTGCTGTCAGTGGCGTCGAGCAGACGATCGTGCTGCATCATCGTGACCTTCCCGCCGATCAGCCACTGTTTGTCATCGATCTGCGGAGTGCACCCGTCAAGGAGTTGCGGCGGCTGGGCATAAACGCAGCGCGGCTGGTAAAAGCTGAGCCGCTCGTGCTGAACGACAAAGTCACACCCGACCTGCCGGAGCGAGCGCCGCGAAAGGCAAGCCCTGAAGTTTCCGACGAACTGGTCGGGCGAATCGTGGAATCGGTTTTGGCGGAACTAGCGAAAGCTCGAGGAACGTTATGGAAAAAGACAGCCTCGGCCTGATCGAAACTCTGGGTCTGGTGGGCGCGCTGGAAGCTGCCGACGCCGGCAGCAAAGCGGCCAATGTGACTTTTCGGGGATACGAGCGAGGACGCGCCGGCCTGATTACCGTCGTGTTTACCGGTGACGTGGCGGCGGTCCGGGCGGCGGTCGCCGCGGGAACCGCAGCGGCCAGGCGGGTTGGCAACGTCGTGTCTGTGCACGTGATCGCCCGGCCCGACCGGCAGTTGCACGTCACGCCGAATGGTTCCAAGCCTGTGGAGCAGCGGAATCCGGCGCCAGAGATTGTCTCGCCTGCCGCTGGGCCCGAAGCGATCCTGAGAGAGCCGGCGAAGGAGCAGTCTGCGCCGGCGACATACGGCGGAGTGATAGAACCTTCGCCGGAAGAAATCAAGACTGCCCGCGCAGCCGTCCCTAATGATTCTGCCAGCGCGGTTGCTGAAGTGGAAGGGCCGGTCGTGTCGCCATCATTAGAACCGGCTGCGCAAGATCGGTCTGATCGAACTTGGATCGACGCGGAGCCAAGCGGAGGCAATGGCCATTCGCCGACAGTTGAGACGGTGGAAGCGAAAGGAGCGCGGACAGACCCGCCGGCGCCACCTGCGCATAAGAAAGAAAAGGTTCGCAAGACGAAAACACGGAAGAAGGTTTAATTGTGAGAAGCCCTTCGCCGTTCCTAATGCCCGCGCAGCTTGGCTGGAAAAAACAAATGGCGAACGGCGAATCGCGAAAAGCGTTGAATGAATACTAAGGAGTCGACCATGGCAGTGCTGGAAGCACCCACGCAATCTACCACCGAAGCCGTCCGCAAGGTGCGAACCAACAATGTAGAACTTCGCACTTACGTTTATCTCGACCGGCTACAGCCCCAGTTTGCAGCGTTTCTGGGCACGAACATGCGAGGCTACCTGCCAGTCGTCGGCATGGCTTCGATCCTGATCGAAATCGCTCCCGGCGTGATGATCAACCAGGTCGCGGATGCTGCCCTGAAGGCGGCCGACGTACGTCCCGGGTTGATGGTCGTCGAGCGCCATTTCGGCGTCCTGGAGTTCCATTCCAAAGCGCAGGCCGACGTGCAGTATTCGGGCAGCGCCGCGCTGAAGACCTTGGGTGTGACGCTGGAAGAGCGCGTGAGGCCGAAGATCCTGAACTCGCAGATCATCCACAAGGTCAACGACTATCACACGCAGATCGTGAATGTCTCGCGGCTAGCTTCTGTGCTGATCGCGGGACAGGACATGTACATTCTGGAAGTCGCGCCGGCGGGGTACATCATCCTGGCGGCAAACGAGGCGGAAAAGAGCGCCAACATCACGATCGTCGATTGCCGTACCTTTGGCGCCGTCGGCCGCCTCTACCTGGGTGGAAAAGAGTCGGACATCGCGCGCGCCTGTCTGGCCGCGGAGTCGGCGATCTTGAACGTGCATGGCAAGGAGGGCTCTTCCCACGCCGGGTAGCCGATTGCAGGAGACAACGAAGTGAGTATTGATCCAATCGCCGACGAGCTGTTGACTGCCTTTGAGGCGTCGCTGCCGCTGACCGGGCGCAAGCCTTCCGATCCCGGCCTGTATACCGGCGTCGATCTGGGGACTGCCTACATCGTCACCGCGGTGGTCGACCCGATGGGGGTCCCGGTCGCCGGAGTCGTCACGCGCAGCGAGTCCAGCATTCGCGACGGCCTGGTGCTCGATTACATGGCGGCGATCCACTTGCTGCGCGATCAGGTGAACCGCCTGCGCGCCGCCGGATTCAACATTAAGAAAGCGGCCGGCGCTTATCCCCCCGGGACTGTTGGCAAGAACGCGCAGGCTGTGGCCAATGTTCTCTACGCCGCCGATCTGGAGGTGACCGGCCTCATCGATGAGCCGAGTGCGGCTGCCAAGGTCCTGCACATCAGCGACGGTGCGGTGGTGGACATCGGGGGAGGAACCACCGGGATCTCGGTGATCCACGACGGCGAGCCCATCTACACCGCCGATGAGGCAACCGGAGGAACGCATGTGGACCTTGTGCTGGCCGGCCACTTCAAAGTGGAACCCTCGGAGGCGGAGAAGATCAAAACCGACCCGACGCGGCAACGGGAAATCTTTCCTTTGGTGACGCCGGTGTTTCAAAAAATGGCGAGCATCGTCAACCAGCACCTCAAAGGACATTCGGTCGACACCTTATACCTGGTCGGCGGCACCAGCTGCTTTCCGGGAATTGAAACTGTGATGGAACACGAAACGGGCATTCCGGTGGCGCGGCCCAGGAATCCGATGCTGGTCACGCCCCTGGGGATCGCCCTGAGCTGTGCGGAGCGAGCATAGCTATGGATGACAAGCAGATTCAGCAGCTCGTGGCAGAGGTTCTGAAGCGATTGGTGCAGCAGGTAAACCCGACCGGAGAGCGGGGCGATGTCATCGTGGTGTTCACCGGCGCCACCGCCGGATTCACCGAGGCGATACAGCAAGTGCAATCGCTCATCGTGAGAGGATTCCGCCCCCGTCTGGTCTTTACCCGCGCCGCGGAGTTGCTGTACGGG
>DATJNE010000155.1:0-12892 GCA_035508305.1 Acidobacteriaceae bacterium | reverse complement strand
TCCGGCCCGATCGCCGGAATTACCGTCAGCAGAAAGGCCAGCGGCAGTGCGAACAGCCCGAATGAAACCGTCCGATAGACAAAAAACGTGAAGAGGAAGACCCCGACAATGGCCAGAGCCAGGGTGGAAACAATCTCCGTGCCAAGCACCGGGATCAGATGATGCGCGGCCGCCAGCATCTCCACCGTTGCGACCAGGTGGAAGAACCATCCCCCCAGCGCCACCGGCAGGCAGTACCGGTGTCCCCTCGGACGGTTCCCGAGCACCGCCGGAATCGCCAGAAGGCTGGCGACTCCGTACAAACCTGCCGCGATGCGTAACCAGAGGAGAAACATAGGGAAATCTCAGCGGGGAGCCGTTCCGGGGGTATGAAAAGTATAAACAACCCCCGAGTCGCAACCCACGGACCCCATTATCCGAACCCACCCCGGGGGGTGAATGTGAGCGATATCACATTGCCAGGCCGCGCCGGGACTCATGGGTGCGAAAGACTCCACTTCGCCGGCAACGCCCGGAAACAGCCTCTCGGCCTTCCCCAGCCCAAAGTCCACCCCGCTTCCCAGCAATCGGTTGAACGTCCCCGCCTCGTTCGTCTCCACCACCCACGTCACCACCCGTTCCTCCACGGCCATCGCCACAACGCCGATCACCCGATCCCCCGCCGTCTGCAGATCGCTCCCCGTTACCGGCGTTCCCTGGGCCGCTGCAAAACTCGTCGTTCGCCCCTCAATCGCGTACATCGCCGGCTGCTCCAGCGGCATCATTCCCATCACCGTCGTCCCCTGCTCCACCAGATTCCGCAGCAGCGTCTCCGTCGCCTTCTTCTTCTGAAATACCTTCACCGGAAAACACGGCCCGCTCAGCTCCAGCACCCCCAGCTTCACCCATGTCCCGTTTCCCTCACTGCCCTTCCCCACACTCAGGAGCAGCTTGGTGCACGTGCTCCTCCTGGCCTGCTCGGAATCGGCATCCTCGCCGTACAGCAGCCGCCGCCCCACCGCGACCGCGAAGGCTCCGTCGATCGGCTTCAGCTCGCTCGGATAAGAATAGGTCAAATGCAGGTCCTGATTGGCATAGACCTGGGCCGCCGACGCTCCTGTTACGCCGGCCTGGCCCGTCTCAGCGTGGGCCACGGGCAGCCATCCACCCAAAAGCACGACCGCCAGGATCACCGTCTTCATGCCCGTCAGCCTACCACCTGCCTGTCCACCTCGAGCGCGCCGGCTCCAATGAGACAATATCCCCTGTGCCCCGTCTTTCCAGCGGCCTTCTCGGCTTCCCCGACTTCCGCGGTTTCACCCGCACTCTGATCCTCTGGAACCTCTTCGCCTACTTTGGCTTGCTGCTTCTCGGGGTTGCCTCGCATGATCTCGCCCAGAACATCACCGGCCTCCTCATCCTCAATCCCATCGCCGTCCTGCACCACGGCTGGGTGTGGCAGCTCGGCTCTTACTGGATCATCCACGACGGCATTCTCAGCACCGCCTTTGAGCTACTCTCTCTTTGGTTCCTCGGCAGCCTTCTTGAATCCAACCATGGCGCGCGCTGGCTCGCCGAACTCTTCTTCGTTTCCGTCGTCGGCGCCGGCCTCTCCGCTCTGCTGCTTTACCTCGTCCTCCCCCAGTACGCGGCGCCCCTCTTCGCCTGTTGGGGCGGAATTTTCGGTCTCCTCGCCGCGATCGGCGTTCTCTACGCCGACACGCCATTCCTCATGTTTCCCCTGCCCATCACCATCAAGGCGAAATATCTGGTCGCGGTCTACATGCTCATCGCCCTCGCCATGCTTTTCTCTGCCGAGAAGGTCATTGCCTTCTCGCAGCTCGGCGGTGCGCTCTTCGGCTTCCTCTACATCAGGTTCTCCCCACGCCGCGGATTCGCCCTCGCCGGCAGCGAAACCGTCTACGGCCTGCGCAACCGTTATTACCGCTGGAAACGCCGCCGCGCCGCAAAGAAATTCGAAGTCTACATGCGCAGGCACCGGGACAACTGACCCACTCCCGGCCTGCTTCCCCTCTACTTTCGGTTTCGCATCCCCTCGGCCGCCACGCGCACTCCCACCGGCAGGCGCGAAACCAGGCTCACCAGCGCCTTGTACTTCCAGTCCGGCACCACAAACAGCTTCCCCCGCCGCAACCCGCGCAGCGATTCCTCCACGACGAAACTCGCGTCCAGCCAGAACGATTGCGGCGCCAGCTTCGTCCGGTCGCGCCCGAGCACATCGTGAAACTCCGAATACGTGAAGCCGGGACACAGCGCCTGCACCTTCACCGCCGATCCCGCGGCTCGCAGATCCAGATAGAGCCCCTCGGTGAAGTGCGTCATCCACGCCTTCGTCGCCCCGTAGCTCGCACTTCCCGGAGAGTGCACAAAACTCGCCACGGAAGCCACATTGATGATGGCCCCCGCATTCCTGCTCGTCATGTTTCTGAGCGCTGCGTGGCACAGCCGCACCACTGCCATCACGTGCAGACGGTGCATCTCCTCCTGACGCTCGAGATCGGACTCCCAGAAGTACCCCGAGGTCCCAAACCCGGCGTTGTTGACCAGCAGCCCCGGGCGCGTCTCTGCAGCGATCCTCTCCACTACCGCCGCCAGCGCTCCTTCGCCTGCCAGATCAGCCTCCATCACCTCCACCCGCGCTTCGGAGTCCTGCGCGATCTCCGCCGCCAGGGTCTCCAGCCTCTCTCTGCGCCGCGCGACCAGGAGCAGATCCTGGTCCGCGGCCAATTTCCGCGCGAAGACCGCCCCAATTCCGCTCGAAGCTCCCGTCACCACTGCCAGCGATCTCGCCATGTGCTCTCCTGCGCCGATCTTAGCGAATCCCTCACCCCGCCTCATTCCATTTGCCCCACCCTCTTCTCATCCATACAATCAATTTCGGACTGCCTCCCTCTATGACCGATCAGGCTGAGACTAATCCGCCACCGGCGTCTCCGGAATGGGCGAAAACTGAACTGGCACGACACCCCCAACGGCCCTACCCCATGGATTTGATCGAGCGGATTTGCACCGATTTCTCCGAGATTCACGGCGACCGCTCCTTCGGCGACGATCCGGCCATGGCCTGCGGTATGGCCCGTTTCGATGGCCAGGAGGTCATGGTCGTCGCCAACCTCAAGGGCCGCTCAACGAAAGACAAAGTCAGCCGCCGCTTCGGCATGCCCAACCCCGAGGGCTATCGCAAGGCACTCCGCTGCATGCAGATCGCCGAAAAATTTGGCCGGCCCATCCTCTCTATCATCGATGTCCCCGCCGCCTATCCAGGGGTCGGTGCTGAAGAACGCGGCCAGGCCGAAGCCATCGCTCGCAACATGCGCGAAATGTCCCGGCTTCGCGTCCCCATCGTTGCCATCATTACCGGCGAAGGCGGTTCCGGTGGCGCGCTCGGTCTCGCCGTCGCCGACCGCGTCCTCATCTTCGAGAACGCTATCTACTCCGTCATTCCGCCTGAAGGCTGTGCCGCCATTCTCTGGCGCGACGCCTCCTTCAAGGACAAGGCAGCGGAAGCCATGCGCATCTCCGCCTCCGATGTCCATTCCCTCGGCTGTGTCGACGACATCGTCCCGGAGCCCGAAGGCGGCGCTCAGAACGATCCCGCCAAAACCGCCGACCTCCTCGTCGAAAAACTGCGCTGGCACCTCAACGAACTCAGATCCCTGCCCCTCGACGAGCTCCTCGGCCGCCGCTACGACAAGTTCCGCAACATGGCCCAGTTCTACAGCGTCTGATCTTCGCCCGGCATCGAATCGCCCTGATGACTTCCTTCCACCGCGCCGCATTTCGCTTCGGAGCACCCGCGTGAGTTTTCTCCAACGCCTCGCTGCGCTGGTGTGGTTTCTCCTCGCTGCGGCCTGGTTTCTCTTCTCCGATCTCGTTGCCTCGCGCGCTGCCGAGGGTTTCGACACCGGCGACTTCCAGGAGCCGCTCTACCGCATCCTGCTCGTCTTCCTCCTCGTTCTCGGCTACTGGGGCATGAGCCGCATCGGCCAGCGCCGTATGGACTCCGCCAAAGCTACCGCTCTCGCCCCGCGTTCCGGCTTGGGGAGGGAATTCGCCCTCGGTGCCGCCCTTGGCTGGGGCGGCGTCCTCGCCTGCGTTCTCCCCGTGGCCCTCATCGGGGGTCTGGTCATCACCGTCTTCACCAATGCACATCAGTACTTCGTCCTGTTTCTTGACCTCATTGCCCTCGCCGCTGGTTCTCTCGCCATCGAAATTGCCTTCCGCGGCTATCCCTTCCTGCGTCTTGTTGAAGCCATGGGGCCGGGCCTTGGCGCGTTCTTCATGGCCGTCGTGTACGCCATCTGGCGCACCCACTCCGTGCCCACCACCACCGCCTCGATCCTGGTTGCCTTCTTCCTCGGCCTCGTGCTGGCTGTCTCTGTCCTGCGCACCCGCGCCCTCTGGGTGGCCTGGGGATTCCACTTCGCCTGGGTCGCCACCATGAGTATCCTTTTCGGCCTCCCCGTCTCCGGCGCGTTGAACTACTCCCCTCTCCTCGTCACCAATGCCAGCGGGCCGGCGTGGCTCAGTGGCGGCAGCCAGGGACCCGAAGGCTCGGCGTTCGCCGTCCTGGTCTCCTTCCTGCTCATCTTCTTTGTGGTCCGTTTCACGGG
Organism: Acidobacteriaceae bacterium; assembly: GCA_035508305.1. GTDB lineage: Bacteria > Acidobacteriota > Terriglobia > Terriglobales > Acidobacteriaceae > Palsa-343. Next base: position 8,279 of record DATJNE010000155.1, on the reverse strand, counting down.
CGACCTGAAGCACAAGTACGGCTACCCCGAGGTCGTCCCCGGCGGGATTCCAGTCGACATCGATGCTGCCGCCCGCGCCCAGCATGAAGCCGCGATGGGCTCACCCGAGCCTGGTCTGGTCCAGATTCTCCCCGTTACCCCCAGCTCTCCGGGCACGGTCGCCACGCCGCCCGGCCCCGAGCCTCCGACGATCGAAGCGGCAACGCCGGGATCGGAAGCTTCCTCTTCAGAACCCTCGCCCACATCCGAAGCCCAGCCTCCACACGAAACCCTGCCTTCCGATCACGATTCGCACTCGTGACCGGTTCTTCCCCGCTCGCCTGCAGGGAGTTCTATTTCCGCGTCAGAATCGGCGTCACTCTCGCCGTCTCGATCGGCCCCTTGCGAATCGGCCCTGGATTCAGGATTCCACCGCCCTCGCGTCGATAGACATACGCATCGAGCCTCGCGTAGGCCTCGGCACCCAGCGTCTGCTGCAACGTTGTCATCGTCTCTTCGACAATCGCGTCGCCCCGCTCGCTCAGTGCGTCGAACTGCGTTTTCTCCCGTGCGGCGTTCACCGCGCTGGCCGCGCTCGCAAATTGCCCATCCTTCCATCCCAATGCGTCCTGCATGGCATCGCCCCACGCGGAGACGCGCTGGCTGCCGTCGAGCAGAATCGTACACGCCGCACTCCACTGCTCGTCACTCAGCCCGATGGAGGACCGATTTACCGTCGTCCAGTCCACCCGCAACTGCTTCTCGCCTGTAATCGCTTCCTCGCGCGCCGCCAGATTGTCGGCGCCAATCTCGCGCAGCAACGCCGCAAAGGTCTCCACATGGCTGGGCCGCGTAAACGGCCGCTCCCGGGTCGAAAGAACCGCTTCGCTCGGATGCACCTGCGCACCCGCCGCCTGCGCTGCAGCAGGGGCTGACGCCCCCAGGATACAACTTACCTCACCGAAAAGCACAACAAGAAAACCGGCGCGTCCGAAGAACCCAGTCATAGAACCTCACCTGCCGGAAATTACCGAATCCGATACCGCACGCCCGCGCTCACGCTGAAGTTCGTCATCGACCCATACGTGAACCCAGGCCAGTACTGATACTCCAGATCGAACACCCGTAACCGGATCCGCGAATTCACCCGGTAATCCATCCCCGCGCCCGGCGCCATCAAGAAATAGTTGCCCCATGCGTAGTGATAGGGGAAGTTGAAATACCCGTCCCCGACCAGAAACTTCACATACGGCCGCCACTGCGCGTTCTGCCCCATGCCGGCCATCTGGAACCGCGGACCCACCAGGCAGGTCGTCGCGTGCGTCTGCTCATACTGCCGCAGAACTTCCCAGTTCGCCTCGCCTTCGACGCCATAGCGCCACGTAAAGTTCGCGTCGACAAACGCCGTGCCGCCGTACAGCCAGTGCTGCCCGTACTGGATTCGCGACGCATTGAAACTGCCGCCCACCGCCAGCGACGACCAGTCCCCCACCGCGGCCTCCGGCGACTGCGCCCTCGCGCCGTGCAGTCCGGCCGCCAGCGCCGCCACAACCGCGAACCAACGAACCCACCCGCGCTGCATCATGACGCCGGCTCCGCTCACTGCGTCACCGTCAGCGTCAGATTCGCCACGTGGGTCACGCCCGTCTGCGTTCCGGTTGCCGTTACCTGGATCACGTAGTTCCCTGGTTTCGCGCTATTGAGCGAGAATCCGCCGCAACCCGTCATCAGGAACGTTGTCCCGGCCAGCATCGCAATCACCACCAGCACTCGCAACACTGTCGCGTTCTTCCGGAATCGCCCGAACGCCAGCCCCAGCAGCGCTGCTCCCGGGAATACCCAGGCCGCCAGCATCCCGCCGCCTCCGAGCAAGCCTTCATTCTTCGCCTGCGATCCTGAAGCCAGCGGCGAATTCGTATCCACCGTCAGCGACACCGAGGTCTGCCCGTTCGCGTTCAGCTTCACGTCGTTGCTTCCGAAGTTGCAGGTTACCGAGTAGGGCAGGGAATCGCAGCCCAGCGCGATCGTATCCGTGAACCCATCCTCCGACCCGAGATTGATCGTCAGCTGCCCCGACTTCGTCGTCTGCAGGCTCATGGACGTCGGATTCAGCGCAATCGTGAACTCCGTCGCCTGCGACACGTTCACCGTTACCACATTCGACACCGAGGGCGCATGCAGCGCGTCGCCGCTGTAGTGCGCCGTAATGCTGTATTGTCCGGCAGGCGGGTTCAGCGCGAACGTCGCCGCCCCGTTCGCGCCCACCGTCGCCGTCCCCAGCGAAGTGCTTCCGTTCATGTAGGTGATCGTTCCGGTCACCGTGCCACCGCTCGCCGATGTCGTGGTCGTGAGCAGCGTCAGCTGCTGATCCGTGTTGATGCTCGTCGCCGAAGCCACCAGCGAGGTCTGCGTTACATACGCCGTCACCGTCTCCGCGATTCCGGCCGACGTGCTGCCCGCGTCGTTCGCGTCGCCGCCATACACCGCCGTGACGTTGTGTGACCCCACCGCCAGCGACGCTGTGCCGTAACTTGCCACACCGCTCGCATTCACTGCGACCCAACCCAGCGTGTTCGAGCCATCCATGAATGTCACACTGCCCGTCGGTGTGCCGCCGTTGCCGGTCACCATCGCTGTAAATGTCACCGTGGTCGTCACCTGTACCAACGGATTGCTCGTCGACAGCTTCACGCTCGTCGTCGCCTGAATCACATTCAGCACCAGTGCGGCCGAGGTACTGGCAGTGTCATTCGCGTCGCCGGAGTAGTTCGCGGTGATGGAATAGCTCCCCGCCTGGAGGCTCGACGTCGTAAACGTCGCCGCCCCTGCGCCGTTCAGCGTGCCCGAGCCCAGCAGCGTCGTTCCGCTGTAAAAGTTCACCGTGCCGGCTGCTGTCCCGCCGTCGGTCGCGACCGTCGCCGTCAGCGTCAGCGGCTTGCCCGCAATCGCCGGATTGGCGCTGGCCGCCAGCGCCGTCGTCGACGACGCAATGTTTACGGTTTCGCTCAGAGCCGCCGACGTGCTGGAAAAGTCGTTCGCGTCTCCCCCGTACGTCGCCGTGATCGGATGCGTTCCCGCCGCCAAGGTCGACGTCCGGAACGTCGCCACCGCGCTCGCTGTGCCCGATGCCGTCAGCGTCCCGGTTCCGATCTGCGTCGTACCGTCGTAGAACTTCACCGTTCCCGTCGGCGTCGTCGTCCCGGTCGCCGTTACCACCGCCGTGAACGTCACCGGCGTCCCGTGGATCGCCGGGTTCACGCTCGACGTCAGCACCGCGGCCGTGTTCTGCTCGACCGCCTGCGTCAGCACCGACGACGTGGCGCTCACATTGTTCGAGTCCGTATAGCTCGCCGTAATCGGGTTACTTCCCACCGGCAGGTTCGCCGTCGAGTACGTCGCCACACTGCCGTTCAGCGCCCCGCTCCCCAAATAGTTGCCGCCGTTGTAGAACGATACCGACCCGGAAACCCCAATTCCTCCCGACACGCTCACGTTCGCCGTGAACGTCACCGTCGTTCCATACGCCGACGGATTCCCTCCTCCGATATTTGCCACCGTTACGGTGACCTGCTCCTGCACAACCTGCGACAGCGGATTCGACGCCGACGCGCTGTAGTACGTATCGCCGCTGTAATTCGCCGTAATCACGTGCGTCCCCACCGCCAGTGAAGTCAGCTGCAGGCTCGCATTGCCGCTGGAATTCAGTGTCTGCGTGCCCAGCGTCGTCGTCACTCCCTGGAACGTGTCCGAAAACGTGACCGTTCCCGTCGGCGTGCCCTTGGTCGAGTTTGGATCCTGTTTTACCGTCACGTTCAGCGTTACCGCCTGTGCGTACGCGGAAGGATTCTGGCTCGAACTCAGCGTTACGATCGCGCCGTTCAGCCCCAGCGCCTCGCCGACAGCTGAAATATCCAGCGGCGTATCGGCCGGATTCCCCGCCAGACTCACATTGCCCACCAGCGGATTCGTCAGCGTCGTGCTCGTCGGCGCAAACTCCGCCGCAACCACGCAGCTTGCATCCGGCGCGACGCTGCTCGTTGTCCCGCACGTCGTCCCGCTCGAAGCTACCGCTGCATTTGCGTCCGGCGCAATGGTGCTGAACGTCAGCGACGCGTTGCCATCGTTCTCGATCATCTGGTTCTGCGGAGCACTCAGCTGGTTCTGCCACAGCTCCGGCTGGAAAAACAGCGTCGCCTGATTCGCAGTGACCTTGCGGATCAGGTGGTCGAAATACTCCGCCACCAGCAGATTCCCCGCCTGGTCCACCGCGACCCCATAGGGCGCATAAATCCCCGCGCCGGTCGCGATGCCCCCGCCCGTGAATGCGTCTCCGTTCTGACCGTTGCCGTAGCTGAAATCTGACTTGCCGTCGATGTAATCATCGTCGGCATTCGTGCCTGCAATCGTCGTGATCACGCCCGAAGCCGCGTTTACCTTGCGCACCACATAATTGCGCGCGTCCGCGATGTACACGTTCCCCGCCGGATCGCACGCCACTCCCAGCGGCGAATACAGTTCCGCCTGGGTCGCCGCGCCGCCGTCGCCCAGGTACGCCGGTGTTCCGTTGCCTGCAAACGTGATGATGTCCCCACTCGTGTTCACCACCCGCACCCGGTTGTTGCCCGAGTCCGCGATGTACAGGTTGCCCGCGTAATCCAGCGCCACCCCGTATGGAGCATTCAGCTTCGCGTGGATCGCTGCTGCGCCGTCTCCCGAAAAGCCCGGCGCCCCGGTCCCGTCACCCGCGACCGTCGCGAGATCGCCGGTCGCCGCCACGACTTCCCGCACTGCATCGTTGTTCGTATCCGCGATGTACAGGTTCCCCGCCGCATCCACCGCGACGCCCTCCGGAGAGTTCAGGGTCGCCGCTGTCGCCAGCCCGCCATCCCCCGTGTAACCAGGCACGCCCGTGCCCGCCACCGTCGTAATGCTGCCCGTCGCCGGGCTCACTTTGCGGATCACGTTGTTGTTCGTGTCGGCGATATAAAGATTCCCTGCCCCGTCGATCGCCACCCCGCCCGGCTGGTTCAGCGAAGTCGATTTCGCCACCGTCGCTGTCCCGTCATAACCCGCGCTTCCGTCGCCGGCCACCGTCGTTATCGTCCCCGCATAGGCTCCCGTCGCATAGACCTCGCGTACCCGGTTGTGGTGCGAGTCCGCGATGAACAGGTCTCCGCCTCCATCCGCTGCAATACCCGAGGGCAGATATAAGTCCGCCTCCGTCGCCGGCCCGCCGTCGTCGACCATCGTCCATTCACCCACCTGCCCGGCCACGATGCTGATCGCCCCTGGCACCATCACCGCCAGCGACCCCTGTCCGATTCCCGTCAGGTACTGCGTGCCCAGGGCATTGTTCCCCGCATCCAGCAGCACCACCGCGCCGTTCCGCAGTCCCGGATACTTCGGCGCAAAGGCCACCGTCACCTGGCAGCTCCCCGCGCTGATTCCCACGCAGTTGTTTGTCCCCACCTCGGTGAAGTCCAGGTTCGGCGCCCCCATCGTCAGCACTTCTGCCTGAGCCACGGTTCCCGCTGTCTGCAGACTCACCGTCACCGTCTGGGTCAACGGCGCGGCAGTCCCCACTGCTGTGGCGGCGAAGCTCGTCTGAGCCCGAGCTGCCGGCTCACCCATCGCGCCCCACGCCACAAGTGGAACCAGGATCGTAATTATCGACTTCGTTAACGGACGCCGCGGGGTGCTTTTCAAAACCAGGCAGGAGGAAAACAAAGACCTCATAGAGAATCCTTTTCTGATTTCTCTGCCTCGTTGTCGCAGGCGGGATAGCGAAGAGGCCGAGACCGTCAGGGCGTCTGGATCTATCGGCGGGCGGATAGGTCCGTTTTGGTCGGCCCTGTTATCGGCACCATAGCACGCACAGTCACTCGCAAAAATGACTTTGGTCATCACATGCTGGTACTTATGTGTTACCCCAACCCAGCGGCGTCACTCGTGACCACGGTTGAGGGAATCCCGGTTACCACAGGTCCGTAATTTCCACAAATAGGCTTCTCCAGTCCTACCTTTCGGCCCCATAATTCCTCGGTACTCCCGCCCCAGCCGGCAAGCGCCGCCACTTAGGTCACTTCAACCGCCACGAAAAGGGGATAGCGGCACCCCGGAGGTTACGTCTATTCTCGGTCCCCAAAGGGGATTTACCACAGTTTCACAAGGTTCACGCGTGAGTTCTTCCGAAGAGAAAACCCTGGAGTCGACGTCGTCGGTCTCACCCGACAGCACAGTGCAGGACCGCTCTCTCCCAGTCGGTCTTGGCGGCTGGCTCTTGATTTTCGTTCTCCAGGTCTGGATTACCGCGGCCAGCCGCCTCGCAACGGGCGCCTCGACACTGGCCGCGCGATTTCACCTGATCAGCGCGCCGATCGCTCCTGAGCCCGCTGGAGTCTTCAACGCTCTGACGGCCATTGTCGCGGGGCTTTACGGGGTGATCACCGGCTTCACCCTCCTCCGCAAGAGTCGCTCCGGGCCCTTTCTGGCCAGGATCCTGCTCACCCTGGACCTCGGCTATTACCTCATCTACCTGAAGGTTGCCCTTCTCGCAGGCCACGTCACGTTCTCCGGTGGCATTCCTGTATGGGCAAAGCCGGGAACTTACGTTCTCTCCGCAATCGTCTGGTTTGCCTATCTGGTCCGTTCCCGACGCGTGGCCAACACGTACTACAGGACCGCCCAGCGCGTTCTCGCTGTCGACATGGGCCTAAACGAAAAGGATTCTGACTACCTCCGGAACCGCATCTTCCCGTTCCAGGAGGTTCGGCCGGACGACTCCCCGGAAAGCCCCGCGATCGACGGCCTGGCAGAGGAGGAATTACTGGAGCCGCACGAGACACGGCTCGGCGATTCGTACGGTGACGGATCGACACTGGAAGAACCAGCCGAGGGGACGGGCAGCCACGATCTCAACTGGCTCGAACTCAGCTCGCAGGAGCTCCGCGCCGCCGATGTAACTCTGCCTGGCACACGGGTCCGGCAACCCGAGCGCCAGGATCTCGGCTGGCAGGGGCTCAATACCCGCGAATTACGCACCACGGATGCGAGAGCATCGGGTTCCAATACTCAGCACCCGGACCGGCAGGACCTGAGCTGGCTCGGCCTCAATGCGCAGGAGTTGCGAACGGTCGATGCATCCGCCCCGCCGTCGCGGTCGCTGCAGTCGGAGGACCAGGACGTCAGCTGGCACAGACTGGAGCTCGACAAGCGTGAGAATACCGAACTGTATGACCACGACATCGCCTGGCCCGAGCAGAACGGGCACGAGCCGCACACCGAAGAGCCTGGCTCCCGGATCTGGTCTGCGAATGACTCTGCCTGGCACGAGATCGACGAGCCCTTGCAGCAAGGGGAGGAGTCGAGCCCCCAGCAACCACAGGATTTCAGCTGGGAGAAACATGGCAGACAGGAAATCGAGACTCCGCTCGCGCAGACTGAGCCGAAGCCTGTTTTCTCCGGCTGGCGCGAGCTGAATACAAGTGCGCGGCCCTGGCAGGATTCTGAGACCGAGCCATCCACACCTTTTGTGGGCAAAGAAAAAAAACCGGAGTCCGCCGAATCGTACTTCGCATGGCGTGCACAGAGAGCGGCGGCGCAGCCGGTTGCAGATTCCGCGCCTCGCCAGCAGCCCACCGAAGAACCGACCTGGGACGATCTGTGCGAAAAATCGTCGCCGCGCGACCGCACCGATGCCGCTTCGCCGCAGATCATGCAGGAGGCAGTCGCACCCCTCCTGGAAACACACGTGGACCCCGCCCGCGAACCCATCGGTCAGCCGCTCTCGGTGGAGCCTCCTCTTGCAGCGCCGCACACCGCCCCTGACCAGATTGGGCTGAACGCTTACAGCAACGGAACACAAACCCTGGAGACGCAGCGACCGGTCTGGCATACGCCGGAACCGGAGCCGTCGTTCTCCGCAGAACCCGCGAGTCAACCGGTTGCGAAGCCCGAGCCGATTCCAGAGCCACTCCCCGTCCAGAACCGGTTCACGCCGGAGCCGCCGGAGGAACTCCACATCCAGGATCTGTTCGCCCGCAAGCCGATTCCGCGGAACGTTCCATTGCAGTCATTCCGCACTCCGGCTCCGCTGGATCCGGCTCCGCAAGCGCAGCCCCCTCAGGCCCTCAATAGCCACGATGTCCCTGCACAGACGCCGGTAACCCAGGAACGGCAGCCCCAGGAGAGTCCGGTCGCGGAGCCCCGTCTCATCGATTTGCATCGGTCCGACCCGCGCGAGCTCGACGAGCTGAAAATGCGCCTCGCCAACGGCATAACCCAATGGCTGGACGCCAGGG
>DATJNE010000154.1:0-15036 GCA_035508305.1 Acidobacteriaceae bacterium | reverse complement strand
CCGATGAGCAAAGCCCTTGCTGACCCCGCCGCAATGATCCGCCGCGGCACTCCGCGCCTGATCCGCTCCGAGGATGAGCTCGTCGAGTACACGCGGGTTTTGTTCGCCCTCACGGCGAAGCCAAAGCCGACGGCCGCCGAGCAGGAAGCCATCGATCTGCTCACTCTCCTCGTCGACATTACGAAAATGAGCGCTACCCCCTCCCGGAAGCTCGCTCCGTCGAGGTGCTGCGGCTGCTGCTCGAACGGAACGGCGTCTCCCAGAGCAAGCTAACGCCGGAGGTCGGCTTTCAGGCCTCCGCCTCACTCATCCTGCTGGGCAAACGTTAGCTGAACCGCGGTCATATCGCGCGTCTGAGCCGGAGGTTCGGGGTCTCGCCCGCCGTCTTTTTCGACCAGGCCTCCGCGATTCCTCTGCGGCGGAAGGTTAGGAAGAGAGCCTCGCTCGCCGGACGGCGCTAAAGCCGGCGGCAGTGTGTACGATTCGTCCCATCGCCCCCCACGAGCCCAGCATCTAGAATTGAGTTCAGCGCGGATTGCCCCCGGAGCCGCGCGCGAACGCCAAAACCAGTCCGATGCCCTTTGCCCTGCGCAGCCTGTTCAACGACCACGCGGACCACGTCCGCGGCAAGGTTATCGGCATCTACGGATTGCTGCTGTTGCTGAACGGGGCTGCCTGGCTCTGGGCGATCACCGCTTTCCATCGCTTTCCCGTTCTGCTCGGCACAGCGTTTCTGGCTTATTCGTTCGGCCTGCGTCACGCCGTGGACGCCGACCACATCGCCGCCATCGACAACGTGACGCGCAAGCTGATGCAGGAGGGCAAGCGGCCGGTGGCCGTCGGGTTCATGTTCTCGCTCGGCCACTCGACGGTGGTGATCCTTGGCGCGATCGGCCTGGCGGCGGTCGCTCTCGGTCTGCAGGAGCGCCTCGACCACTACCGCACGATCGGCGGCGTGATCGGCACCAGCGTCTCCGCGCTTTTTCTTCTTGCGATCGCCCTGGTCAATCTGTTCATCCTGCGTTCGGTCTATTCCACCTTTACCAGGGTCCGGCGCGGCGAGCCTTACGTCGACGAAGATTTCGACCTGCTTCTCAACAATCGCGGCTTTCTCGCCCGCATCTTCCGCCCCGTCTTTGCCCTGATCCGGCGGAGCTGGCATATGTACCCACTCGGCTTCCTGTTCGGCCTGGGTTTCGACACGGCCACGGAAATCGGGCTCCTCGGCATCTCCGCGGCCGAAGCTTCGCGCGGTCTTTCTCTCTGGTCGATCCTTGTTTTCCCGGTGCTGTTTGCCGCGGGCATGTCGCTGGTCGATACGACGGACAATATTCTGATGCTGGGCGCCTATGGCTGGGCGTACATCAAGCCGATCCGGAAGCTCTACTACAACCTCACCATCACCTCGGTCTCCGTGGTGGTGGCCTTTGTGGTGGGAGGCATTGAAGCGCTGGGGCTGCTGAGCGGCCAGCTGCACCTGCAGGGCGTCTTCTGGGGATTCATCGACCGCCTCAACTCGAACTTCGGGGTACTGGGCTACTGTATTATCGGCATCTTCGCCCTTGCCTGGATCGTGTCGATTGCGATCTACAAGCTGCGGCGGTTCGAAGAGCTCGAGCTGAACCCGGAGAGCTGAATCTCCTCGCGCGGCCCGGGTTCGCTGCTCTGCAAAAAGGAAAGGGCCTCGCATTCCGCGAGACCCTGTCCGCTCAACGTTGTCCCCTGGCTTATTTCGACGCTCGCTCGACGGCGTGGTTCACGGTCCGCACGAAATCCACGGCCGCACCCTGCTCGGGCATGTGCACGTTGCCGTCCAGAATTTGGCTGAACGCGACTTCGTGCCCGTACAGCTCCTCAGTCTTCTTGTGGTCCTGGTTCAGCTCGGCGCCGTTCAGCGTCGCGCCCGCGTAGGCGCCTTTCGACCGCGCGTAGCTCAGGATCGAGGCCCCCCATCCGGCCGATCCCGAGGCATCGCGTCCCACCGGCCCGGCCGCCGCATTCACACCCGCGCCCACCTTGAAGTGGCCGGAGTTCAGCGCCTGCAGGCCGTGCTCGTCCATCACCATCATGACGTAGCCCTGCTCCTCGCCGCCGATCTGCGCGCCGAAGCTGGCGCCGGACATCTGGAACGGCGCCGGCGGACTCCACCGCCCGTCGGTGGTTTTGCAGGTGGCCACGCCGTCGCCATGCTCCCCGCCCACGACAAAGCCGCCCTTGATCATCTTCGGGATCACGGCCACGCATTTAGCGCCTCGCAGCACCGCATCCGGTATCCCGGCTTTCGATGACGGCCCGGTCAGCTGGTGAATGATTTCGCTCGCCTGATCCAGCTCTGTGTCTGCCCTGGTCTGGGCCATCGCCGGCGCCGACACCGCCGCGGCGAAAATCCCCGCACTGAGAATCGCAATCGTCTTCCTCATCGCCCCTCTCCTCTCGGTTGTTGCGTTGGGACCCTACGGATCGTTGCGGACGTGCGTTTGCGCGCGCCGTCTCCCATGATAGTCCCTTTGCTGGGAACTCACTCCGCGCCCATGGGGTTGGCCCTTCTGCAACGAAATTGCTGTTTTTACGCCGTCTCAGCCGCAGGAAACCCGAACTTGCGCGGAGTTCGGCGCGCGGTTGCTCCTGTACCCTTTCCCCATGGAGCAACGCATCAGTATCGTGACCCTCGGCGTCGCCGATCTCGCCCGCAGCCGTGCCTTCTACAAGCGCCTCGGCTGGCGCGAGTCCTCGGCCGGCAACGAGGCCATCGCGTTCTTCCAGAGCGGCGGCATGATCCTCGCCCTTTATCCGCGTGCGGAACTCGCCAAAGACGCGCTCGTCAGCGAGGAGAATCCGGCTGCCGGTCCGGACACAGCGAGCCCGGCGTTTGCAGGATTCACGCTTTCCTACAATGCCCGCACCCGCACGGAAGTGGATCAGGTTCTCACCGAGGCCAAAGCCGCCGGCGCAAAGATCCTCAAGCCCGCGCAGGAGGCCTTCTGGGGCGGCTACTCCGGCTACTTCGCCGATCCCGACCACTTCGCCTGGGAAGTTGCGTGGAATCCTTCTTTCCCCATCGCCGAGGACGGCGCCATTCACCTGCCGGAATAACGCGCGCCCGGAGCGCCGCACGCCGGCTGCCCCCCTGCGGCTGGGGGTTCCCCACACGCTTCGGTTGCGTGTTGGGTGGTTGTACCCTATCTCCACGGAGGTTCCCCATGGCCGCCGCAGCCGCCGCTCATGCGCCCGTCGCGACGACGCGCAGTTCCACCATCCCCTGGTATCTCTGGGTCGCCGCGCTCGCCGTCACCTCTGTGACGATCGGCGCGCACTGGGATGTCTCCTGGCATCGCTCGATCGGCCGCGACACCTTCTGGACGCCGGCCCACATGGCGATCTACCTGTGCGGCGTTCTCGCCGGCGTCGCCTGCGGGTATCTGATCCTGCGCTCCACCTTCGCGCCCACCCCGGAACTCTCCTCAACGTCGGTCCGCGTCTTCGGATTCCGCGGGCCGCTGGGCGCGTTCATCGCGGCATGGGGCGGCATTGCCATGCTGACTTCGGCTCCGTTCGATAACTGGTGGCACAACGCCTACGGCCTCGACGTGAAAATCATCTCGCCGCCGCACACACTGCTGATGCTGGGCATCTTCGCGGTCGAAGTCGGCGCGCTCCTGCTGATCCTCGCTCGCATGAATCGCGAGGCCACGCCGGCGCCGGGGCTGCAGTGGCTGATGATGTACATCTTCGGCCTGATGCTGGTGCTGACCATGTTCTTCCGCATGGAGTACACCTGGGACGTCGAGCTGCACAACGCCGCTGCGTACATCTCGATCGCCATGGGCGTGCCGATGTACTTCTCGGCGATGTGGAAGGCGTCCCGCCACGCCTGGTCCTGCACGCTGATCTGCTCGTTCTACATGCTGGTTCTGATCGGATTCATCCTGATTCTGCCGCTCTTTCCGGCATCGCCGAAACTCGGGCCGGTTTTTCAGCCGGTCACGCATTTCATTCCACCCAAGTTCCCGATTCTCCTCGTCGTTCCGGCGCTTGTGCTGGATCTGCTGTGGCGCCGCTGGGGCGATGCGAACAAGCTGCTGCTCTCGCTGGTCAGCGGCCCGATTTTCGTCCTGACTCTGGTCGCCGCTGAGTGGCCGTTCGCCGATTTCCTGATGACGCCGGCCTCGAAGAACCGTTTCTTCGGCACCGGTTATGTCGATTACGGCACGCCGTCGTGGTCGGTGGACTTCACCCGCCACTTTCTGCACCCCCAGCATGGCCTGGCACTGTGGACGGGCCTCGCGTGGGCGATGCTGTACGCGGCCATTTCGGTGTGGCTGGGCCTGCTGCTCGGCGACTGGATGCGCAAGGTGCAGCGATGAGGTGGAATCTCCACGCCCTGCCGCTCCTGCTTGGAGCGCTGTTGCTCGCGCCGTTGGCGCACGCCCACGTGGGCAGCCCGGACGTTTACGCCGAGGGCAACGCGGGACCCTACAAAGTGTCGATCGTCATCCGCCCGCCGCTGGTCATTCCCGGGGTCGCGGAAGTCGATGTTCGTTCTCTGACGCCGGGCATCCGCCACATCTCCATCACGCCGCTCGCGCTCACCGGTGAAGCTTCGAAGCACCCGCCGACGCCCGACGCGATGAAGATGCCGACTTCGGATCCGAACTATTTCACCGGCCAGCTCTGGATCATGGCTCCGGGCTCGTGGCAAATCCGTTTCCTTGTCGATGGCGATCAGGGCCACGGCGTGTGGAGCGTGCCGCTCCCCGCAGCCGCCCAGGGCACGCGCAAAATGCAGCGCTCGCTCGGCATCTTCCTCGCCGCGCTCGGCGTTCTTCTCGTGATCGGCATGACCGGCATCGTGGGCGCAGCCGCGCGCGACGCGCAGCTTGCCCCTGGCGCAACGGCGCCGCCGCAGCGCCGCCGTACGGCCGCCATCGCGATGACGGTCGCTTTCGCCGTGCTGGTCGCCGGAGTGGTTCTCGGGAACTGGTGGTGGAAGTCCGAAGCCGCCGACTACTCTTCGGAGATTTACAAGCCGCTGCAGATGAACGCCACGCTCGTCTCCGGCAATCTGCTCGACCTCACGCTCCAGGATCCCGGATGGCTGCGCTCGCGCCGCACCGACGACTTCATCCCCGACCACAATCATCTGATGCACCTCTACATGATTCGCTGGCCGGCGATGGACGTTGTTTTCCATCTGCATCCCGAACCGATCGCCAGCGGCGAGTTTCAGCTCGCCCTGCCGACAATTCCCGCCGGTACGTATCACCTGTATGCCGACGTCGTGCACGCCAGCGGCTTTCCGGAGACGATGGTCGCCACGGTTACGCTGCCGGCGCTGACCGCGCGGCCGCTCGCCGGCGACGATGCCGAGGGACAGGGAACTGCGGTGACGACCACTCCGTCCACGACGACGCGCTTCACCCTTCCCGACGGCTACACGATGGTCTGGGACAAACCGGCGACGCTCGTGACGCGCCGCCCGGAGGACTTCACCTTCACGCTGCTGGATCGCACAGGACACCCGGCGCAGGATACAGCCCTGTACATGGGGATGCTGGGGCACGCGGCCTTCGTCAAAGACGACGGCACGGTTTTCGCGCATATCCATCCCAGCGGAACGGTGGCGATGGCTGCGCTGATGATGGCCGAAGAGCAGAACACACCAGGGCAGAACGGGGTGGCGCCGACGGCGAGTGTGTCTTCCGGGATGAGCGCGATGCCGGAAATGCAAATGTCCGGCATGTCGATGCCGGGCGATCACCTGCCGAGCTCGGTGAGCTTTCCTTACGGGTTCCCGACTGCCGGACGCTACCGCATCATCGTGCAGATGAAACACGGCGCGACGATCGAGACGGCGTTGTTCGACGCGACGGTGTCGTAGCCGGGGAGAGATGCCCTGCTGCGCGTCGAGCTGAGCCGGGACTCCTCACGGGGTTGCTGACTCGCAGACTACTTCGTCGTCGCCTGCGCCTCTTCGATCATCGCGAACAGCTTCGACCGGTCGAGAACCTCGACAAACGGCGTCCCGCTGGTCCGATTCGTCACCACCCAGATCGTCGGTGTGTGCTGGATGCCGACGCTTTGACCGAGGTCGAAATCCGCCTTCACCAGCGCCGCCAGCCGGTCCTGGGGATCGACGGCGAACGGGAAGGCCAGTTTGCGATCGGCGGCAAATTTTTGCGCAAAGGCGCGCAGGTCGGCCTGGGAATGGAGGGTCGCCTGCGCCGCAAAGAGCGCATCGCGGAAGTCGTCGCCCAGCCGTTTCGATTTTGTGTCAAACCAGCGCGCATCGACGGCGCCCTCGAAGCTCCAGGTGTGGAAGGGCAGGGGGAAATCGTGGCGCACCCAGGGGATGTGATACCTCTCGACGGCTTCTTTGATGACCGGATTGGCGCGCGCGCAGTCGGGACACTCGAGGTCCTCGAACTCGACGATCGCGACCCGGGCGCCGGCGGGTGGACGCAGCGCCGCGGCATTGTGCACGGTCGTCGTCTGCGGTTGCGGATTGGAAAACTGCGCGGCAGCCGGAGGAAGCAGAGGCGCCCCCAGCGCCATGGCAAGAAGAAACGCCCAACCACGTGCCGATCGAACCATAGGATTTGGACTGATTGTAGCCGTGGAATGTCCTATACTGTCGGCGATTCGAGGGTGACGTGGCACCGAAGGTCACAGCCCGCAAACGCCAGGTCGTGCTCTCGGGAGCGCGCCCGGCGGCGAGCCCCAATCGGCCCCGGCCCTGGAAGTCCAGCGACGCCGCGGCGGCCGCCAGGGATTTCTTTGCCCGATCGCCAACGACAGGGCAGCGCCGTACGGCGATTCGTGGGCTGATCGGCGAACTCTGCTCCGGCGATTCGTTCGATCGCCGCTGCGCGGCCGAAGTCGCCCGCCTCATCAGCCGGCGCGAGCCAGGTGTCCTCGCCGGATACGGCGATCTTCTGGCGGAAGTTGCCGCCACGTTGCCCATGGAAGAGTGGCAGGCCCGCGGCTATGTTCTCGTCGCCGCGGCGCACAACGCGGTCACCGGGCCGCAGCGCCGGCGGCTGCTGCCCCTGGTCCGTGCCCGCCTCGACGAGGACCGCATCGCCGTTCGCGCCATGGCGCTGGAAGCCTTCGCGATTCTCGCCGCCCGCACGCCGGAACTCCGCGACGAGGCACTGGAGCGGCTCGAAGCCGCCAGGCACAGCGGCGACTTTGCGATGCGCGCCCGCGCGAGGCTGATGCTGCCGGTGGCGACAGGACGGGCCGTGCAGGCGGACGCGGCCCAACGGGCAATGCGCATCCAGCAAAACGCCGCTGCGCTGCAAAACCCGCAACGTCGAGCTCCGTCCGGCTCTCGATAGTGCCCGCTCCAACAGGAAAGGCCACCCGTTTCCAGGTGGCCTTTGATTTCGAACCAGGCAGATTGGCTGCGGTTCTGAGCTCTGTGCTCAGTGCCCCGGTCAGTCCCCCATGACAGGTTCAGCTTTTTCGACGGGCTTGGCGGGCGCGATGGAGTCGATCGAGACCAGGCCTTCGACCGGCTTCTCGCCCAGAACGTGCTCGCGATACAGCTTCGCCATTTTCGCATTCTCGGCATCCTGTTTCAGCTTCGCTTCGCGCGCGCGCAGCTTCTCTTCGCGTGCATTCCTGGCGATGCCCAGTTTGTCGAAGGTGTCGTTGGCCGCCGCGTTCACGTGCTCGTCGTTCAGGACCAGGGTGTGCTGGTTCGTCTCCATGCCGACCTTTTTGCCGCCGGCGAAGATCTCATGCCGTCCGTGCTCGTCGTACCATTTGGTGAGCGTGGCCGTCATGTGCATCTTCTCGATGATGTTGCGCCAGCCGATGCCGGTGTTGTAGGCGCAGAAGCTGATCTCGCCTTCCTGGGTGGCATAGGGGATAATGCACTGCTCGGTGCGGCGGAAGTCGTAGTTGAAGAGATCCTGGAACCACATACCTGCGATGAACAGGAAGTTCCAGCGATCGGCGCGGCGCTTTTCGATGTCGGCCATGGTGCGGTCACCGGTGACCTTGCCGTAGTTGCGGCCGGTCACGCGGAAGCACTTGTCGAACTTCTGCAGCAGGTCGAGGATGCGGAAGTGGGTCGGCGACTTGCGCGGATCGTAGTTGCGCAGCAGCGCCAGGGCGATGCCGATGCCGGAGAGCGCCTTGCCGCGTGCCGCGTCGTTGATCTTCTGGACGTCCTTGGCGAGGCGATCGGCATTCAGGAACGCGGTGACCGGGACGGCTTCCCGGGTCTCCTTGTCGATCATCAGCGCCATGCCGATGCCGCAGTTGGGATGGCAGCCGCAGCTCAGCTGGCCCCACTCGGCGCTGGGCCCGTGCACCAGATCGCCGAAGTCGGAGAAGGTGCTCATGAAGCTGATGGGGAACCAGTCCCGCTCCGGCACGCCCAGCCCGGTCTGATTCTTTACGTCGTGGGCCATGTGGCTGAGGGTGTAGCGCTGCGCCATGCGCCGCTCGTCGGTCACCGCCTCGTCGCGACCGGTGAAGGAAACGGGCTGGAAGCTGAGGAAGCTGATCTTCTTCGGATTGTCCAGCGCGAACTGGATGATGTGGCCGACCTGCTCGTTATTGATGCCGTTGATGATCGTCGTGACGGGAACGATGTCGACGCCGGCTTCGTGCAGGTTGTGGATCGCCTGCAGCTTCACGTCGAAGAGGTTGCCGACTTTGCGGTGCGAATTGGCCGCGTTGCCGATGCCGTCGAACTGCAGATAGGCATAGCGCAGACCGGCTTCGGCTGCGGCGCGGCACAGCTCCTTCGATTTGGCGAATTCGATGCCGTTGGTCGCGGCCTGAACGGAGTTGTAGCCGACCTTGCGCGCGTAGGCGACCGCGTCGAGGAAGTAGGGCGAGAGCGTCGGCTCCCCGCCCGAGAACTGGACGCTCATCTGCCGCCGCGGCTTGATGGTGATGGCGTTGTCCAGCATGGTCTTGATCTCTTCCCACGTCAACTCGTGGACAAAGCCAACCTGGTTGGCGTCCATGAAACACGGATCGCACATCATATTGCAGCGATTGGTGAGGTCGATGGTCAGAACCGACCCGCGGCCGTGGGTGACCGTTGAAGTGCCGTGATTGTGGAGCTTGTCGTCGTTGTGGGCGCGGATATCGCGGCCGGGGAAGACTTCTTCGAGATGCTTGAAGAACGCGGTGTCGATCGACATGACGTCTTCGAAGTGCCCGTGCTTCGGGCAGTCCTTGACCATGAGGATCTTGCCGTCACGCTCGACGATCTGCGCTTTGATCTCGCCGACTTTCTCGTTGAGGAGAATCTCGTGGGGCAGCTTGCCCTCGAGAATCTGCTGGCGGATCTCCGGCACACACTTCGGACAGAGGGAATCGGTGGTGCGCGGCCAGCCCAGCGGCGGCTTTTCCTTTTGCCACGACTTCAGCAACGGCTTGTCGGACCACTTCGGCGTGAAGGAGGGGTTCGGGCGGATGCTGTTGACCTTCTCAAAGACCGACCAGGCTCCCTGGGCCGCGATCGTGACCGCTCTCTCGGCGTATTTCACAGCTTTGGACATGTGGCAGAAGTCTCCTGTAGCAGGATGTCGTGCTGGGGTTGCCCGGACCTGGACCTAAGTCTTGTCCTTCCAGGGCTTTTCCAGTTTCCAGCATAGGGCGAGGGGACACACTGCAGGAACCCGGTTGGGTTAAAAGGGGAAAAACAGTACCTGGAAGGGAAATGGGGTCGTTGAACGGGGCAACTCAGTGAGCGAAATGGAGGTTAGGCACGGCACTTTCCGGGTTCTCCTCGGGGCCCCGGCCCGTTCGTCACACGCCTCTTGACATATTCCTATATGGGAATATATTGAGCGCATGACACGGAGAGCCCACCCGGCCGACGTCTTCACCGCCATCGCCGAGCCCCGGCGCCGCGAGGTCATCGCCGTGCTCTCCGACGGGCGCGAGTATGCCGTCAATGACATCGTCGTCAGCGTGAAGATGGCTCAGCCGTCTGTCTCCAAGCACCTGGGCGCCCTGCGTCGCGCCGGGGTGGTCACCATGGTCCGGCGCGGACAGCATCGCATCTATCGTCTGAACGCCGCCGGCCTGAAGCCGGTGCACGACTGGGTGAAGATTTTCGAGCGTTACTGGACGCACCAGATCGACGAAATCAAACGGCGCGCCGAGCAAAAGACCGCCGAGCGCAGCCCCCTGGAGCCCATAATTCCCTGAGCCCGGGGCTTAACCCGCAAGGAGGAAAGAATGGCAGCGACCGTGGTGGAAGACGTACTGCAGGCCTTCGAGATCGTCAGGGAAGAAACGATCGAAGCGCCCATCGGCATCGTCTTCGAAACGATTCTCGAACAGATGGGCCCCTTGAATTCCACCCCGGAAAAGCCCCTGCCCATGGTGCTCGAGCCATGGCCGGGCGGCCGGTGGTTCCGCGACCTCGGCAACAACAACGGTCACTACTGGGGTGTGGTGCAGGCCATCAAAGCTCCCGCCCTGCTGGAAATCACCGGTCCGCTGTTTATGTCCATGCCTGCGGTTTCGAACCTCCAGTACCGACTGAGCGAAGAGAACGGCTTCACCCACATGCGCTTTGTCCATCGCGCCATGGGATGGATTGGCGAAGCGGAGCGCGGCGTCGACGAGGGATGGAGCGATCTGATCCGACGGATCCGCGCCGCCTCCGTGGGGCGGAAGAGGAGCTAGCCATGTGCCCTTTCTGTCTGGCGACTGCCGTGTGGATTGCCGCGGGTGCCGTCTCAACAGGCGGCCTTTCGGCCCTCGCCATCACGAAGATCGGTAAGAAGAAAACGAACGAGACCGTACCAATCACCGAACAAGGAGCGAACCATGATCCCCAATGAACAGATCGCCGCCATGAAGAAGCCTCCGGTCGTCTCGGCCGAAGAGTGGCAGAAGGCGTGGACGGAGATGCTGGTGAAAGAGAAGGAACTCACCCGCTCGCGCGACGCGCTCGCGGCCGCCCGGCGCCGCATGCCCTGGCTGGCCGTTGAGAAAGACTATGTCTTCGAAGGTCCGAAGGGCAAAGTCTCGCTGCCCGATCTTTTCGAAGGCCGCCGCCAGCTCGTTCTCTATCGAGCCTTCTACGATTCCAACGTCCACGGCTGGCCCGACCACGCCTGTGTCGGCTGCTCCCTGGGCGCCGATCAGGTCTCGCACCTCTCTCACCTGCACGCGCGCAATACCACGCTGGCCTATGCCTCGCGCGGATCACAGGAGAACCTGGCTCGTCTGAAACAGCGCATGGGATGGGAGAAGATTCCCTGGTACACCATCACCGACGATTTCGACAAGGATTTTGGCGTCGATCAGTGGCACGGCCACAACGTCTTTTTCCGCGACGAGAATGACCGGATCTTCCGCACTTATTTCATCAACAACCGCGGCGACGAGGCCATGGGGAGCGTCTGGAGCTTCCTGGACGTCACTCCGCTCGGCCGCCAGGAGGACTGGGAAGACTCGCCGCAGGGCTATCCGAAGAGCGCTCGCTACAAGTGGTGGCGCTGGCACGACGCCTATGGCAGCGAGGATGCCGCCTGGGAAAACGTGGTCGATAACGCCGCGCTTCTGCTGAACCTCTGACCGGTCCACTCATCCAGCCTCGCGGCCGGCTGCCCGGCTGGCTGCGGACGGCAGGGCACGCGGCACTGTCCCGAACCGGACACCGGACCCGCATTCCGGACACCGCTCCGATCGGTCCGCCGCTCGCTGTCCCTGCCGGGACAACGACTTCCGATCCGCCCGATCTGGCATCGCACATGCTCCTCTCAGGAAATCCCTGCCCCGGGAGGATTCGCCCTTGCTGCGTGACTTGCTGCGTGAGCTGAAGGTTGCCGTCCGCCACCTCTTCCACTCCCCCGGTTTCTCGCTGACCGCCGTCCTCACGCTCGCCTTTGGGATCGGCGCCACGACCGCGATCTTCTCCCTCGTGGAGGGCGTACTGCTGCGGCCGCTGCCGTTTCCCCATTCCGATCGGCTGGTGATCCTCGTCGATCACATCCACGGCTCCGACATCGCCGGCAACATTGGCGGCGTTACAGCGCCCGACGTCGTGAACTACACGCGGGACACGCGCAGCTTCGCCGCGCTCGGCGGATACGACAAACGCCCGGGGACTTATGAGCTCTCCGGCCTCGGGGATCCGGCGCAGGTGACCGCCACGCGCATGACGCCCGGCGTCTTCGCCGCTCTCGATGTTCCGCCGCTGCTCGGCCGCCTTTACACCCGGCAGGAGGACGACCAGCATCAGCAGGTCGCCGTCCTCAGCTATGCCACGTGGCAGGATCGATTCCACGGCGACGCCTCGATCGTGGGCCAGAAGATCCTGCTCGACCGCAAGCCGTACGTCGTCATCGGCATCATGCCGCGCAATTTCGAATTTCCGATGCTTCCCGGCCATCTCAACCGCAGCGAACTCTGGATCCCGATGAGCTTCCAGCCGGTCGAGCTCACGGGCAGCTCCCAGGCCAGCTGGGCCTTTCGCATGGTCGGCCGGCTCAAGCCGGGCGTCTCCGCCGAACAGGCTCGCGAGGATGCCGATCGCGTCGCGCAGGAAACCATGCGCAGCTATCCGGCCTTCATGTCGGGCCTGCGCATCAGCCCTGTCATCCGGGGGCTGCATGAGGACACTGTCGGCCAGGCGCGGCCTCTGATCCGCACCCTTTTCCTCGCGGTGGTTGTGGTCCTGCTCATCGCGTGCGCCAACCTCGCCGGACTGCTTCTCGTCCGCGCCATCCGCCGCCGCCGCGAAATCGCGGTCCGTCTCGCCCTCGGTTCCACCGGGGCGATCCTGCTGCGCCAGGCCCTTCTGGAAAGTCTCGCCCTCAGCATCACCGGGGGCGTCGCCGGCCTGGCGCTCGCCGCTCTGGCGCTGAGTTTGGGAAAGAGCCTGCTGCCGGAGACCCTCCCCCTGCTGTCCACCCTCGGGATCGACTGGGCCGTTGCCGGTTTTGCTCTTGCGCTCGCGATCGTGACCGGCGTGCTTTGCGGCGTCGCTCCGGCTTTCGCCGCCATCCG
This sequence comes from Acidobacteriaceae bacterium, assembly GCA_035508305.1. Taxonomy (GTDB): domain Bacteria; phylum Acidobacteriota; class Terriglobia; order Terriglobales; family Acidobacteriaceae; genus Palsa-343. Next base: position 2,043 of record DATJNE010000154.1, on the reverse strand, counting down.
CACCAGCGTGAACGACACGCTGAAGGAAGGCGGTCGCACCGGCACCTCGGGCGCCGCCCATGCTCGTCTCCGCTCCGGTCTGGTCATCGCGGAGATCGCCGTCGCCATCGTTCTCCTGGCCGCATCCGGTCTGCTGCTGCGGAGTTTCGAGAAGATGCGCCAGGCCGACCTGGGCTACGAGCCGGACCACACGCTGGCGGCCGCTTACAGTCTGCCGCAAAAAGAATACGGAACCCAGACGGCCGTCGACCGCTTCAATCGCGAGATCCTTCGCCGCGTTGCGGCGCTGCCGGGCGTGACCGGCGCCGGAGTGACGTCGTTTCTCCCCGCCAATGGCACCCTGGGCAGCGGCGCTTTCGTCCCCGAAGGCTATGTTCCGCCCAGGCCCGGCGCGATCGATTTCGCGACGCAGGTTCTGGTGCAGGGGAACTTCTTCCGCGCCATGGGCATTCCTCTGCTGCACGGCCGCCTGCTCACCGAGGCGGACGACAACCCGAACGGGCAGCTCGTGGTGATCGTCAACCAGCGGCTGGCCCAGGAGTCGTGGCCCGGGCAGAATCCGATCGGCAAACGCCTGCGTGTCGGCACCGCGGAGATGCAGACGCCCTGGGCCACCGTCGTCGGTGAAGTGGCCAGCGTGAAGGAAGGCTCGCCGGATGCCGATCCTCGCCAGCAGCTGTACTCGCCGATCGGCCAGGCGGAGCCCCTTTTCGGATCGCTCGCCAACCCCGCTGTCGACCTCAACGGAAACGCCGGCTACATTGTCGTACGCACTTCAGTGCCGCCCGAGCTCGTCGAAAATGAGCTGCGCGCCGTCATTCACTCTCTCGATCCGCAATTGCCGGCGGCGGAGATCGAAACCATGGAACAGAGCATCGGCGGTTCCGAGGCGCCGCGCCGGTTCAACACGGTGCTCATCTCCTGCTTTGCCGCGGTTGCGGTGCTGCTCGCCATCCTCGGCATCTACAGCGTGATTGCGTTTACAGTTGCGATGCGCCTGCACGAAATGGCCATCCGCATGGCACTCGGTTCCGAGCGCTCCGGCATCGTCGCTCTGGTGGTCTCCTCCGGACTGAAACTGGCAGCGGCCGGCTGCGTGATCGGCCTCGCGGGAGCCTTTTTCGCTTCACACCTGCTCAGGAGCTTCGTCTTCGGCGTCAGCACGCTCGATCCCCTGGTGCTGACCCTGGCCACCTCGACGGTCCTGCTGCTGGCGATGGCCGCCTCGCTGCTGCCGGCGCGGCGCGCCGCAGCGATCAATCCCGTCGAGGCCTTACGCGGCGAATAACGGGCGGTGTGCGGCGGTCGCGGAACCCGGCGGACGAGGAGAGGGGAAGCTGCTGACGGCAGCGGCGACCTGGCCATCGACAAAGCGATAGACTCCCATCACACTTCCGTTTTGCCGAACGGGGTTTCCATGGTTCGTTGCCTCTTCGCGCTCTCTGTTCTCGCCGTGGCCGGTGGTTCCCTCTCTGCCCGGAACGCAGTCCAAACTCCGCAGCCGGCCAACGCTCCCGCCTTCACCCTCGCCGACGTTCACCCCAGCCCGTGGGTGAATTTCCCCTACACACACGGCGGCATCCTCCGCGGCGACCGATACGCCCTCCGCCAGGCCACGATGGTGGATCTCATCTCCACCGCTTATGGCATCGACCCTTCCCGCGTTGATGGCGGGCCCTCCTGGCTTGCGTTCGACCGCTACGACATCGTCGCCCAGGCGCCCGCCGGCACGTCGCGCGCCGCGCTTCGCCTGATGCTCCGCAGCCTGCTGGCCACGCGCTTCCACCTCGCCGCGCACAACGGTGACGCCCCGCTCCCCGCCTGGGCGCTCATCGCCGTCAAGCCAAAGCTCGCCGAATCTCCGGGGGGCAACAGCGAATGCTCTCCGCAGCCGCCGCCCCCGGATGTGATCTCGGCCGGCATCCCGATGGTCGCCTTCGGTTGCCACAACATGCCCATGGATCAGTTCGTCCAGATCCTTCAGCCCCTGGGGGGCGACTACTTCGAGAACAAACCCGTCGTCGACTCCACCGGTCTCACCGG
>DATJNE010000153.1:0-28313 GCA_035508305.1 Acidobacteriaceae bacterium | reverse complement strand
CGGCGTTACGGAAGGGCCAGCCGGTGGCGGTCCGGATTCATATTGAGGTGAATTACAAGCGGTATTGAGCGGAACGCGCCGCATCGTCGAATGGAGAAAACCCGGGACCCCAGTTTTGCCGCGGGTGAGGCGGATCAGGGATCCCGGGTGTTCGTGAGGCTCAGGCTATGCGTTGTAGGTGCCGGAGGAGACGCGGCCGCCGCGGCCGGTCCAGTTGGTGTGGAAGAACTGGCCGCGCGGTTTGTCGACGCGCTCGTAGGTGTGCGCGCCGAAGAAGTCACGCTGGGCCTGGAGCAGGTTGGCCGGCAGGCGGCCGGTGCGGTAGCCATCGTAGAAGGCCAGAGCGGTAGAGAATGCCGGAGCGGGGACACCGAGGGCGATGGCTTTGACGACCGCTTTGCGCCACGAAGCCTGATATTCGTTGAGCACGCCCGAGAAGAAGCCGTCGAAGAGCAGGCTGTGCAGGTCGGGTTTTTTGTCGAAGGCTTCTTTGATTTTGCCGAGGAAGCGGCTGCGGATGATGCAGCCGCCGCGCCACATGAGGGCGATGCCGCCCATGTTCACACGCCAGCCGTAGGCTTTTGCGGCCTCGCGAAGCAGCATGTAGCCCTGCGCGTAGGAGATGATTTTCGAGCAGTAGAGCGCGCGGCGGACATTCTCGATGAAGTCGGCGCGGTCGGCGGTGGCGGCCTGGCCGGTGGGCCCGGTGAGAATCTTCGAGGCTTCGACGCGCTCTTCCTTGATGGCGGAGAGGCAGCGGGCGAAGACCGACTCGCCGATGAGGGTGACGGGCATGCCGAGATCGAGCGCGCTTTCGACGGTCCACTTGCCGGTGCCTTTCTGGCCGGCGGTGTCGAGAATTTTGTCGACGATGGGCGCGCCGTCTTCGTCTTTTTTGGCGAAGATCTCGGAGGAAATCTCGATGAGATAACTATCCAGCTCGCCCTGGTTCCAGTCGGCGAAGACTGCGGATAACTCATCGGGGGTGAGGTTCAGCGTGTGCTGCAGCAGGTCGTAGGCTTCGCAGATCAGCTGCATGTCGCCGTACTCGATGCCGTTATGCACCATCTTGACGTAGTGGCCGGCGCCGGCATCGCCAACCCAGTCGCAGCAGGGAGTGCCCGTGCCGCTGGAGGTGGTGGCTTTGCCGTTCTCGTCGACTTTGGCGGCGATGGACTGGAAGATGGCTTTGACGTGCGGCCAGGCTTCAGGATTGCCGCCGGGCATGATGGAGGGGCCGAAGCGCGCGCCTTCTTCGCCGCCGGAAACGCCGGTTCCGATGAAGAGGATGCCTTTGGCGGCCAGGTCCTTCGTGCGGCGGTTCGAATCGGTGAAGAGGGAGTTGCCGCCATCGATGATGATGTCGCCCTTTTCGAGATACGGCAGGATCTGCTCGATGTTCTGGTCGACGACTTCGCCGGCTTTGACCATGAGCATGACACGGCGGGGGCGCCTGAGGAGCGCGATGAGTTCCTGCACAGAATGCGCGGGGACAACCTGCGTGCCGTTGGCTTCGTTGGCCAGGAAGTCGTCCACCTTGGAGACGGTGCGATTGAAGACGGCTACTTTGAAGCCGTGGTCGTTCATGTTGAGGACGAGGTTCTGACCCATCACAGCGAGGCCAATCAGGCCGATATCGCAGGTTGCTTCCGGCATAGGACTCCCGTAGAAGGCTCCCCTGGCATTCTGCTCTTTTCGAGGAGGATAAACCAGAGGTCAGACCTCGGTTAGATTACCGAAGATTGGTTCTCCCGCCCAGGGCTATTGGCGGGCCTAGGTCAGATGTTGCCCATTCCGCCTGTGATGAGCAGTTCGCTGCCGACGGAGAAGCTGCATTCATCCGAGGCGAAGAATACGACGGCGCTCGCGACTTCCTTTGGGTTGCCAAAGCGTCCTTCGGGAATCTGCTTTTGCAACCGGGAGGCCCCTTCCTGGGAGAGGCCCAGTTTGCCGTACAGCGGGGTGTCAATCGGGCCGGGACTGATGGTATTGAGGCGAATTCCGCGGCCGATCAGTTCGCCGGACAGGGTGCGGGCGAGCGAAATGGTTGCGGCCTTGGTCGCCGAATAAATGCTCGAGCCGGGCATCCCGATGTGGGCGTTGACGGAACCGTTGAGGACGATGGACGCCGGGTTGGCGAACAGGGGCAACAGTTTCTGGATGAGGAAAAATGCGCCTTTGAAGTTGGTGTTGAAGGAACGATCGAAGGCCGCTTCATCCCATGCTTCGAGAGGGCGCATTTCGACGATTCCGGCATTGCAGAAGAGGACATCGAGCCCGCTGAATTCCTTTTTCACGGCGGCGGCAACAGCGTCCTGGGCGGCAACACTGCTGGCGTCGGCCGAAATGGCGACGACGCTCTCGCCGAGCTTCTGCCGTGCGGCATCGAGATTCTTTGGATTGGCGCCGGTGATGATGACCCGCGCGCCTTCCCTGAGGAATTCCTCGGCAGCAGCGAATCCAATGCCCGTCGTTCCGCCGGTGATCAGAGCCCGCTTGCCTTTGAGCCGCTCCATAGACTTCTCCTGGGGTTCCTGGCTTTTCAGCGCAGAGGAACAGATGCGTGGATCGGACCAACTTTACCCCATTCACGGTTTGCATTGCGGTGGAGGGTCAGGTCCGGTGTCGCGTCGAAGCCCGATAGGGGCGGAGAGCTGTCACTGATGTCGCCTCAAAACGCAGAATGTCGCCGTTGTCTCATGGATGATTTCAAAACCTGGGTTGGGCGAGCGCAGAGGGTCTAATACCCGGCTGCCTGGCCGTAATCGTGGCGGTGGTCCTGGCCGCCCTCGAGGGCTCCGGTTTTGGGATCGACTTCGATGCACTCGCCGTCGCCCCAGTGGCGGCCGATGCGCAATGCGTATCCCATGGCGCGGAGCCCATCGACGGTCGCCGGGGAGAAACCGGGCTCGAGCATGACGGCGTCGGGGAGATATTGCTGGTGGAAGCGGGGAGCGTCGACCGCCTGCTGGATATTGAGCCCCTGATCGGCCACGCTGAGGAAGATATTGGCGACCGTGGTGATGATGGTGCCGCCGCCGGGGGAGCCAAGCACCATGGAAACTCTGCCGTTGCGCAGGATGATGGTGGGCGTCATGCTGGAAAGCGGGCGTTTGCCGGGGGCGATGGCGTTGGCCGGCCCCTGGATCAGTCCAAACATGTTGGGTACGCCCTGCCTGGAGGCGAAGTCGTCCATCTCGTCGTTGAGCAGGAAGCCGAGGCCGGGCACGGTGACGCCGGAGCCATAGGCGCCGTTCAGGGTGGTGGTCACGGAAACCGCGTCGCCGGCCGCATCCATCACGGAGTAGTGCGTGGTATCAACCGGCTCCTGGCGGACGTCGGCCATGGTGGGCGGCGGCGGCAGGAAGCCCGCCGGACGCTGGAGGTTTGCGGAAGGCGTGGCATGGCCAGGCTGGATGGTCGCGCGCCATGCCTCGGCATATTTCCTGCTGACGAGTTGTTCGACGGGGATCTTCACATAGGCGGGATCGCCGAGGAAGTCGGAGCGATCCATGTAGGCGCGGCGAAAAGCCTCGATGATGAGGTTCATCTCCGGCGCGGTGCGATCGCCGAGCCGGTGCAGGTTGTCGCTGTCGAGGATGTTGAGCATCTCGACCAGCGCTATACCTCCGGAAGAAGGCGGCGGAGAACTGACGATCTCGTAGCCGTGATAGGCGCCGGTGATGGGAACGCGGTCCTTCACCGTGTAGCGGGCCATATCTTCGGCGGTGATGAGGCCACCGCCTTTCTGCACGGCATCGGCGATCTGTTTTGCCATGGCGCCGTGGTAGAAGTCGTCAGGGTCGGTTGCGATTTTCCGCAGGGTCTCGGCCAACTCGGGCTGGCGGAAGATATCACCATCTTTGTAGAAGTTTCCGTCACGCTGGAAGATCTGCCGCGAGGCCGGGAACTGGGCGAGGACTTTGTTGTGCATCTCGGCCGCCTCTTCGCCGGTGAGGACGAAGCCGTCGGAGGCAAGATGGATGGCGGGGGCCATGACTTTGGCGAGGGTCAGCCGGCCGTATTTTTTCTCCGCGTGGACCAGGCCGGCCACTGAACCGGGAACCCCGATGGCGCGATAGCCGACGATACTGGCGCCCGGGATGATGTTGCCCTGGGCATCCAGATACATGTTCGCGGTCGCTGCGAGGGGCGCCTTCTCGCGGTAATCGACGAAGATGTTTTTGCCGCTGTGCTCGTGGATGAGCATGAAACCGCCGCCGCCGAGGTTGCCGGCGTAGGGATAAACGACGGCGAGGGCGAATCCCACAGCAACGGCGGCGTCGACGGCATTGCCGCCAGCCCTCAGGATGCTGACGCCGGCGTCGGTGGCGAGGTGATGAACGCTGACCACCATGGCGTGGCGGGTCTGGACGGGTTGCTCGTTCATCCAGGCGGGCGGGGCACTGCTCAAGGCCTGCGCCGGGTTGGGTGTCTGCGCGGCGGCCTGCAGGGTTAAGAGAGCGAGGAGAGAGCAAAGGGCGGGGAAAGCCAGCATGCAAGGTGCGGAGATTTTCATAGGGCAGGGAAGCGGCTTCGACGGAAGCATTGTACGGCAGTGCGCCGGATGGTCGCGGTTTCAGGCAAGGGGCAAAAGGTTTGACCCCTTGGAACACGGCGCATAGACTGAAGGGCAGTTCCTCCGTCCAACCTGTATCTATGTCGTCGCATGCCCGCCATTATCCACTGTTGCTGCTGCTGGCGGGATCGATGTCGGCGGCCCTGTGTTTTGGGCAGCAGAATCAAAGTCCAGGAACGCCGCAGAATTCACAGGGCGAACCGTCGAGTTCCAGCCGGGTCCCGAGTCTGAATCCCACGCAGGTTCCTTCGCCGAGCGCGAATCCGGCGCTGACCACGCAGCAGACGCTGGCGCCCCATGCGCCGGCGCTGATCGATCCGGCCGGCCCCGATGTGAGCCTTGAAACCAGCGAGGCCATGTTCGATATGGGCGTCGCTCTGAATGCGTGCGGGTACAACAATGGGCTGGATGAGTCGGAGCCGGTGCGGAAGACGGTGCGGGATGAGGTGAACCTGGCAACGCAGGCATCGCCGCAGGCGCAGGACGACCGGGACAAGCTGTGCCTGTTTATCGACCGGCACCGCACGGAGGATGCAGCGCGCAATGTGGCGCAATACGTTTCGCTGGCGCTCTATCTGACGCCGCCACCTGTGCTGACCCCGAGCGTGGACGAACAGGATCTGCCGCCCGACGCCAATGGGGTCGAGGAGGTTTTGCCTCTGGTGCGGCAGTACGCCGACGCCATCGATCTGCACCACATCTGGGTGGAGAACAAGGCGGCATACGACGATCTGGCCAGTCAGCTGCACAATCCGCTGACGCAGATGATCGTGAGCACGAATTACTACCTGAAGAAGCCGGCTTCGAGTTACAGCGGCAGGCATTTTCTGGTGGTGGTCGAGCCGCTGCTCTCGCCGGAAGAGACGAACGCGCGCGTCTATGGGTCGGATTATGTGGTCGTGGCTTCGCCGAAGAAGGGCGCGATCCCCATGAATCTGGTGCGCCACGCCTATCTGCATTACGAGATCGAGCCGCTGCTGTACGCGCGCGCGAATTCCATGGACCGGCTGATGCCGATCCTGCAGTCGGTGCAGGATGCGCCGCTGGAATTCGAATTCAAGAACGACATTGTCGCGCTGGTGATCGAGTGCATGATCCGCGCCATCGAAGCGCGAACCATGAGCACCGGCATCCCCGACGTGCGGGTGCCGCCGAATCTGACGCACAGCGAAGCGGATCCGTACGAGCGTGCGCGCAGCGTCGCTCTGCAGCGACAGGAGGCGGTGCGGCAGCAGGCCGTGAACCACTCCATGACGCAGGGATATGTGCTGACGCAGTATTTCTACAATCAGCTGAAGAGTTTCGAGAAGACTCCCGACAGCCTGGATGAGGCGATCGGGCCCATGGTGTATGGCATGGACGTCAGTGTGGAGACGCATGAGGCGCGCCAGATCACGTTCGACGCGCACGGCGAGGGGCATGTGCTGAGCCGGTCTCCGCAGGCGCCGCCCCAGCCGAAGCAGCTGGACCTGGCAGAGATGAAGCTGATGAAGGGCGACGTGGCCGGGGCGGCGGCCATCGCGCAAAAAGCTCTGGATACACACACCGGGGACCCGGGCCAGGCAGATTTTATTCTGGCGCGCGTGGATCTGATGAACGGCAAAATCGACGACGCCGAGGCGGCATTCCGCAGCACGTTGAAAGCAACACAGGATGCTCGCATGCTGGCGTGGTCTCACATTTATCTGGGGCGGATTCTCGATGTGGAGGACAAACGCGACGATGCGGTGCTGGAGTATCGTGCAGCGCTGGCGGCGCGCGACGGGCAGCCCGACACGAAGGCGGCGGCGGAATCCGGCCTGAAGAAGCCCTTCGCGCTGCCGGATCAGGAGCCGTCGAGCGACGACAGCAGCAACAGCCCGAGCCCGCCGAAGGCCGCAGCGCCGTCGAACCCGCCTCGCCCCCAGTAGCTGCCTCTGCAATAATTGTTCGAGCGGCCCGCGCATGGAGTCTTCCGCACATTCTTCCGAAGCATCGAACCCCTCATCTGTGCCCGTCGCGCCGGATTCGGCAGCCATCGGAGAACTCGAGACCATCCTGCACCATCGTTTCCGGGACCCGGAGCTGCTGCGCCGGGCGCTGACGCACAGTTCGATGGCGCATGAGCGCGGAGCGGCCGAGCCGCCGCAGGAAGACAACGAGACACTCGAGTTTCTCGGCGACGCCGTTGTCGGCATGGTTGCTGCGGAGCACGTCTTTCGCCGTTATCCGGAGTTGTCGGAAGGCGACCTGACACGCCTGCGGGGCGCGCTGGTGAGCCGGCGCTATCTCGCCGAAGTCGCGGGCGGTCTCGATCTGGGGAAGTTCCTGTTTCTGGGCCGCGGTGAGGAGCGCAGCGGCGGGCGCACCAAGACCGCGCTGCTGGCGAACGCCATGGAGGCGATCATCGGAGCCCTTTATCTCGATGCCGGGCTCGAACCGGCGCGGAAACTCATCGACTCCTGTGTGATTGCGCCGGTCCTGATGGCCTTACGCGAACAACTGACAGCGGGGGGCGGCATGGGAGACTTCAAGTCCGTGCTGCAGGAGCTGCTGCAGGCCCGCAGGCAGCGCCAGCCGGAGTATCGCATCACCGGCGAAACGGGTCCCGATCACCGCAAACGCTTCTTCGTCGAGGTGCGGGCCGGGGGTGAAGTGCTGGCCCAGGGAGAAGGGCGCACGCGAAAACATGCCGAACAGGATGCGGCTCGCCGTGCCGTGGAAAAACTGAACGCCGCGGAGCAGCAGGCATGAGCTCTTTTCCGCAGACCGGACCCGAGCAACAGCGAAATCCCGTACTCGCCCCGGAGTCCGGAGGGGAAAGCGCGGAGCTCAGCGGCATGGCCCCGGCATCCGCGCCGGCGGTGGCCGCGCCCCGGCGCAAGGTTGTCCTCTTTCCCGGGGTCATGGAAATCGCGCGTTCTCTGCTCGTGGTGCTGGTGGTGGCGCTCTTCATCCTCACTTTCATCGCGCAGCCGTTCCGCATTCCCTCGGAGTCGATGGAACGGACGCTGCTGGTCGGCGATTTTTTGCTGGTGAACAAGATCGCGCTGGCCCCGGCGGGCAGCTGGGGGTGGTTGCTGCCCTATCACACGATCGAGCGGGGCGATGTCGTGGTCTTCCACTTTCCACCCGATCCGCCCGAGCACGTGGTGAAGCGTGTGATCGGCCTGCCGGGCGACCACGTGCATCTGGAAAACGGCCTGGCGTGGGTGAACGGCGAGCCACTCGACGAACCGTGGGTGGTCTTCGAGCCGGCTTACCCGGACGACTTTCGCGACAGCTTCCCGACGCAGCTCTATACCGATCCCGGCGTCGATGCGCACTGGTGGATGCAGATGCGCACCGACGTCCGCGAAGGTGACCTGGTGGTTCCGCCGGACAGCTACTTCGTACTCGGCGACAATCGCAACTTCAGCCGCGACAGCCGCTACTGGGGGTTTGTACCGCGCGAGAACATTGTGGGCCGCCCCTTCCTCATCTACTTCTCTCTGCGTGAGCCGTCGGCCACCGATGTCGAGCAGGCGTCGGATGATAGACTCGGACAGAAAAACGATCTATGGGACCGGATCGTCGATTTTGCGCGCTGGAACCGCATTATACGCGTGATTCGCTGAAGAACGACTGGAGAGCGATGGCGGAAGTCGAGGAAAAGGAGCCAACCAAACAGAAGCACGAGGAAACGCCGCTGGAGGCATTCGCCTCCATCTGCGGAGTCCTGGCGGTGGGTCTCTTTGTCCTAACCTTCATTTTTCAGAACTTCGCGATTCCGTCCTCGTCCATGGTGAAGGCGCTGCTGGTGGGCGATCACGTTCTGGTGGATCGCATCACACTGGCGCCGCCGGCGCACTACGCGCCGTTTGTCTACTACCGGAACGTGCGGCGCGGGGACATCATCGTCTTCTACAAGCCGACGCTGGAGGCGAATGGCGAGCATCTTTTCCTGGTCAAGCGGGTCATGGGGATTCCCGGCGACCGCATCCACCTCCGTGACGGCATTGTGTACCGCAACGGAGTCGCTCTGGATGAGCCTTATGCGGGAAAGCCCAACGACTCGGACTACAATCCCTACCGCGACGACTTCCCGTCCGTTTCTCCGAACACGAGCGCGGACGTAACGGCGGAATGGGCTGAAGCGCTGCCGAGCTACATCCAGGGCCAGGACCTGGTGGTTCCGCCCGGAATGTATTTCTGCATGGGGGACAATCGCACGGTCAGTCTGGACAGCCGCTACTGGGGATTCGTGCCGCGCGCCAACATCGTCGGGCGGCCGCTGTTCGTCTACTGGTCCTTTGTGACGCCCGAATCGCAGGAGTTCAAGACTTCGCTGGCGGATCGCGTCAGCTGGATTCTCCATGAGACGATCCACTTCTTCGATCAGACTCGCTGGCGGCGAACGTTCCATCGAGTGAAATAGCCATGCCTTCGCTGGAGGATCTGGTTTCCTCCGAAGAATCGCAGAGTCCGCGGGCTTTTCCGTGGCGACGCGTGGCCATGGTTGCGGGTCTCATCGTCCTGCTGCTGATGGCGATATTTCTGCCGCCGCTGATTAACCTGGGCAAGTACCGGCGCTCGATCACCGCCAGCATGTCGGAGGCGCTGGGCCGGCCGGTGTATGTGGGCGGGATGCAGCTGCGTCTGCTGCCGACGCCGGGCATCGTGATGAGCGATCTCACCGTCGATGAGGATCCCGCCTTCGGCGAGGAGCCGGCCCTGCATGCGACTTCCGTGGTGGCGTCGCTGCGGCTGACGTCGCTGTGGCGGGGGCGTCTGGAGGTGAGCCGCATCAGTCTCGATGAAGCCAATCTGAATCTGGTGAAAAACAGCGCGGGTCAGTGGAGCATCGGCTCGGTGCTGTTGCGGGCTTCGCAGATAGCCAACGCGCCCACGGCGCAGCGACACGCCAGCGCCCGTCCGCGCTTCCCGTACATCGAAGCCACCGATGCCCGCATCGACTTCAAGGACGGCGTCGAGAAGAAGCCGTTTTCGCTGATGAACGCGGAGTTCTCGATGTGGCAGGCGGGCAGCGATGAGTGGCGTCTGCGTCTGCGCGCGCAACCGGTGCGCACCGACCTCGAGCTCCATCTCTCCGATACCGGCGCCTCGGAACTCGCCGGCGGCGGCGAGGTGACCCTGGAAGGCTCGCTGCGCCGCGCTGCGGTCCTGGATGCCATGCCCGTCGATCTGCGCGCGGAGTGGAGCGGCGCTCAGCTCGGGCAGGTGAGCCGTCTGCTGGCCGGCATGGATCCTGGATGGCGCGCCAGTCTCGACGCGACGTCCACGATCCGGGGCAGCTTTGGCGATCTGCAGATCCAGTCGCGCCTGCACCTCGCCGATCTGCGCCGCCAGGAATTTCAGCCGCCGGTGGCGGTCGACGTCGACGCCACCTGCCGCAGCGATTACCGCCGCGTCCAGCGGACCTTCGGCAACATCACCTGCTTCTGGCCGGTCGCGAGCGGGCATTTCCTCCTCACCGGCAGCATCCAGGGGTTCGAGTCTCCCAAAGCCGATCTGCAGCTTGAGATCAACGAGATTCCCGCAACCTTTCCGCTCAACCTGCTCGAGCTGATCCGTCCCGGCGCGCAGAACGTGAGCGCGACGGGGACGGTGAATGGCAGCTTCCACTTCGCAAGCGGAGGCAGTCCTCTGGTCTCCGGCACGGCCGAGGCGGCCGGCGTGTCGCTGCGCTATCCCGGCGGAGTGCTGACTCTGCCCACGATGCATTTTGTGGCGCCACCCCAGGAGGCGCCGCCGTCGCGCCACACCCGTCATGCGCCGTCGCCGTCGCCCGGCCCCAATGCCATCCAGCTTCTGCCCCTCTCCGTTGCCGTGGGCGAAACGCAGCCCATGGTCGCGGAGGCGCGACTGCTGCGCGGGGGATTCGAGATCCATTTCACCGGTCAGGCGGCACTGGCGCGTCTTTTTCCCGCAGCGGCAAACTTCGGCATGCTTGAAAATGCCGCCAGGATCGTCGCTCCGCACGGGCGAGCCACCCTCAACCTCACCACTACGGGTGCGTGGATGCGGCCGCTGGCCGGCCCTGGCACCGGCATCGGAACCACGGGGACGGTCACGGTCGAATCTGCTGAGCTGCGCCCGGCATTTCTGCCCGACCCGGTCGAAGTGCAGTCCGCGGAGGTGGATCTGACTCCGCAGCAGATTGCGTGGCGCAACGTCTCCCTCAGCTACCAGAAGACACCCATGCAGGGTTCGCTGCGGTTTCCCACGCAGTGCGCCGATCCCGCCGGTTGTCCCGCGGAGTTCGCACTGGCGATGGGGCCCACGAGCGGAGCGGCGATCGAGACGGCGGCCGGCGCCGATCCCGACACGGGATTCTTCGGCAGATTGCTCCGCTTCGGACAGAGCCGTCCCGCCTGGCCCCCCCTGAGCGGAGAGATTCAGTGCGATCAGGTCGATCTTGGATCCCTCGTGATGAAGAATGTCGCCGCAACTCTGGGCATCGCGGGCAATACCCTCCACTTCGCCTCCCTGGACGCGTCAGCTCTCGGCGGAACGCTGCACTGGAGCGGAGAGATGCGGATGCAGGATGACACAGCGCAGTGGAAGCTGAAGGTAAGGTTGGCGAACGCCAGCGCCGGGGCAATATCGAAAGTCTTCTCGGAGCAATGGGGGCCGGGGGAGATCGACGGCGAAGCCAGTTTGTCGATGACTGGCCTGCGCGCCTCCGATCTGGCCTCGTCCACGACCGGCGACTTCTCCTTTACCTGGCAAAGAGGAGCGTTCGCCCGCACCGCCGCCGCCAACAACTCGGGTCTCACCCCGTTCGAACGCTGGACAGCGAAGGGGACGATCGCGGGTAACGCACTGAAACTGACCGGTGGCGATATCGTGCACGCGGGCCGCGCCATTCCCGTGCACGGCTCTATCGGTTTCGACCGCAGCCTCGACCTGACGCTGGAAACGCGGCGCGGCGAGGAGAAAATCTCAGGCACGCTGGAAAAGCCTGTGGCGGGGGCTACGGTGCGTGCGGTGCAGCCGTGAGGATTTTCTCGTGAATGCTGTCCCGCACTTCGGGCACCGTCCCGTCGTTCACATCCACTTCGATCGGATCCTCTGAGAACGCTACGCGATGGGTAACCTGGCCGTGCGCGGGAATCCGCACTCGCTCGGTTACCGACCCGTTGTAGCCCTTCACGGTGACGGGGACATCTGCCGCGGCGTATCCCTCGTTGGCGATGTCCACCGCGACCAGCACATGTCCCGCGGACTCGCGGGTCGGGTACACGTTTGTGATCGAAAGGTCGGGCAATCCGCGGTCGTGATAGACCCAATCGTCGAAGAACCACTGCAAATCCCTGCCGCTGGTGTGCTCCAGCAGCCGCTGGAAATAATCCGGGGTTGTGTCCTGGGCGGGATCGTAGGTTTGCAGAGCGCTCTGCAGAGGCGCGTCTCCGACGATGCCTCGCAGCATCCAGAGCACATAGTCCGCCTTGGTTCGGTAATACACCGCGCTCGCAGCATGGAGCAGATCGTCTCCCGAATCCTCGCCGGGCGTGGCCGGCTCGGCCAGCGCGAGGGCGGGGCGGCCTGCGTTCAGATTCTCGACCGCGGCGGTTAGTCCCTGGTTGGCTTCGATCCACAGCGACCCCAGGAACGCTGCGACGCCCTCGTTGAGCCACACACGCGGCGAGCGAAACCGTCCATGCGCGAGCGCGTGGACGACCACCGGCTCCAGATGCGCCGGGTCGTCGGTGGAAAGCGGCGTCGCCAGGAGTTCGCCTGTCTCCGCCGGAGCATCGTCCACTTCCGGCAGATCCAGAATCGTGAACACGGATTCGTGGTTTTTCCCCAGCCACGCCGTTACCAGCGGAGCCACCGCGCCGGCGGCTGCGATGTAGCGCGCCGCACTGCCCGCATCGGCAGCTGTGGCGAGCACGCGCAGTCCGTTGCCGTCGGTTTCTGTGCGTTGCTCCACAAAGAACGAGGGTGTCTCAAACCCGAGCCGTGTGGAGGGCAGCGATGCCGTGAGCACACCGGGAAACGAGGCCGTGGGCATGGCGGCCGGATGCACACCGTTGATGAGGTGCCCATCAAGAAGCACCACATTCGGCGGCTGCGAAACAAATTCGTCCGTGATGCGCAGGCTAACGGTCGCGTCTTCGTCCATCTGCTTCTGACGTCCAATTTCAGTGAAGAGCTTCGCGCCGTCGCTGAACAAAACCGGCAGCGAACTCACCGGGTACCAAACCACGTTGCCGAAGCCGCGCACGCCGGTAAAGTCTTCGGCAATCCGGTCCCAGTCCGAGGCCTCCGCGGTTGCGTCGGGCGCGCCGATCGAGGTCAAACGGACTGCGGTCAAGGGGATCGGGCCGCCGTAGTCGACGTCCAGGGTCAGGACGGCGCCGGGAGCCAAAGCATCGGCGAGAGGAATCGCCGCCTCTTCCAGTTTCCCCGTATGATCCGCATCACTGGCGATGGTGTTCTGCGTGAACGCAACCTTTTTCCCGCGAAATCCGATCGTTTCAAAGTGCAGGGTCGAGGACAGCTGCAGGACGATTTGCCGGAGCGGAGCGGCGCTGCTGTTGCGCAACGTCACCCGGGCATGGACCTCCATGGCCTGCTGCTGACGCGTCAGATGCACGTCCAGGTCCCAGGCTGTGATGGTGACTGCGGTCCGTTCTGCGTCCGTGACGGCGGGCGCCTGTCCGCCCGACACCGAGCCCGACGCCGGCGGCGACTTTGCTGCCTGCGCCGGCGGTCCGGAAAAGAGCACCTGCTGCTGCGCCGATGGCTGCATCGGGCCGGCGGCTTGTTGAGGGAATGCCGGAGACGACTCGAGCGCCAGGGCGCCCACGACCGCAGCGCCAAAAATCCAAAACTTCATGAACCCAGACCCTTTTGCGGCCCCCGGTGCGCTTTCGGCAGGAGGCCGTCGATAGTGTTGGGAGGCTGCCGCCGCTGCCGTGCCGCCTCGAACAGAACCACTGCGCCCGCTGCGGCCACGTTCAGCGAGGAAATCTGACCGGCCATGGGAATGCGCAGCAGATGATCGCAGGTCCTGCCGACCAGTTCGTGCAGTCCGGATCCTTCGCGGCCCAGCACAATCACGGTATTGGACCGGAAATCGTACTGGTCGTAATCCATGGCACCACGCTCGTCGAGACCTACCACCCAGAGGTTGCGCGCCTTGAGCATTTCGAGCGAGCGGACCATGTTGACGACGCGTGCCAGGCGCAGGTGCTCGGCGGCTCCCGAGGATGCCTTGATGGCGACGGCGCTGAGCGGCGCCGAACGTCGCTCGGTGAACAGGACGCCGTCGACGCCTGCGGCTTCCGCGGTCCGCAGCAGAGCGCCCAGGTTTTGGGGGTCCTCCACCCCATCCAGGGCCAGTATCAGGCGTGGCTCCGGTCCCTCCAGCAGGTCCTCGGCGCTCAGAAACTCCCGCTCGCGGACGAGGGCCACGACACCCTGGTGGGCCGAAGTCCCGGCGAGCCGGCTCAGGGCGTCGCGTGGCTCGGTCCGGACGGGGACGCCCGCAGCCCGGCAGCGGGCCGCTACCTCGGCCAGACGGCGGTCGTGCCGTTCACTGGCGATGCAGACCTGGTCGAATTGCCGGGTTCCTGAGCGCAAGGCCTCTTCGACGGGGTGCAGTCCGTAAATCACTTCCATTTCCTCCAGTCTAACGTTGCAGGCGGGCGAAATCCGACTGATAATGGTGGAGTTAGAGATGGCCGGGGCCGCGCGAGGAAAAGCACCTCATCGCCGGCAGAAAGGGGGAACCAATGGATCTGACGCAAAAGGTTGAGAAACTTGTCACCAGGAGCGTCTTTCGTCCCTCTTGCTCCGTCTCTGCAGATGAAATGAGTGCGGCAGCTCTACAACTCGCTGAGATTGCGCGACGCGACAATGCGCGGGTGGTGGAAGGCCTGAAGCGGCATGATCCGCAGCTGCTGGATGAGTTGATTCTCCAGTACCAGCACCGGCTGCTTCGTTATCTGCTGTACCTCACCGGCAACCGCGAAATTGCCGAGGATCTTTTCCAGGAAACCTGGATGCGGGTGCTGCTGCGCGGCTCTCAGTTCAACGGGAATTCGCGCTTCGACACGTGGCTTTTTACGATCGCCCGCAACCTGGTGATCGATCTCCGCCGCCGCCGCTCGATGGCCAGCCTCGAAGAGATGTGCGAAGCCAGCGACGAAGAGCGGCCTTTCGAAGTGGCCAGCCAGGAAAAGACACCCTTCGAACATCTGGCAACGCTGGAGAGCGGCCAACTGGTGGCCGAGGCGCTTCTGACGCTCGACCCCCTGCATCGCGAAGTACTCGTCCTGCGCTTTCACGAGGAAATGTCGCTGGAAGAGATCGCGCGCATGACGCGCGCTCCCCTCTCCACGGTGAAGTCGCGCCTCTATCGCGGACTGGCGGCTCTGAAGCCCCATGTGCGCTCGGCAACGCGGCCGGCGGCTGCGACGTCTGAGCGGATGGAGGTTCTGTGAGCAGCGAAGTGTTTCGTCCCCACGGCAGAGTGGCGGGTCATCCGATACCCGAGATTGTGCTCCGTACACGGCGCTCCGTGATGGAAGCGGCGAATGAACTGCAGGTGCAGCGGGCGCGGAAGCGCCGGCATGTGGGTATCGCGCTGCTGGCGATGGGCGCGCTGATCTTCTTCTTTGCGCCGGTTCTGTGGAACGCAGTCAGCGACCTGAGCAATGGAGAACACTTCTTGGATCTGCCCGTACTCGTGCTGACTCTCTTTGTGGTCTTCCTTTCGGCGGTTTTTGCCATCCTGCTGGTGACCCTGAGAGATCGCGCCGCGCGCAGCGATCAGCGTTAGCTGACGGTATTCCTTCGATGAGCAACGATCCTCGGCAACGCGCGGAACTGCATCCCGACGGCTTCTCCAGCGAACTGAGCCTGATCCCGCTCTGGTCGGTTGTGGGGGCGCTGATCGTCTTTGGGCTGATGGAGTACCTGATGTGGGTCATTGTGCCCGCGCATCGCCATCATCCGCCCAACCTTCCGTTCTGGTTTCGTTTCTATATTGACATCAGCTTCGGCCTGCTGGCCGGCCTCTACGTGCTCATGATCGGCTACATCAGCCGCGACTCACCGCGCCGCGGCATGAGCGTGCCCCTGTGGATGGTGGTGTGCATCGTGATCCCCAGCGGGATCGGCGCGGTCCTGTACTTCCTGCTGCGCCTGCCGGTGCTTTCGCAGTGCCCGGCGTGCAATGCGCGCATCGAAAGCGATTATCACTTCTGCCCGCAGTGCGCTTACCAGGTGGCGGCCTGCTGCGCCAACTGCCATCGCACCGCGCGGGTTACGGATATGTACTGCGTTTATTGCGGGCACAATCTGGCTGCAGATAATCCGCCGGCGCGGCTGCACGCCTTCGCGGAGTAGGTTCTCCACACAACTCCGCCTCGCCGCCATTCGCTGCGCCCGCGTTGACCCCCTCGACTTCCCCTCCTGTATTCTTGGGTTGCGCGATCGCGAGAGCCTGTATGTCCATGACCGCCCTCATTGTCGACGATGAAGAACTGGCCCGCGAAGAGCTGAAATACCTGCTCGACACGACGGGCAGCGTGGATGTTGTGGGCGAAGGCAAGAACGGTGTCGAAGCGGTGGAACTGATCCGTGCGCACCATCCCGACGTCGTCTTTCTCGACGTGCAGATGCCGGGTCTGGATGGGTTCGCCGTGCTCAAAAAGCTGCTCGACCTGGGCGAGGGGGATCATCTTCCGCAGATCATCTTTGCCACCGCCTTCGACCAGTACGCGGTCCGCGCCTTCGACGTGAACGCCATCGACTATCTGCTGAAGCCTTTCGACCGCGACCGCGTCCTGCAGGCGGTCGACCGCGCCCGGCAGCGGCTGCAGGAAGGCGGGCCGGCCGGCGAGTCCCGCCCGGCACGGGGCGATCTGCGCGTTGACATGCTGCTCAAGCTCATCGAGCAGCACCAGACCGCCAAGCCGCACAGCGGCAAGATCGTCCTGCAGGCCGGCAGCCGTCTGCTGCTGATCGACCAGAAGGATATCTGCTACGCCTCGATCAATGAGGGCGTCATCTCGGTGGTTACGCCGTCCGTGGAGGGCCAATCGAAGTGCCGCACCCTCGAGGAACTCTTCGACCTTCTCGACCCGGCCAACTTCTGGCGTGCCCACCGCTCCTTTCTTGTGAACATCAACCACATCCGCGAGGTTGTGCCCTGGTTCAAGTCCAGCTACCAGCTCCGGATGGACGACAAAAAGCAAAGCGAAATTCCGGTGAGCCGCGCGCAGACCCGCCGTTTGCGGGAGCTGTTCAATCTCTAGCGCCGTGCATCCTGCCGTCGCTCTGCTGGCCGCAGCATCGCAGCCCCTCTGCAAACTGCCTCCCGACAAACTGGCCCAGGCCATCGCGCTGAGCCACTGGCGGACGGGGCTCTATTTCGGGGGAACCGCCTGGCTCCTCGCAGTCCTCTGGATCGTCGTTCGCATGGGCGCAGGCTCCGCAGTGGCGCATCTCGCGAGCCGGGTGTCAGCGAACCCCTGGTTCCAGGGCCTCATCGCTATCCCTCTCTGGCTTCTGATTCTGAGCGCGATCGAAATCCCTGGAACGGTACTCGGGCATTGGGTTAGTCTGCGCTTCGGTCTGTCCATCGAGCGCTGGCCCAACTGGTGGATCGACGGGCTGAAGTCTACGGCGATCACCCTGGTGCTGGGCGCTATCGCCCTGAGCATCCTCTACGCGCTGATGCGCCGGTCGCCGCGCCGCTGGTGGATGTGGTTCTGGCTGATTACGGTGCCCCTCGAAGTGCTGGTGACCTGGGCGGCTCCGCTGGTCATCGACCCGCTCTTCAACCACTTCACGCCGCTCGCCCAGACCGACCCTGCTCTGGCCGATCAACTGGAGCGGGTGGCGGCGCGCGGCGGCCTGCACATCCCGCCCAGCCGCATCTTCCTGATGGACGCGAGCACCCGCGTCACCGGCGCCAACGCCTACGTCACCGGTCTGGGCGCGTCGAAACGCATCGTGGTTTGGGACACGACTGTTCGCATCGAGACGCCGGAGGAGATTCTGTTTACCTACGGTCACGAGCAGGGACACTATGTTCTGCATCACATCGCCAAAGGCATTGGCTACTCGGCCATCGTGATCTTCGTTTTCTACTGGTTCGCCTTTTGTGCCATGCGCTGGCTGGTGCGCCGCTGCGGGCCGCGCTGGGGTGTCTCTTCCGTGGAAAGCTGGTCGTCGCTCGGTCTGCTTTTGCTGGTGGGGCTGACGCTGAACTTCCTGGCGCAGCCGATCGCCAACGCGATCAGCCGCCAAATCGAGCATCAGGCCGATGTCTACGGCGAGGAAGTGATTCATGGTCTGGTGCCCGATCCGCAGGCGACGGTGGTCCGCTCTTTCTGCAGCGATGAGGTGGTTTGGCTCGACGATCCGCAGCCCAATCCGTTCGTCGTCTTCTGGACCTACAGCCATCCGCCGACGGAAGAGCGCGCCGCCTTTGCCGCTCACTACGATCCCTGGCTCCCCGGCCACGAGCCAAAGTATTTCTCGAAGCAGAAATAGATTTCGGGGGCGTTGTGCCCGGCTTCGGTCTCAGGAGCCCCCGTTCTCGATCTCTACGCGATCCACAATTCTCTGCAGGAAGACTACCTTCAGGTTGATGTGGCTCGCGACATCGGGGAAGAACTCCGTGACGTAGTTGCCGACCGGCGCGCTGGCCCATCCGATGGCAATGCGCGTCGCGCTGGGTCCCCAGCCGACCTTCTGATAGGGGACATAGCTCACATCTACCGCCTCATTGAGGATGGAGCCGACGAAGGTGGAGTAGTTGATCATCCCCTTGCCGGTGTCGCTGGTGGTCCAGAAAGGCTGCCAGGCGGCGTGCAGGATGCGCCGGGTCAGCGATGCGTTGGGCCTGCGGTGATAATGCGGATCCTGATGATCGATCGACGGGATCAGAAATGTCCCCACGAACTCTCCCGTCATGTCTTCGGTCAGGGTGACGCCGCTGAGTTTTGCCCAGCCGTGGAAGCCGGGTCCATAGGGCGAACGAGCGTCTGTGGCAACAGAGTACAGGGACGTGGCCCCGATGGTGAGGAGGTTGAAGGGATCGACCACACCGTGAATCGCGATACGCCCCAGCTCGCGGGGCGAGTAGATGTGCACGGCGTTCTGCCGCAGATAGCTGTCGAAGACGTCGGTTCCTGGCTGACAGCAGCTGCGCAGAGGCGAGGCCTGGCTGCAGGCCTGGGAGATACACCATCTCGGCAGGGGAACATAATTGGGCTCCAGTCCAGGAACGCTCAGACCCGGCACCGGCTTTGCGGCCGGCGGGAATGTCTCCTGTCCATCGGCGGGAGCGGCGGTCGTACGGGTCAGGACTGCAGCGGCCCGCTCCGCCGGGCGGCTTGCCGCGATCTCCACGTTTGGCGAGGGAGCGTCGGGCAGATCTTCCTGCGCATGCGCGATGCCCACCGCGGCTAAAGTCAGCACCAGACGGCAACCCCGCGCGAACCTCCAGAGGCGGCGCGGCAACCATGATCCCGGAAGTGTCCTCCTGCCAATCCCTGTCCACGGTCCTGCTGAGAGCATTCGCGCTGAATCTTCCTCCCGGTCGCCGCGTTGAGCTATCGTGCGCTCACAGTCGCGCCCGCACAACCCCCCCTTTGTCTACAGACGCACCCTATGGTGTTAGAGACGAATCTTTGCGTTGTTTGTGACGGCGCCATGCGCGCACAGCGTCGGGCAGAAATTCCAGGAACAGGTTGTTGCCTGCGGCTCCGGCGATGGAGGTACCCCAGGTCTCAAACACCACGTGAGCGTTCGCACTTTTGCCGGGGTAGTACGTCGGCGTCAGAGCGGAAGCCGCCAGATGTCCCAGAATATCGGAGTAGTTGAAGCCGCGGCTTCCGTCGTCGCGCTGCGTCACCAACGCGCGCTCGGCAGCCCATTGGGCCCGGCTCCAGTATCCACCGGTCGCCTTGCGGAAATAACGGGGGTCCTCGTGCGTCAGGACCGGAAAGAGGCTGCTGCAGAAGAACCGCATGGTGGCCTGGCGCAGCACGGCCGCTCCCAGGCGATCTCCGAAGGCGCCGCTGTCAGAGCCGTAATCCGGCGTGCCGGTTAACTGCCCATAGCCCGCGGAGAGCAGCGCCGGACCCAGGGACCAGACGCGCTTCTCCTCGTGCAGCCAGAAGACCCACTTGTCGCGGGGATAGAGGGGCGGGATGCGCTCGCCGGGATCGACATACTGCGCCCACTTCCGTTTTTCCCGAGGCGCACGGACAAGCGAGCCGACCGTTGCCGGATCGGCGCCGGCCTGCCTCTGCTGCGGTTCCAGGGTTGCCCCGACGCTCGCGGCAGTCTCTGCCTGGGGCTGCGGTGCATCGGGAAGAGAAGCCAACTGCCCCTGTGCCGCCACGCAGCCGCACAATGGAGCGCATGCTAGGAGAGAAGCAAAGCAGGATTTGTAGAGAAAGCGCAGAGGTCCCCGGTCGTTCAACACAGTTGGAGGGGACCTGGCCCGGCGGGGATGCATGGGCAACGTGTCCGCAGTCACCGGAGATGTCATCGTTGAGGCAAACTGCGTTCTTCACAATTGACCGCCGCACTCTGCATCGCAATACTGGAGGCAGCCGTACGCTGGCAGGAGTCATCCCATGGCAGGAACCCCGAACGGGCGCTTTGAGAATATCGGCCGCAAAATGGACGAGCACTTCGGCTGTTGCAGCGACAAACTCGAAGATGACGTGAAGCGGGTGATCACGTATCTCAACGACAGGGTCGTGCCCGAGGTGCGCGAGAACTCCTCCAAGGCGCTGCGCATCGCCGCCGAACAGCTGGGCCGCCTGGCCGATCATCTCGATCGCACGCGAAAAGCCTGAGCCGCGGAGACGATGCGACCTTTTCTCCCCGTCCAGCCCATTTCTTTCAGGTCTCTGCGTCTGGCCGTGCTCGCGGCTGCTGTCCTGACGCTTCTCGCCGGCTGCTCGCACAGAAAAGTGGCCTACACACCGCCGCCTCCGCCGCCCGTGACTCCGGAAGCCGCACCGAGCACGAGTGCCGCAACGCCATCGACACCGGCGCCGGTCCCTTCGCTGACCGCCGACGAGGAATTCGTCGACACGCACACGCCGATCTATTCCGAAACCGGCATTGCCAGCTGGTACGGGCCGCCGTATCACAATCGCGTGGGCGCCAACGGCGAGGTTTACAACGAGAACGGCATCTCCGCCGCGCATCGCACGCTGCCCATGGGGTCGCTGATTCGGGTGGTGAACCTTAAGACCGGGCAGTCAGCCGTCATGCGCATCACCGACCGCGGGCCATTTGTGCCGGGGCGCATTCTCGATCTTTCCATCGGCGCCGCGAAGGCGGTGGGCATTTATCGCGCGGGCCTGGGCGACGTGCGTATCGATGTCTTCAGCACGCCAAAGCCGATCGACGAAGGGGGCCGCTGGTGCGTGCAGATCGGCGCCTTCCTGCATGAGAAGTCGGCGCTCAAGCTGCAGTCGGAGCTGGAGCGCGAATACCGTTCGGCCAACGTGATCGAGTTCCAGGGCCCCACGGGCTACTGGGTTCGCATCCGCCCGCTGAACGACAATCGCACGCAGGCGGTGGCCATCGCCCAGTCGCTGCAGCCGTCGGAGGGGGAGGCGTGGCTGGTGCGGCTGGACTGAATCAGGGCACAGGGCCCAGCGGCGCAGCGAGCAGAGACTTCATCCGTCAGAGTCTGTGCGCAGGAACCTGTTCCGGGGGCCGTAACGACGTACCGTGGACGCTGTACCCTGCACGCCTGACCCTGTACCCTGATTCCATATGCACGATCTGGGCTTTGTTCGTTCCAATCTTGAGTTCGTGGAGAAGAAACTGCGCGAGCGGGGGCAGGATCCCGCCGCGCTGCTGGGCGATTTTCGCGAGCTGGACCAGCGGCGGCGCGACCGCATCACCGAAACCGAGCAACTGAAGGCGCAGCGCAACAAGCTGAGCGAAGAGGTCGCGCGGCTGAAGAAATCCGGTCAGGACGCGACCTCGGTGATGGAAGAAACGCGGGCTCTGAAGGCGCGGGGCGACGCTTTGGAAGCAGCCGCCGGCGAATCCGAGGAGCACATGCGTGCGATCCTCACGCGCATCCCGAACCTCACCCGCGATGAGGTGCCGGTCGGTCCCGACGAGCGGAGCAACGTCGAAGTGAAACGGTGGGGGGATCTGCCGAAGTTCGACTTCGAGGCCAAACCGCACTGGGAGCTGGGCGCACAGCTGGGCATCCTCGACCTGGAGCGCGCGGCGAAGACTTCGGGCGCTCGCTTCGCTGTCTACTGGGGCGACGGCGCGAGGCTTGAGCGGGCGCTGATCACGTTGATGCTCGATGTCCACACGCGCGAGCACGGCTACACCGAAGTCCTGCCGCCGTTCATGGTGAACAGCAAATCCCTCTTCGGTACGGGCCAGCTGCCCAAATTTGCCGAAGATCTGTTCCGCTGCGTTGACTCCGAGAATTTCCAGCGCGGCGTGTATCGCGACAACGACCACTGGCTGATCCCTACGGCTGAAGTTCCGGTCACCAACCTTTACCGCGACGAGACTCTCGACGAGGGGAAGCTGCCTGTCTCGCTGACCGCCTACACGCCCTGCTTCCGTTCCGAGGCCGGGTCCTACGGCAAGGATGTGCGCGGCATTATCCGCCAGCATCAGTTCCAGAAGGTGGAGCTGGTGAAGTTCACGCGCCCCGAAGACAGCGACGCGGAGCACGAAAAGCTGACGCGCAACGCGGAGACCATCCTCGAGCGGCTCGGTCTGCCCTACCGGCGCATGCTGCTGTGCACGGGCGACACGGGATTCAGCTCGGCGAAGACCTTCGATCTCGAAGTCTGGCTTCCCGGGCAGAACCTTTACCGCGAAATTTCCTCCTGCTCGAACTTCGAGGCTTTTCAGGCGCGGCGGGCCAATATTCGGTACAAGCCGAAGGGCGGGGGGAAAACCGCTCTGGTTCACACGCTCAACGGCAGCGGGCTGGCGGTCGGGCGCACCTGGCTGGCGATTCTTGAGAACTACCAGCAGGCCGACGGCACGGTGCGAATCCCGGACGTCTTGATACCCTATATGCGCGGCCAGCGGGTCCTTACGCCGCGCCCCGGACTCTAGACTATGGGCCGTTTGCTCAAGAGCTATCTCTGGTGGACGTACGAACGTGGCAGCGTTCATTACGACGTCATGGTGTCGCTGATCCTCGCCTTTATCTTCCTGACGCCTCACTTCTTCGACTACGGGGACCGGCCCAAGCCGGACTGGCCGCGGGACGAAATTCGCGCCTCGGTCAACCCCGCCGGGGGGATGATCTATGAAGTCCCCATTGAGATGGTGCGAACGCAGGGCGGGGAACCGACCGATCAGGATTTCGAGAATGCTATCGCGCCGACCTCGGGGCCCATCGTCGTGGACCGACACGAGGCGATCCGGGAGATCGGCGGCGGCATCGTGGCGTGGCGCGTCTGGGGCCACCGCTAAAGCCATGCCTGTGGTGTACGGCGATCAAGCCGAACCTCATCTACCTGTTCAGATCCATATTCCTGGATCCCAGAGGGAACGTGCCTGACTGCATGAAATCGACGATTGCTTTCGCTGCCGTGCTTCTTTTCGCTGCACCTCCGCTCGCGCTGGCGCAGGACGCACAGCTCCAGAGCGTCCTGGACCAGATGGACAAGTCGTCCGCGAAGTTCGAGAACGTGCAGGCCGACCTCCGCGCCGATCTGTACACTGCGGTGGTGCAGGACCACGAGATACAAACCGGCAGCACCGCCTTTCGCCGTGCCGGCGGCTCGATCGAGATGGCGACGAAGATCGAGACGGACAACGGCCAGCCGGCGGCGCGCGACATCCTCTACAAGAACGGCGAGCTGGATTTCTATCAGCCGGCATTGAAGCAGGAGACGATCTTCTCGGCCGGCGCCAACCGCGCGGAATACGACAGCCTGCTCGCCACCGGTTTCGGCGCGAGCGGCAAAGCGCTGGCCGCCGCCTGGACGGCCACGCTCCAGGGCACCGAGACGATAGACGGCGTGCAAACCACGAAGCTCGATCTGGTGCCGAAGCAGGCGAGCGTCCGCAACAACGTCTCCCATGTGACGGTCTGGATCGACCTGGCGCGCGACATCACGCTGAAACAGATCTTCTACCAGCCTTCCGGAGACACGCGCACGGTCACTTACTCGAACATCCGGTACAACACGCACCTGCCGGGCAGCCTCTTCACGCTGAAAGTGCCGAGCGGAACGCAAATCCAGCGGCGGTAGGAGAGCGATCGGTCCGGGCCGGGCGCGCGGCAAT
Source organism: Acidobacteriaceae bacterium (assembly GCA_035508305.1). Lineage (GTDB taxonomy): Bacteria > Acidobacteriota > Terriglobia > Terriglobales > Acidobacteriaceae > Palsa-343. The sequence goes on along the minus strand of DATJNE010000153.1, from coordinate 4,477 downwards.
GCAGTGAGGAAAGGGGCCGCGGAAGAATCCGATTTTTCGGAATAAAACTGAGTCGCATGGACGCTTCCTGGAGCAGGCGAAAGTTTCTCAACACGGCAGCTCTCACCCTGGCGTCGCCACTGGCCGGCGACCTCAACGCCGCAACCGCAATACCCCTGCGCGGACGATTTCTCACCCACATCTCCGTCGTGCGCGTGAATCAGATTGAGGTCTCGCGCACGCGCTCGATTGGAGAGGATGAGGCTCCGGCCAACAGCCCGGAGCACATCCGCTCCCGGCGGGAGGCTTTTGCCCGCGGGTGTCCGGACGGCCGCATGACCTGGGCGGTGAGCTGGCTGGCGCTCAATGACGATCGCCAGGAATACCGGGATGCCCGACGCCTGCTGGCGTCGTATCACGACCGTTACGGCGACGAGATCACCTTCATCCCCGGCGGCTACTTTGCGCCCATGTACAACAGCCGCGGAGAAATTCAGCGAACGATCCATCAGGCGCTGCAGCTGGTGTCGAAGATGGCCGGCGGCGGTTACCGCCCGCAGTCGCTCATCGCCGGCTTCATGGACGCGGAAAACCAGCGCCTGCTGGCGATGGAGGAAGGGATTCATGTTTGTCAGGGGCAGATCTGGAGCCAGCACGGGATCGATTACGGCGATGGCGACGGCGGCATCTGCTACCCGTACTATCCCAGCCGCGAACACTACCTGAACCCGGCGCAGGGGCCGTCCGATTTCATCGACTGCGTGTGCCTCGATGGCTGGACCTGCGATTTCCTCGCCGCGCGCCGCAATGGGTTTGCAGGAGGCTTCAACAGCCGCATGGGCGTGGGTCCCATTGAGACAGTGGGCGATCTTGGGCAACAGCCTGGCCGCCGGGAGATGATCGACACGACGGCGATGCACTTCGATTCCGGATACGCGCTGAACGGATTCGGCTGGGTGACCGCGATCTGGGAGGTTTCCATCGGCCACGACGCGGATCTTGCCTGGTGGCTGCAGGCCGTGCGGGAACGGTGGGCGGACACACGCGTCCTCAGCGAAGGCGAGTTCGGCCTGGAGTGGCGCAGACACTTCGCGGATAACAGCGCGATCAACTACCGCTTCGATGCGAAAGGGACGGGCGCTCCGGGTTCAGAGAAAGAGCTCGAAATTCGCTGGTACATGAATCAGGAGTTTCGCCTGGCGCTGCTGCACAACTGGGTGACGGACAATCCCTGGGAGGCGATCGACTTTACCCGCTACGATCTGCCCGCACGCGAGCCTCAGGGGCTGCAGCGGGAGTGGAGTCTGATGAACGTCCTGAACCAGAAAGGCACGCGCCCGCAGGACAAGCCGGTCCGGTTGGGGCAGTTGCCGGCGGAGGATCGGCGGCGCATCTTCTCGCGGTACCCGGAGCTGACGAGGCTGGCCTAACTCGACTTCTCGTGCAGGATGACGATCCTGGTTTTGCCGTCGGGACTGTCGTTGCTGACGGTGACCATCAGGCTCTCCTTATTGTCCTGATTGTTCAGGCTGAGAACGGCGCTTTTTTCGCTCTGGTAGAAGGAGGCCCCGGAGCCGAGCTTTGCTTTGTAGAAATCGATGACCTTGTCCATCGAATCGCCGGTGTCGTAAACGGCGGTGATCGCCGAGCCCTTGGGGGTATTGATGCGGACGGCGCCCTTTTCCTGGCTTGCGCCGGGGTAGAGATCGACGCCGAGATCGGAAGCGGTGACCGTCGTATCGCCGGCGCTGAAGGTGCCGCCTGGCGTGCTGATCTCGACGCCCTTGCCGTTGTCTGCGACGCGAACCGCGCGGGAGACCCGGTAAGCGAAGTAGCCGAAGCCGGCTACACCGAGGATGCCGAGCCCGACGAAGATGGCGACGATGATCAGGACGATCCTGAGGGCGCTGCTGCCGCTCTTCTGCGCCGGAGCCGGGGCCATGGGCGTATAGGCGGAAGGCGGAGGGGTGTACGCGGCGGGAGCGTTCGAAGTGGGGGGGGTGTAGGGAGCAGCTGGCCCGGGTCCCGCGGCGGTGACCGCTGCCGGAGCGCCGCATTTGGTGCAGAAGGCGGTGCTCTCGTTCAGAGTGGCGCCGCATTTGGTACAAAAGCCTGCCATGGTTCACTCACTTTCTTATCGTTGCCTGCGTATCGGCGCACTTGTGCCGGGGTCAGGACCAGCAGCGGCGGCGCTGCCGGGTACAGCCGGGGCGGCTTCGCAGGAGTGTCCGCCGCCGCCCCGAAGCCGTTTCAGGCCGAGGTTCCGGCGATGCTCTTCGCGATGCCGGCGGCGATGGGGACCTCGAACATCTTGCCCTGGTAGGCCATGACCATGAGCAGGATCCACGCGATGAAGAAGGCCAGCGTGACCAGCACGGAGATCATGGACCACAGCCAGAACATCCCGAAGCTGTAGCCTCCGAGCAGGAAGAAGGTCAGGATGATCCTGATGATGGTGAGGCCGCCAAAGACGACGATCGACTGGGCGGCATGAAAGCGGACGAAAGGCCGCTTGTCGATCACCAGGAAGATGATCCCGGTGAGCCAGCCGAGGACATAGGAGAGGAGGGCCGCCACATTCTCGGTGAGCCCGCTGCCGGCCGTGGTCACAACCGGGCCGGTTACCGGAGCCGCAGTGGGGGCGCCGGCGACTACCGGACCCGTCGGCGCTCCGCATTTGGGGCAGAAAGCCACCCCGTCCGCCATCGATGTACCGCACTTTCCACAGAACGCCATGCGTCACCACCCTTTTCCTTTTGCTTTGAGCAAAAGCGTAAAAATCCGGGGAGTAGCCGCCGGGGACAAGAGGGGGAGCAGCGGGCCGGCCGTTTTGGCTAGGTGCCACTATACCCTCACTTGCTGCTCGCCGGAAGAATTTTGTCGTAACGGCGGGGCAGGTGACTCCCGCTCGGGCAACGTACAGAAGTGCATGGAGAACCCGCGGCGTTTCACGCGCTTATCCGCCTCGAAGCGAAACGATTCGAAGCGAAACGGACTCGGAGCGACACGGGGGAGTCAGGCGGAGGGTATCTCAGTCACAAAGCGGGAAGCAGGCAGATCGGGGTGAGTGGCCGGCAGGGAGGATGCAGGGAGGGGATCGCGATCGGATTCGACGAAGGCGTCAAAGAGCAGGGTATAGAGACCCTGGCGGCCGGCGAGGAGTTCGCGACGCTCGCGGAGGAAGGCAAAGCGGAAGGGGGAGAGACGCTCGGCTTCGGCGAGAAAGCCAGGCGAGAAGTGCTGGTGGGATTCGGCGACGGCCATGAGGATCAGCGAGCGCCAGCTCATGCGCAGCAGATCCTTGAAGGTAGCGGAACCGGGGAAGGTTCGCATTTGACTGCCGACGTGTTCGCTGAAGGCGAGCAGCTGGAGAACGCGCTCGTCGAGGCGCTGGCCGCGCGCCGCCGCTTCGGAGAAGAGGGTCACCGAGCCGCGGGCAAGGTCTTCGCGGACATCCTGCAGGTCGTCGCCGAGCTGCAGCAGCACGCCCCAGTCGAAGGAGAAGCGGCTTTCCGCATGGGTGAGGCGGCCGCGCGCCAGGCACCCGTCGGCGAGCACCGAGGAGCCACCCTTGGCGCAGCTCATGCGGAGCAGGTCGTCGTCGGAAGCGTGGCTGCCCAGCTGGGCGAGACTGTTCTCCTGGGCCTGATGGATGGCGAGCAGGCAGGCGAAGACATCGGGGAAGCGGGAGCGGGGGTACTGGGCTTCGATGAGCTCAACCAGAGTCCAGAGGGCGGACTCGCGTTCGTCGGCGGGCAGATCGGAGGCACCGCGAAGACGCTCGCGGAAACGGCGGCTGAAGCGCAGCTTGGATTCGGGCGAGACGCCTTCCGTGTCGAGGTAGTTGTCGCTGTAGGGGTAGAGAAGGCTGTAGCCGAGGATCGACGGGGTGAGGCGCAGGGGAACGCCGAGCAGAGGCTGAAGACCGCAGGCGGTCCAGGCATTGCGGCAGGCCTGGATGATGTCGGGCATGGAGAGGGCAGGGTCGAAGCGGCGCGCCCACTGGGCCAGTTGGGTTCCGGCAGGGAGAAAGTCCTGGGTGAGGAGGTGGATGGCGTCGTCGGGAAGATCGAGGGCGACGGAGGAAAAGCGCGCGAATGCGGAGAGAACGCGCCGGCGCGTCTCGCGGCGCGCGGCGTGGGTTCGATGCAGCCGGGGCGTCTTCAGTTCGCGCTCGACGGCCTGGAGCGCTTCGTCGTAGGCGGCTTCGCGGCGGGTTTGCTCCTCGGGTGTGAAGCGTGGCGCGGCTGGAAAGGTGCTTGCTGCGCAGGCGTTCCACACGGCCGCGGTCTCGGCGGCTTGGGCTTCGATCCAGGGCCAGCTGTAGAGGTCCGTCATCCTGCAGGAGATTACGCGATTGGCGGCGGGAAGGTTCCTGGGGGGTGGGGATGGTGATCGGGGAAATTACGTGAGAAGGGGAAGGATGGGGAACCGGTGGAGGCGCGGGTCGGAATCGAACCGACGCATAAAGGTTTTGCAGACCTCTCCCTTACCACTT
>DATJNE010000152.1:0-11071 GCA_035508305.1 Acidobacteriaceae bacterium | reverse complement strand
CCGTCAGTTCCAGCTCGAGGAATCCGCCCCTGCCGGCTCCGCTTTCTCCGCCCGCCGGCCCACGGCCGCTTCCCTTTCCCTGCATCCGGCCCGCTCCTGATCCCTGGCCAGCGGCCAGTACTCAGAGCGCAGGGCGCAGCGTTCAGCGTTCAGCGGTCAGGGCGCAGGGTGCGGCCGTCAGCGATCAGCGGCCAGCGATCCGGGAACCGAGCGCCCCCTCCCTGACCTTCGTAACCCCCCGCCCCCCGTTTCCCCTTGCCCCCCAAACTCCGCCCTCGCTATCCTCATAATGGATACAGCCAGGACAAAGTCCCAAAAAAGCTCCGCTTCTCGCGGGGCTTTTTTCTTGCTTGTCCCGGAATGCCCTCACTCTCAACTCTGATCGCTGTTCTCTGCGCCCTGTTCTCTGAACGCTGACCGCCGACCGCTGACCGTTGCCCACGAAAGGAACCTCGCCATGCCGGAATCCATCTCTGCCGCCCCCGCAACCCCGCAGCCCAAACCCCAGTGCCGCGCCCTTACAACCGACGGCCACCGCTGCCGCAGCACCGTGCTCAACGGCCTCCACCTCTGCTACTCCCACTACCACCACCGCTTTCCCGCCCTTCCCGATCCCGACCACGTCTCCCTCCCCCTCCTCGAGGACGGACCCTCCATCCGCCTCCTCATGACCCAGGTCGCCCACGGCCTGCTCTCCATGAAGCTCGACCCCGTCCGCGCCCGCACCACCATCTGGGCCGCCCAGGTCGCCTGGTCCACCCTCCCCCGCCCCGCGCGCCTCACCGCTCCCGAGCCTCCCGGCGACCCCGTCCACCGCATCGGCTTCGATCACGAATCCCTCATCAGCGCCGACGGCGACCTCTCCGAGCTCAACCACCTCTGCTCCGTCCCCGCCGCCGCTGAAGCCATCCCCCGGAACACCGTCAATCAGCCTGCGCCCGAGTTCCGCTACACCGACCCCGCGCACCCCGCGCCGCCGCCCCAGCCCATCCCCGCGCCGTACGACGTGCCGCCGCCCCCGCCGCCCGAGCCGCGCCCTGCGCACGAATCCGGCCTTCCCTGCAACTGCCCGCCCTGCACCGAGCGCCGCGAGGCCTTTCTCCTCCGCTACCACGGCCCCGGCAAAAAAACCGCGCCCGTCGACAATCCGCTCTGCCCCTCCGGCAAGCCCGCCTGCCTTGGCCCCGATTCGGAATTCTGCTGCCGCGCCTGCCACGCCACTCGCAAAGAGCGCGCCGCCGCCGAACCCTCCGCCGGCTCGCTCTCCCTCGACGCCTCCGCCCTGCCGGGTGCTGAGGGCAGCGGTCAGCAATCAGCGTTCAGCGGTCAGCGATCAGGGCACAGAGAACAGAGCACAGGGCACAGCGAGCGATCAGCGATCAGAGCACAGAGCTCAGCCGCGCAGGGCACAGCGTTCAGCGATCAGCGATCAGCGTTCAGCGGCCAGAAAACAGAGCACAGAGCGCAGCCGCGCGCCCCGCTCCTCCCTCCCCGCTCCTCCCTCGCCGGGGGGTAATACCTGCCGCACGGTACCCACGGATCCCCGCACCATCAACGACTTGCCTCACCCCCCCAGGGGAGGGGGGTGGGGGGACCGGTAAAGGAGTGGGCGGGAGGATAGGGGATGGGGCGAAGGACAGGGCGTGGGGGAGGGGGTGCTGTTGATCGCTGAACGCTGCGCCCTGCGCTCTGCTCTCTGTGCTCTGCTCTCTGATCGCTGACCGCTGACCGCTGATCGCTGTGCTCTGTGCTCTGCTCTCTGACCGCTGACCGCTGAACGCTGAACGCTGATGGCTGTGCTCTGTGCTCTGTTCCCTGATCGCTGATCGCTGTGCTCTGCGCTCTGCTCTGTGATCGCTGAACGCTGATCGCTGCGCTCTGTGTGCCCTGCAACCTGCCTTTCACGTTGCCCTGCTATTCTGAGGAACGCTATGGCTTCGAAAAAAGAACTCCTGACCCATCCCATCCGCCACATCGATATCCGGCAGCACAACGTCGTCGCCCTCGTCGACGCCATGCAGGCGATGGCCTACAGCTCCCGCGATCTCGCCCGCGCCGCCTCCATCTACGAGCGCATGCTGCGCGATCAGGACTGCGGCGTCATCTTCTGCCTCGCCGGCTCGCTCATCTCCGCCGGCCTCCAGCAGATCTTCGTCGACCTCATCCGCAACAATATGGTCGACGCCGTCGTCTCCACCGGCGCCAACATCGTCGATCAGGACTTCTTCGAAGCCCTTGGCTTCCGGCACTACATCGCCGACGACCTCTATAAGTCCGGAACCCAGGATGGCGAGCTCCGCGAGCTCATGATCGACCGCATCTACGACACCCTCATCGATGAGGAAGAGCTCCGCTTCTGCGACGAGACCACCGAGAAGGTCGCCGACTCCCTCGCCCCGCGCCCCTACAGCTCCCGCGAGTTCATCCGCGCCATGGGCGCCTGGCTCGAAGCCAACGGCAAAACCCCCGAAAAGGGCGGAACCGATTCCATTGTCCTCTCCGCCTACCAGAAGGACGTGCCCATCTTCTGCCCTGCCTTCAGCGACTGCTCGGCCGGCTTCGGCCTCGTCGCCCACCAGCACAAGCGTCAGGACAAGCCCAAAGTCTCCATCGACTCCGTGAAGGACTTCCACGAGCTCACCCAGCTCAAGATCGCCAATCCCACCACCGGCCTGCTCATGATCGGCGGCGGCGTGCCCAAGAACTTCGCCCAGGACATCGTCGTGGCCGCCGACATCCTCGGCAACGAAGCCCCCATGCACAAATACGCCATCCAGATCACCGTCGCCGACGTCCGCGACGGCGCTCTCTCCTCCAGCACCCTCAAGGAAGCCAGCTCCTGGGGCAAAGTCGACACCACCTTCGAGCAGATGGTCTACAGCGAAGCCACCCTCGCCCTGCCCCTCATCGCCGGCTATGCCTGGCATAAGAAGGCGCAGGCCGATCGCCGCGAGCGCCGCTGGAGCCGCATTCTCGATCCCGTCACGGTTTGACCGCCGGCTGTTACAAATTCCGCCATCCGGCCGTCCGCCCGCCCATTCGTAACACCAAAGTGGGATTGTTAGCGCAATCCCCTGTGGATTTTCCTGTCGGAACTCTTCGCCCTTCCCCTATACTGAAGCCTCGAAATCCCTGTTGAAATTCCGGGGAAATTTGCAATTCCCGTCCTCCACGGAATCGAGTCGTGCCGCGATTCAACCACTCTCGCACCGTCACGCGCGCTTTCATGATCGCGCTGGCCTTTTCCCTCGTCGGTGCGATCATTCTGTCCACCTACGGAAGTCCGCCCGGAGAAAGTCATCCCTGGATCTTCTGGTTCGCCGCCTTCTGGACGCTTGCCCAGGCGCTTCTGGTCGCCATCGCGCTCTCCAGCTTCCGCTCCGCCCAGCGCGAACGCCAGGGCGAACGCCAGCTCCAGCGCGTCGCGCGCCTCCATCGCAGCATCCTCGATTCGGCCGGACCGATGATGATCGCCTGCGACCTCAGCGGCCGCATCAACCTCTTCAATCCATCCGCCGAGCGCATGCTCGGCTTCCGCACCGGCGAAGCCGTCGGCAAACTCACCGCCGCTGAGCTCTTCCCCGATACGGAAATGGCCCGCGTCGGCGAGCAGCTCGCCGCTTCCATGCCCACCTTTCGCTCCCACCCTGAAGTTCCCGCCGATGTCGCTCCGGCGCTGCTTCCGTACGTTCGCTACGTCGCCACCTTTCCCGCCAGTCGCGTCCGCGGCTTCGAGATGCGCTATCGCCGCCGCGATGGCAGCACTTTCCCCGCGATGGTCTATCTCTCCGCGGTCCGCTCCTCGGCCGGAACCGTCGAAGGTCTCGTCACCATCGCCGTCGACCTCAGCGCCACGCGTCGCGCCGAACACGCCCTGCGCGAGAGCGAGGAGCGTTACCGCGACCTGTTCGAGAACTCCCCCGAGATGATCGCCACGCTCAGCCCGCGCGGCCGCTATCTCTACGTCAATCCTGCGTGGCAGACGCTCTTCGGCATGGATTCCTCCCAGTTCGAGTCCCTCATCGGCTTCGAGTCTCCTTTTCCCCCCGAAATCCAGGCCGAAGCCGCCGCGCTCTTCCACAAAGCCCTGCACGGCGTTGCCGTCGACCAGCATCCGCTGCGCCTCCTCAACTCCTCCGGCGAAACCGTCGAGGTCGAAGCCAGCCTCAGCTGCCGCCGCGAGGAATCCGGCCCCGTTTCCGTGCGCTGCATCTTCCGCGACGTCACCCAGCAGAACCGCCGCGAGCGCCGCCTCCGCATCCAGCTCGTGGTCAGCCAGATCATCGCCGAAACCACCTCCATCGACGAAGGCCTCACCCGCGTCCTCGAAGCCCTCTGCACCACCTTCACCTGCGAGTTCGCCGCCCTGTGGAACGTCGACGACATCCAGCACTCCATTCGTCCGCGCGCCACCTGGTTCGCCAAAGGCCGCTCCAGCGACGATCTCCGCCACGAAACTGAGTCCCTCGTGCTTTCCCGCGGCCAGGGACTTCCCGGCATCGTCTGGTCCCTGGGCAAATCCTGCTGGATCCCCGACCTTCGCCAGCACCCCGCTTTCCTGCGCCGCACCGCGGCCCGCCTCGACGGTTACGTTTCCGGCTGGGCCGTTCCGGTGCGCGTGGGCAATCAGGTCATCGCCGTGGTCGAGTGCTTCTCCCGCCAGTTTGTCCGCGAGGATCCCGACCTGATGACCACAGTCGAAACCGTCTGCGGCTCCGTCGGCCAGTTCATGGCCCGCGCCGGTCAGGAAGTCCGCGTCCGCCAGCTCGACCGCCAGAAGGCCGTCATCCTCAACTCCGTCGCCGACGGCATTGTCGGCGTCGACTCCACCAACCGCATCGCCTTCGTCAATCCCGCCGCCGCGCGCATGCTGGAGTGCAACGAGTCCGAGCTGATCGGCGGCCGCGTCCACGAGCTCCTCCATCCGCCCATCGCCGGCTGCGATTCCTCCTGCCTCACCCGCCGCGCCTTCCAGACCGCCGAAGGCGCTTCCGGCCAGGACGTCTACTTCCGCGGCAACGGCAGGAGTTTCCCCGTCGAGTTCTCCCTCATGCCCATGATCGAGGAAGGCGAATCCGTCGGCAGCGTGCTCAGCTTCCGCGATATCAGCCAGCGCTACGCCCTCGACCACATGAAGGACGAGTTCATCTCCACCGTGAGCCACGAGCTGCGTACGCCTCTCACTTCCATCCGCGGCGCGCTCGGCCTGCTTTCCGCCGGCCTGCTCGGCGACGTCAGCGAGAAAGCCACCAGCCTGCTGCGCATCGCCGTGGCCAACTCCGACCGCCTCGTCCGCCTCATCAACGACATCCTCGACCTCGAGCGCATGACCTCCGGCCGCTCGCCTCTAGCCTTCCGCCGCCTCTCTCTCGACGACCTCGTGCGCCAGTCCATCGATACCATGCAGCCGGTCGCCGACGCCGAGGAAGTCTACCTGTCCAGCGACTGCAACTCGGTCTTCATCGAAGCCGACGCCGACCGCCTGCTCCAGGTCCTGACCAACCTGCTGAGCAACGCCATCAAGTTCTCGCCCCCGCGATCCACCGTCCGCATCGTTGCCGTGCGCGCCTCCGACGGCGTCACCGTCAGCGTTATCGACGAGGGCCGCGGCGTTCCCGCCGACAAGCTGGAAAGCATCTTCGACCGCTTCCAGCAGGTCGACGCCTCCGACTCGCGCCAGAAAGGCGGCACCGGTCTCGGCCTCGCCATCTGCCGCACCATCGTGCAGCAGCACGGCGGCCGCATCTGGGCCGAACAGAACGGCCCGCGCGGCGCCATCTTTCGCTTCTTCCTCCCCGAACGCGCCTCGATTTCCACACTCGCCGAAGAGGCTACGCAGAGCCAGTTCGAGCAAAAACTTGGCTGAACCGCTCCGCTCGCATGGCACCGCCGTATAGAACCACAGGGGGATGGTGGGAATTCCCGATTTGGTTTAAAAGTGGAGTCGAGCATCCACAGAAAGCCAGACGATGTCGCGACGTGTTTTGATCATCGACGATGAGGAGGATATTCGGGAGGTCGCAGCGCTCAGCCTCGAAACGGTTGCCGGCTGGGACGTTCTGGTGGCCGGTTCCGGCGCTGCGGGCATCGCCAAGGCGCGCGAAAACCGCCCCGACGCCATCCTTCTGGATGTCATGATGCCCGGCATGGACGGCCCGACCACCTTCCGCGAGCTTCGCTCCATGCCCGAGACCGCCAATATCCCGGTCATCCTGCTCACCGCCAAAGTCCAGGCCGCCGATCAGAAGCGCTTTTCCGACCTCGGCGTCGTCAAGGTGATGTTCAAGCCTTTCGATCCGCTGGTGCTCGCGCAGGAAATCGCTGCCACACTCGGCTGGCAGGAAATATGACCGCAGGCACCGGAACCTCGGACGCCGCCGCCAAAATCGCCGCGCGGCTCACCGAGCTCTGGCAGACCAGCCGGCCCACGATCCTCGAACGCATGACGGCGCTGCACGCGGCCTGCGACGCCCTCGCCCGGCATCCCGCCGACACCGGGGCTCGCGCCAGCGGCCGCGAAGCCGCCCACAAACTCTCCGGCGTCCTCGGCGTCTTCGGCCTCCCTCAGGGCAGCGAGCTCGCCTCGGCCATCGAATTTCAGCTCGAATCCGATCAGCCTCTGAACGCCGAAGACCTGGCCGCACTCCGCAGGAACCTCGCTGCCCTCGACGCCGTCATCGCCTCCAAAGACACCGCATGACCGCCGGGCCGGCCGCTCCCGACCCCCGATCTCTGTTTTTTGATCTCTGTTCCCGGCTACGCAAACACCAGACACTGCGGCTTCGCGATCGGATAATCCTTGCCCGACTCGGCCACTTTCCCCGTCTTCTCATCCCGCGCGAAAACCGAGATCTGGTCTGACTGCTCGTTCGCCACCAGCACGAACTTCTCCGTCGGATCCAGCGCCAGATGCCGCGGAACCTTCCCGCCGCACGATCCGCGCGCCAGCATCGTCAGCTTCCCGTCCTTCTCGTCGACGGCGAAACTCACCAGGCAGTTGTAGTCGCGATTGGCCGCGTAGGCGAAGCGCCCGTGGCGCGTGATCACGATGTCCGCGCCCCGCGTCGCGCCGTGATAATCCTCCGGAATCAGCCGCACCTTCTGCACCGAGCGCAGCGTGCCTTTTTCCCGATCCCACGCCAGCACCTCCACCTGCGAGGCCAGCTCGTGCACGCAGTACGCAAACCGCCCGTTGGGATGAAACCGCAGCGCCCGCGGTCCCGATCCCGGCGTCGCATTCCACTGCGCCGGCGTATTCGGCGCCAGCCGCGCGTTCGCATCGTTCAGGTGATAGATGTGAATGCAGTCCAGCCCCAGATCGTTCACCAGCAGAAACCGGTCGTCCGGCGAGGGCGTCACGCGGTGCGCGTGCGGCCCTTCCTGCCGGTCCTTGTTCGGCCCGTGCCCGTGATACTGGAAGTGCGAAACCGCATCGCTGATCTGCCCGTTGTAGCCGATCGCAAACGACGACGCGCTCCCGCCGTTGTAGTTGGCGCAGAACGCCGCCCGCCCCGCGTGATCCACCGCCACGTTGCAGGTGCCGGTTCCCAGCGCCAGCACCTGATTGATCGGCTTCAGCTTCGCCCCGGCATGGTCGATCGCGAACGCGCTCACCGCGCCGCTGGCCTGGGCCTCGAAGCTGGCAATCTCGTTCGCCGCGTACAGGAACTTCGCGTCGGGATCGATGGCCAGGAATGTCGGGTTATCGCTCTCCGCCGCCAGCCCCGCGGCCTGCAGCTCGCCGCTCGCCGGATCCCATCGGTACGCATAGATTCCGCGGCTCGTGCTGCCGTTTACCGTCTGCGTCCCCACCAGAAGAAGACGCCGCTTCTCCTCTTCCCGCGCCCGTGACGCCAGTACCTGTGCGGCGGCCGGCGCAACGGCCGCCAGCCATAGAAATCCCCGTCGTGTCAGCGTTTTCATCGCCGTTCCATCATCGCTCATCGCCCGCCGCCAGGCGAGTTCGCCTTCACCCGCGCCAACAATTTTTCCGTCGCGGCGCAGGGGCAACCTTTTTCCGTTCCAAAGGCATCCACCATACGCTCCTTCCAGGCTAAGGGTCCGAGTGTGCCTTTGTGCGGCTCATCCCGGGAGGAGTACAGTTCCAACCCCTCGGACAGGAACCTTCCATGGCGACAGCGGCTCAGCCCAGCCCGAAATCCAAAAGCTCCCACAAAAGCCTTCCCACCAATGGCACCGACCCCGCGGTCCCCGATTACCTGCCCATCATTTTGATGGGTCTGCAGACCATGAAGGATGGCGACTTCAGCGTCCGCCTTCCTGGTTCCTGGACCGGCCTCGCCGGTAAAATCGCCGACCACTTCAACGAAATCGTCTCCGCCAACGAGCAGATGGCCCGCGAGCTCAAGCGCGTCGGCCAGGCAGTCGGCAAAGAGGGCAAGACCCGCGAGCGCATCCGCGTCCCCCGCCATCGCGGCGCCTGGGACGACATGGAAACCTCGGTCAACACCCTCATCGAAGATCTTCTCCGTCCCACCACCGAAGTCACCCGCGCTATCGCCTCCGTCGCCCAGGGCAACCTCACCCAGACCGTCCGCCTCGACGTCGACGGCCGCCCACTGGAGGGCGAGTTCCTCCGCTCCGCCACCATCGTCAACACGATGATTCAGCAGCTCGGCATCTTCGCCGGTGAAGTTACGCGCGTGGCTCGCGAAGTCGGCACCGAAGGCAAGCTCGGCGGCCAGGCGCAGGTGCCCGGTGTGGCCGGAACCTGGAAGGACCTCACCGACTCGGTCAACTCCATGGCCTCGAACCTCACCGGTCAGGTGCGCAACATCGCTGAGGTCACCACCGCCGTCGCCTCCGGCGACCTTTCCCGCAAGATCACTGTCGACGTCCGCGGCGAAATCCTCCAGCTCAAGGAAGCCATCAACACGATGGTCGACCAGCTGCGCTCCTTCGCCTCCGAAGTCACGCGCGTCGCCCGTGAAGTCGGCACCGACGGCAAGCTCGGCGGCCAGGCCGTCGTCCCCGGCGTCGCCGGAACCTGGAAGGACCTCACCGACTCCGTGAATGCCATGGCCGGCAACCTGACGGCCCAGGTCCGCAACATCGCCGAAGTCACCACCGCCGTCGCACGCGGCGACCTTTCCCGCAAGATTACCGTCGATGTGAAGGGCGAAATTCTCGAGCTGAAAGACACCATCAATACCATGGTCGACCAGCTCAACGCCTTTGCCGGTGAAGTCACGCGCGTCGCCCGCGAAGTCGGCACCGAAGGCAAACTGGGCGGCCAGGCCAACGTCCCCGGCGTCGCCGGAACCTGGAAGGACCTCACCGACAACGTCAACTTCATGGCCTCGAACCTCACCGGCCAGGTCCGCAATATCGCCGAAGTCGCCACCGCCATTGCTAACGGCGATCTCTCCCGCAAGATCACGGTCGATGTCCGCGGCGAGATTCTGCAGCTGAAAGAAACCCTCAACACCATGGTCGACCAGCTCAACCGCTTCGCCGGCGAAGTGACCCGCGTCGCCCGCGAAGTCGGCACGGAAGGCAAGCTGGGCGGCCAGGCCAACGTCCCCGGCGTCGCCGGAACCTGGAAGGACCTCACCGACAACGTCAACTCCATGGCCTCGAACCTCACCGGCCAGGTCCGCAACATCGCCGAAGTCACCACCGCCGTCGCACGCGGCGACCTTTCCCGCAAGATTACCGTCGACGTGAAAGGCGAAATTCTCGAGCTGAAGAACACCATCAACACGATGGTCGATCAGCTCAACGCCTTCGCCGGCGAAGTCACGCGCGTGGCCCGCGAAGTCGGCACCGACGGCCGCCTCGGCGGTCAGGCCATGGTGCCCGGCGTCGCCGGTACCTGGAAGGACCTGACCGATTCGGTCAACTTCATGGCCGGCAACCTGACGGCCCAGGTCCGCAACATCGCCGAGGTCGCCACCGCCGTCGCACGCGGCGACCTTTCGCGCAAGATTACCGTCGACGTGAAGGGCGAGATCCTCGAGCTGAAAGACACCATCAACACGATGGTCGATCAGCTCAACGCCTTCGCCGGCGAAGTTACCCGCGTGGCCCGCGAAGTCGGCACCGACGGCAAGCTCGGCGGCCAGGCCGTCGTGCAGGGCGTGGCCGGAACCTGGAAGGACCTCACCGACAACGTCAACTTCATGGCCTCGAACCTCACCGGCCAGGTCCGCAACATCGCCGAGGTCGCCACCGCCATTGCCAACGGCGATCTCTCCAAGAAGATCACCGTCGACGTCTCGGGCGAAATCCTTCGCCTGAAAGAGACCATCAACACGATGGTCGATCAGCTCAACCGCTTCGCCGGCGAAGTCACGCGCGTCGCCCGCGAAGTCGGCACCGAAGGCCGTCTCGGCGGCCAGGCCAACGTCCCCGGCGTCGCCGGTACCTGGAAGGATCTCACCGACTCCGTCAACGCCATGGCCGGCAACCTTACCGCCCAGGTCCGCAACATTGCCGAAGTCGCCACCGCGATCGCCAATGGCGACCTCTCCCGCAAAATCACCGTCGTTGTTCGGGGTGAGATCCTGCAGCTCAAGGAAACCCTGAACACGATGGTCGATCAGCTGAACCGTTTTGCCGGCGAGGTGACACGCGTCGCCCGCGAGGTCGGCACCGAGGGGCGGCTCGGCGGCCAGGCGCAGGTGCCGGGTGTCGCCGGCACCTGGAAGGATTTGACCGACAACGTCAACTCGATGGCCTCCAACCTGACCGGCCAGGTCCGCAACATCGCCGACGTGACCACCGCGGTGGCTCGCGGCGACCTCTCCAAGAAGATCACCGTCGACGTGAAGGGCGAGATCCTGGAGCTGAAGAACACCATCAACACCATGGTGGACCAGCTGAACGCCTTCGCCTCGGAAGTGACCCGGGTGGCGCGGGAAGTGGGCACCGAGGGCAAGCTCGGCGGCCAGGCCCAGGTGAAGGGCGTGACCGGCGCCTGGAAGGACCTGACCGACAACGTGAACTTCATGGCCGCCAACCTGACCGGTCAGGTGCGCAACATCGCCGAGGTGACCACGGCGGTGGCCAAGGGGAACCTCTCCAAGAAGATCACCGTGGAGGTGAAGGG
>DATJNE010000151.1:0-48392 GCA_035508305.1 Acidobacteriaceae bacterium | reverse complement strand
CGGCACAGGCATCGCCGACGTTGAGGGCTTACATAAGGTCTACACCACCGAGGGCGGTCAGATCTATATCTACAACACCACGCAGATGACCGAACTGGACAATTCGAACGTGACGATCGCCGGCACCGCCATCGACTGCGCTTACATGGATGCGGGCACCGATGACGACAATACGATCTACTGAAGACTCTCTTCGGCTGCGACACTGATGGCGGAACAATCGATCGCCGACGTCCTTGCCATCGCCGCCCATCGCGACGACGTGGAGCAAACCTGCGGCGGCACGCTGCTCCGCATGCATGCCATCGGCGTATCCACCGCCATTCTGGATCTGACCAGGGGGGAAGCGGGCACGCGCGGCTCCGCGGAGGAACGCGCTGCAGAAGCTGCCGAAGCCGGGCGCATTCTCGGCGTCTGCTGGCGGGAAGCGCTCGACATCCCTGACGGGCGCGTCGAAAACACGTGGGAGAACCGGATCAAAATCGTCGAGGTCGTGCGGCGCGTTCGCCCACGGGTCGTGATTCTTCCCTATTGGATCGGCCGCCATCCGGACCACTACAACGCCTCCACCCTCGGCTATGAGGCTTGTTTTCTCTCCGGTCTTGCGAAGATTGAAACCGGCGCCGCACCGCATCGCCCCTTCAAGATCGTGTATGCCAGTCTTTATGCTGACGTCCGGCCGAGCTTCGTGGTGGACATCACGGCTTTCGTCGAAGAGCGCCACCGCGCGCTGATGGCTTACAGATCGCAGTATTCGAATCAACCCACCGGAGGCGGACTTTTCGTCCCCGAGGAAGAGATTCGGGAACGCACGCTCGCCGAAGCTCGGCATTACGGAACCCTGGCCGGCGTCCGCTATGCGGAACCCTTTGTGCAGAAGGAAGTCGGTCTGGTCGATGATCTGACGCTCCTTCCCGTGCAGTCGCTCTAAATCGATTCAGTTCAAGCCGGAGGCTGCCGCGGGTTATCTGGACTTGCCCTATGCAACCGTGTACAGTGACCTGCGACATCGCCATCAGAATCTCCGGGGAAGGAAGACCAGGCGTGAATCTGACGACCATCGACTGGCTCATCATGCTGTTGTACTTCGCTTTTGTGCTGGGCATCGGCTTTGCACTGAAGCGCTTTATGAAGACCAGCAAGGATTACCTGCAGGCCGGACGCTCGCTGCCTGCGTGGATCTGCGGTCTGGCGTTCATCTCGGCCAACCTCGGCGCTCAGGAAGTCATCGGAATGGGGGCTTCGGGAGCCAAGTACGGCATCGTCACGAGCCACTTTTACTGGATCGGCGCGATCCCGGCGATGATCTTTGTCGGCGTCTTCATGATGCCGTTTTATTACGGTTCCAAAGCGCGCTCGGTCCCGGAGTTTCTGCGCCTCCGCTTCGACGAGAAGACGCGTGCCTGGAACGCCTGCAGTTTTGCGGTCATGACCGTCTTCTCTTCCGGCATCTCGATGTACGCGATGGCGCGTCTCATCCAGACCCTGCACGTCTTTGACAAGCTGTTCATCGATTTTGGCCTTCCGCTCGACTGGATTTTCCATTTCGCCATCATCCTCTCGGCCGTCATCGTCCTGTGCTACATCTTTCTCGGCGGGCTCACGAGCGCGATTTACAACGAGGTCCTGCAGTTCTTCCTTATCGTCGGAGGCTTCCTGCCGCTGGTCTGGGTCGGGCTGAAGAACGTCGGCGGCTGGAGCGGGCTAAAAGCCGCACTGCCCGCGGCGTACATGCATTCCTGGAAGGGCATGGGCAGCGCGCAGACCAATCCGCTGGGGGTGGACTGGTTTGCTCTCGTCGCCGGCCTCGGCTTCGTGCTCTCTTTCGGCTACTGGTGCACAGACTTTCTCGTGATCCAGACTGCGATGGCTGCGAATTCGGAAGAGTCGGCGCGCCGGGTTCCCCTGATCGCGGCCATTCCGAAAATGTTTTTTCCCTTCCTCGTCATTCTGCCGGGCCTGATTGCCATCGGAACGCCGATGATGACGCGCCACATCATGGGCCAGGCTGCGCCGGTCGGCATGACCGCGACCACCGCAGGCTCCGAGAATCTCAGCGCCGGCCGCGGCCTGATCCCGGCCAAGGTGGACCCGGTCACCGGCAAAATCATGCTCGACACGCACGGCCAGCCGGTGCTCGACTACGACCTTGCCATCCCCAACATGCTGCTGCACTACTTCCCTACCGGCATTCTCGGCCTCGGTCTGACAGCACTCCTGGCCAGCTTTATGTCGGGGATGGCGGGTAACGTAACCGCGTTCAACACCGTCTGGACCTTCGATATTTACCAGTCCTACATCCACAAGGGCGCCAGCGATGCCCACTACCTCAGGATGGGCCGCTGGACGACGGTCGTCGGCATTCTCATATCCATGGCCACGGCTTACGTCGTCCTCGGCTTCAACAACATCATGGATACGCTGCAGCTGGTCTTCTCCATCGTGAACGCACCGCTTTTCGCCACGTTCCTGCTGGGCATGTTCTGGAAACGCACCACCGGCCATGCTGCCTTCATCGGCCTGGCCAGCGGCACGCTTGGAGCGCTGCTCCATCACGGCCTGACCATCGGCGCCGGAGACCATCCTGGCATCCACGGCGGATGGCTCCACGTGATCCATACCTATCCCAGCGATATGGCGCTCAACTTCTGGCAGGCCATCTTTGCCTTCACCATCAACTTCACGCTGGCGGTGCTCATCAGCCTGGTCACCAAACCACGTCCGGAGAAGGAACTGGTCGGCCTGGTCTACTCGCTCACGCCGAAACCCGTTGAACATCACATGGCCTGGTACGCGCGTCCCAGCTACATCGCCGTTGGCCTGATCATTCTGCTGGTGGGCCTGAACTTTATCTTCCGCTAGAGGAAAGGACGAACCCGGTGAGCCTCGACCTCCGCATTCCCCTCGGTCTGTTGTTTCTGATTGTCGGCGTCCTGCTGTCGATCTACGGCCTGGTGACCCGCGGCAGCGCCATCTATGCGCGCTCGGCCGGAATGGACATTAACCTCATCTGGGGCCTCGTCATGTTCGTCTTCGGCCTGACCATGTTTCTGCTGGGGCGCCACTCCGACAAACACCCCAAAGAGCCAACGCATGAACCGGCCGAACGCCCCCGCGTTCCCGGCCACTGAACCAAAGCTCGCGAACCACGTCGCGGCTACTGCAGCTTTGCCAAAAAGCTCCGCATCGCCCGCGCCACCATATCCGGATTGGACCGGAAAACATAGTGATCGGCGTCCGCGATCCGCACCACCGGGTCCGCCGGCATCGCCCGCTCAAACGCGTTCGACTGATCCACACACCGCTGCAGATCCTGCGCCCGCAACGCCATCTGCGCCATCACATCGTTTGCCAGCGCGCCCCGAAATGCAGGCGTCATGTCATGCGGGCACGCAAAGATCGCCATCGCCGGAGCCTCAATCTTCGTGAACCTTTCCATTCCAAACCACACCGCCAGAGGGATAGGAGGCGGAGGAGGAGGGGCAGGAACATCCGGCATTTCTGCCATGCGGACACTCTCCGCATCCAGATCCCGATTCAGTTGCGCGACGCTTGTCCTGAGGCCGTCCACGAACGCGCGGTCGTAGATCGCTCCCGCCCGAAATGCGTCCAGCCGCCGCTTCACGTCCAGCAGATCGATCTGAATGTTGCCACGCTTTGCGTCGTAGAAGCCATACGCATCCGCCGCGTCCAGGTAGATCAAACCCGCGACCTTCTCCGGATGTGTGCTTCCTACCCAACTCAGTTCCTCGCCGGCGATCGAATGCCCCACCAGCACGGGCTTGTCCAGATGCAGCGCATCGATCCCTGCCACCACATCCAGCCCCAGCCGCTCCGCGGAGTAGTTCGCATCCGTGGGCGCGGGCTGGCTCGAGGCTCCGAAACCCCGCCGCGTGATCCCGTATACGTGATACCGATCCGTGAACCGCGGCGCAAAAGCATCGAACGCGTGGGCTGTTTGCCCCAGCCCGGCGAGAAATACCAATGCCGACCCTGGCCCATGCGCCGGCGGACCTCCCCAGTCCAGAACCTCCAGGCGCACTCCGGGCTGCACGGTGACGAATTCCACCTTCGGCGCCGGATCCTTCTCCTGGGCCCGCACGCTTGCTGCAGCCGCACAACTCAGCAGCACCACCAGCAGCACGATTCGCATCCTTCGCATCGTAAGATCTCCGTCTAGATCTGTTTGCCTATCGCCGTTGCCGCCAGAGTTCCCCCCAGCCCCATCGTTTCCACCGCTGAGGACGGCACCACGACCATCGATCCCTTCTCGCGCATGGCCTCGTAGAGCATGTTCATGCCGCGCAGGTGCAGCGCCACAGCATTTTTCTCATAGACTTTCGCCGCCTGTGCGAACTGCTCCGACACCTGGACTTCGGCTTCGCCGAGAATCACGCGCGCCTGCCGTTCCCGCTCCGCCTGCGCCTGCTGCGACATCGCATTCTCCAGCGCCTGCGGAATGCGCACATCGCGAATCTCGACGGACTGCACCGTGATCCCCCAGGGTGTCGTCTTCTCATCCAGGATCTTCTGCAACTCTTGGCCCAGGGCCTCGCGATCCGTGATCATCTGCGCCAGCACATGCCGCCCGATGGACTCGCGGAGGGCGGTTTGCGAGCCAAGGCTGATGGCCTGCATAAAGTCCTCCACTTCCAGAATCGATTTCTCGGCATTCCAGACCAGCCAGAAAATGATGGCGTCCACATTGACCGGCACCGTGTCCCGCGTGAGCGCCGACTCAGCGCTCACCGTCGTCACGCGCACGCGCTGATCCACGTACCGGCTCAGTGAATCGATGACCGGCACGATCAGGAAGGCGCCCGGCCCGCGCAACCCACGATACTTCCCGAATCGCAGCAGCGCGACCTTTTCCCACTGGTCGACGACTTTAACGGCGAAAAGGAAATAGATACCGACGAGCGCTCCGGCAACGGCCCACACCACATTGTCGGTCAGCCGGGTAGCCACTCCACCGCCGGCCGCGCCAAGGACAAGAACGCCAATGCCCACGCTGCTGAATTGTCTCCGCTGATTCATCATTTCCTCTCCTTTGCATCTCCGTCGCCAGCCAGGCGGCGCAACGACTGCACCATTTCCCGCACGGTGAAACCCAGCGCTCCGCCGCGTGCAACAAACTCACCGACCAACTGTTCCAGCTGCCGCTCGCGTTCCTGACTGGAACCGGCCTCGTTGTGTTCCGCGATAAACGTTCCTGCTCCCTGCTGGGTGTCCAGGATTCCGCGAATCTCCATTTCCCTGTAGGCGCGCATCACAGTGTTGGGATTGATCGCCAGATCCACCGCCGCCTGGCGCACGGTGGGAAGCTGGTCGCCAACGTGGAGCGCGCCACGCGCCCGGGCCGCCAGCACCTGATCGATCATCTGCCGGTACGCCGGAACGCCGCTGTGCGCGTCCCGATGAAATCGAAACTCGCCGGCCGCCTGAGTCTTCGTCATACAATCGCTAGTGTACTATATTTATAGAACATTGCAAACGTAACTTTGCAGAATTCTTTCCGGAACCTCCCCAGGGCCTCCTTTCTGGTTTGCCATTCGCAGCGAGTCTCGTGTAAAGTTCTGATTAACCAGTTAGTTTAAATAACTGGTTAATCAATGCCGAGAATCAATCACAAACATCCCGATCCGTCGCGCGATCGGATTCTGCAGGCGGCGATTCGCGAGTTCAGCGAACACGGGCTTGCCGGCGCACGGACGGGCGGCATCGCGGAAGCAGCACGCGTAAACAAGGCCCTGCTCTATTACTACTTTCGCGACAAGGAAGGTCTATATGCCGCCGCCCTCGAAGAGGTGGCCAGCAAAGTCGCCGGCGATGCTCTCGCCATCCTTGATCTGCACTGCAGTCCCGGGGAGCGGGTGCTGCGCTTCGTGCTTCAGCACTTCGACCGCATTTCCTTACAGAATGGCTTTCAGGCCCTGATGCAGCAGGAGATGGTGCGTTTTCGTACCGGACAGTCCAACGCTCTGCGCATCCTCGCGAAGAAGGCCTTTGCTCCCATGTGGGACCGAACCCTGCAGCTGGTCGAGGAGGGTATTCGTTCGGGCGAACTGTGTGATGTCGAACCCACACAGGTGATGTACGCGGCACTCGGCGCGAACGTCTTCTTTTTCCTTAGCTCGCCGATGGTTCGTCTTGTGGCAGCCATCGATCCGCTTGAACCCGGCGCGGTCGCGTCCCGGCGCATCGCCGCCATCGAGTTCCTGGGCAACACGATCTTCTCGGACCGCAAACGTGGTGCGCGCCTCGCCAAAGCCGTGCTCGCTGCTATCCCAATCCCGGAGAACGCTGCTCCGGAGAAAAAGACCGCATGAAACCGCGCAATCGAATCTTCATCATCATGGCTATCCTGCTGGTGGTTGCTCTCTGCTGGTATTTCTTCTCCACCGGTCGCACCAGCGATCTGCAGCTCATTGGCACGGTTGACGCCAACGAAGTGGTCGTCAGCTCCCGCATCCAGGGCCGCATTGCGACGCTCGACGTCGAAGAGGGACAGAAGGTGACGGCAGGCCAACTCGTCGCCACCATCGAAGCGCAGGACCTCGCGGCCGCCCGCAACGCGGCGGCGGCCAGCGTCGCAGGAGCGCAGTACAAGCTCGCCGGGTCCCGCGACACGGAGAAACAGACCCTGGGCGACACTACCAGCGAGGTGACCGCAGCGGAAGCGCAGTTGCGCGTCGCCCGCGCCGCCCTGGCCCAGGCCGAGGCGCAGTATGAGCATCAGGAAGCGGACACGACGCGTGCTGTTGCCCTGGCCCGGGCGGGCGTGGCGAGCGAACAGACTCGCGACGAGATGGTGACCAGCCTCAACGCCGCCAAAGCCGCGGTCGATTCCGCACGGGAGAACGTTGCCGCGTCCGCGGCGTCGTTGCGTACTGCGCAGGCCAATCTGCTGCAAAGCCAGGCGGCGGCAAAAACGGTTGCTGAGAACCGATCCGACGTCCGCAACGCTCAGGACCTGCTCGATCAGGCAGAAGTGCAGCTCGGTTACGCAAGGGTCGTTTCGCCGGTGACAGGGATTGTTAATGTCTGGGCGGCGCGACAGGGCGAAGTTGTTACCCCGGCCACGCCGATCGTCACCGTCGTCGATCTCTCCCAGACCTGGGTCTATGCGCCTCTTCCCGAGACCGAAGCGGATGCAGTCCAGCTCGGCGACAAACTGCGGGTGGTGATGCCGAGCGGTGCAACCGTCCGGGGGACCGTCATCGCCAAGGCCGCTGAGGCCGATTTCGCAACGCAGCGCGACGTCAGCCGGCGCAAGCGGGACATCAAGACCATTCAGCTGAAGCTTCTCATCGAAAACCCGGGTATGCGTTATGTACCGGGGATGATTGCCGACGTTTACATTCCCAAAGACAAGCTGGTGAAGGAATGAACGGCTCCGCGCAAACTTCCGGGCAGAGTGTCGCGCCTGCAGCGGCGCCGTCTGCGATTGCCGTCGAAAATATTGTGAAGCACTACGGCAGTTTTGAAGCGGTCAAGGGAATCACGTTCGACGTGGCCGATGGCGAGATCTTCGGCCTCCTCGGTCCCAACGGAGCCGGCAAGTCGACTCTGATCCGCATGATGACCACTCTCATTCCTGTGACCGCGGGGCGAGCACTCATCTCCGGCCACGACGTGACCCTGGAGCCCAATGCAGTCCGGCACCTGATCGGCGTGATCCCGCAGGCGCTGACCAGTGACATTGACCTCACCGTCGAGGAGAACCTCTCCATTTACGCCAAGCTTTATGGGGTTCCTCGCGCCGAACGGGAACGCAACATCACCCGGCTGCTTGAGGCCGTCGATCTGAGCAAATGGCGCGACGCGCAAACCAAGACCCTTTCCGGAGGTATGAGGCGGCGGCTGGAGATCGCCCGCGGACTGGTCCACAACCCCCGCATCTTCTTCCTGGACGAGCCGACCACCGGTCTCGATCCCGTCTCCCGGGTTGCGGTGTGGGAAATGCTGGACAAGCTGCGCACCGACATGAAGCTGACGATCCTGCTCACTACGCACTATATGGATGAAGCCGACAATCTTTGCGATCGGATTGCAATTATCGATCACGGCAAGCTTGTTGCTCTCGATACTCCGCTGGGACTCAAATCCAGCGTGCCGGGGTCCAGCGTCATCGAGGTACAGTTCGGCAAGAATCAGATCGACCGAAAACCGCACCTCGAGAAGCTCGCCGGTGTGACCGGCGTGGAATCTCGCGGCTCCGGTGAGTACCGCCTGATGACGTCCAACGGGTCGCTCACCACCACACAGCTGGTCGAGATGGCGACAGCGGCCAGTGATCCGATTCGCGGGCTGAGCGTACAAAACACAACCCTGGACGACGTCTTCGTCTTCTATACAGGACGCCAGCTGCGCGACGAACAGGTGAAGGCGGTGGGCTTCATGATGCCGCCGCGCCCGGGGATGCAGCCATGAATCGCATGTGGGCAATTATCGAACGCGAGATGCGGAAGTTCTTCCGCTCACCCACGCTGATGCTCATGTCGATGACTCTGCCGCTGGTGCAATTGATCATCCTGGGCAACGCCTTCGGCGGCAAAGTCACCAACGCCCGCATGGGCGTGGTCGACTACGACCATGGGGAAGAGGCTCTGAAAGTGCAGGAAGCCTTTCAGTCGGTCGCGGCAAACATCCGCACCTTCGAGACAATCCCCTACTCGGACGAGCAAACCGCCAAAGACGATGTCCGCACCGGAAAGATCGATGCCGCGGTGATCATTCCCGCACAGTACTCCCGCCGCGTTCTCGCGGGCGACTCGCCGCAGATTGGCCTGGTGGTCGATAACTCCGACCAGTTCGTCAGCGGCAGCCTTGAGACGGAGATGCAGTCGCTGGTCGATGCCCTGAACGCACCTCTCATCCAGCCGAAAGTTGTCCAGTCCATCACCCTCGATGTTGTGGAGCTTTACCCCTATATCGAGTACATGAAGTTTCTTCTGGCCGGATCGGTCGCACTCGCGATGTATATCTCCGTGATGATCGGGGGCGGGATGCTCTACATCGATGACAAAGCACGGGGTGTTCATGAAGGTTATCTCGTCACGCCGATCACGAAACTGGAGCTTGTACTCGGGCTGAACATCGCCGGCGCCATCAAAGCCGTACTATCGGGCATCAGTCTTTCCGTGATCGGTTCGCTGCTCGCCGGGCTGGGAGTTATCTTCCATTTCTCAGCTATCTTTCAGCTGTCGCTCCTCATTGTCGCGACGTCCATCGCCTTCAACGGCATGATGTTTCTTCTCATGGTGCGCGTCGAAGATCCCCTGGTGCCGCGCGCGATGTTCGGCGTTCTCAACACTCTGCTCTTTTTCCCGAGCGGTGCGATTTACCCGATTGAAGCGTTTCCCAGGTGGCTCCGCGCCATTGCCTTTGTCGACCCCTTTACGTACGCAGTACACGGGTTTAAGGCAATCTTGATTAAGGATGGTGGTTTTGCAGCCATCCGGTCAGACATATTCTTCCTTTTTGCCTTCGGTATCGTTTCTCTGGTCTTCGCGACGCCGCTGTTCAAGCGCACCATGTAATGACGAAGGCAGGCGAAAGTCTGCCTGCCTTGACACGACACACAATTGCCTTCTTCTTTACGCAGTCTTCGCGGGCTTTGCGGCAGCCTTACGTCGCAGCGCCCAACGCCGTTTTAATGCCTCCGAGATCCGCTTTCTGCCTTCCGCAGAAAGCCGCCGTTTGCCGCCAGCCCGCCGGCCCGAAGATTTTCCAGGGGGCCTGCCACGTCTTTTGGCGGTCGTTCCCCCGGCCACCAGCAAGGCCCGAGCCTGCTTCAAACTGGCGATCTGACGATCCAGTTCCGCTACGATGTTGTTTACTTCCACAGTATCCTCCCCCATTCATGTAAAGACGCCTTTGCATTTCCCGGTGCGAGAAACAATAATAGTCTCGCCTACGAGACTAAATCGAAAGAGATAACTTTACAATTGTGCGAGCCGGGCGATGCGGCATTTAATGTCCTTCGTCATCCAGGGACGGTCGAGGGGCCGGCATGGCCTGATCGTCCCGACCTGATCCCCGATAGCCGATGCCCAACTGGGCATCGCGCCCGCCTTCCAGCGTGTATCGACGCAGGCTCTTCAGGGTTTCCTGCTTGTCGCGTGCGTAGTCCATTGCGAGCCTGCTCAGCGCGTAAGTGACAATATCGCTGTGATGAAGACCCTGCATATCCGGATCACGGCGGAAATTCAGCCACAGCCGATGCACCAGCTGTACGTCCTCGGCATGCAGATGCGGCGCGTGCGGACCGATGTGAAACGCCTCGGCCTCACCATCCGGCGTGACCACGTAAAACGTGAATTGTCTCTTTGGTTCGGGCAGCCCCTCCCACGCCTGTCCAATATGAAATGCCTGTTCCTGCGCCGTCATGCGCGTCGACAACCCCGAAACCAGTGCCGCCACTTCCAGTGAATTTGCCGCCTGCACGAGCGCCGCGAAGATATCTCCGGCAGGCACAACAAGCAGTGAGATATGTTTCCCGAAGCTCTCGGCTACAGAAACAGCCTTGGTAAACAGCATCTGTTCGTGTTCACTGAAGATCTGATTGTCGACGTATTCCGGGCCACCGGCACCCATGATTCGTGCGGTAAGAACCACAATATCCTGCTGATCGGTCCGCGTTCGGGCCAGGGCCCACTTGAGGGCATAGGGATTGACGGGATCTCGCATCGTGACCAGGACTCCACCAGGGCGGACCTGTAACTCCTCGCGACCGATGGTGTCCTGTTGCTCGAGTTGAAAGTGCTCCTTCATCTGCTGCTGGGTCAGCTGATGTTTCGCGGCGTTCCGGCGTTCCGATATCGCAAAAATCGTGAAGAAAACCGCAGTGAAGGCGATGCCGCTCTCGGTTGCTACGCTCTTGGTTGCCAGATTGACCAAAGCGATGGTTAACAGCGTGAGAAATACACAGAAAAGACCGACAGGGAATTCGGTGCCTCCCAACCGTATGTTGACCGGCACTTTCCACCCACGCTCTCCCTTGTACTTCCAGCGAAGGACGAGCATGGCCAGCGAATTGAAGGTGAAGCTCCAGATGACTCCGAAGGCATAGGCTTCACCCAGAGTGATCACATTGCCGCGGCTCGCGATGATCGTGAATAACTGCAGGCCGGTAATCAGATTGATGATGCGATAGCTTGTTCCAAAGCGGCGGTGGGGCTTCCGAAACCAGTCGGTCAGCACTCCATCCTCGGCAATGCGCATCATCACGCCTGCGGACCCTATGATGGACGTGTTGATGGCACCCGAGAGAATAAGAAAACCTACGATAACAACGAAAACCCGGAAGATGATACGCAGGATCTGAGGTCCCCACATATACATCGCCATGCCTGCAATCAGGTTGTCGCGATAGACCGGCACGCGAACGCTGTCGGGGATAATCATCGTCGCCAGCAGCGTCCCGACCCCGGTAAAGATGAAGCTGTAGATGGCAATGACAATCGCGGCGCGCTTCAGGTTCTTCAGTTTCGGGTGCTCGATCTCGCGATTCACCTGTGCCAGCGTCTCTTCGCCGCTCATCGCCAGCACGGAGTGCCCGAAAGCCATCAGGATGCCGAACAAGCCCAGCATGGAGGCGAGCCGCGTACCGCCAAGAAACCCAAGCGCATCTCGAGAGAAGTGCAGATTTGCGGGGACGGGCAGCGGAGGCAGCCTGGCATGCATATGAAATGCCGTGATCCAGCCCCATCCCAGCAGCAGCACCACCATCACCGTGGTGACCTGCATGACGCTCAGCGCCTTGTCAGTCGATTCCTCAATCCCCTTGATGTTCTGCCACCAGTAATAGATCGTGACGGCGGCGGCAAACAAAGCCGATGTTTCGTTGATGGGCAAGGGGCTCGCGCCATGCGCCCACGTCAGCAGGTTCGCCGGCAACCAGCGATGGCCGGCCCCCACATTGAGTAGTTCGTTCAGCAGACCGACGATGTATTGCCCCGCCGATACCCCCGAAATGGGTCCGGTGAGGATGTAGTCGAACATCAGGGCCGAGACGCTGAGCTTGGCGAAGTTTCCGCCCAAAGCTTCCTTGACAACGCGGTACACTCCACCGCGCGTGAACATGGAGCAGCTTTCCACATAGACGGAACGCACGGCGAAGGAAAACAACATCACGCCGAGGATGAACCAGGGCGCAGCCTTTCCTACCGCCTGTTCGGCGATGCCACCGGCGTAAAACGCGGATGATCCCAGATCGTTGAGGACCACGGCCGCAGCTCGCCAAAAAGAAATAAAGGTGAGCATGACCGAGGAAGCGACGACGAGCTTCACACGATCCGATTGCGGCGCGTACCGGGTAGTTCCTGAGGACATGAGAGGCAAAGATCTGCGTCGGCGGCCGCGGCCAGATTTGCTGCCTCCCGCCGACACGCCCAGCGCTGAGTGTATGTCCGTGTCGCTGTTCAGTCAATGAAAACCAGTTCATGGAAATCACGCTGAATGATCAATCATGCCCCCAGGGTACCTGGCCCGGTTCACCGAACAAAATGCCTGGCCTTTCTTCAGGGACGCCTCCCCGCTTGCGCTGCAGGATGGCTGGTACACTCAAGCCGAGATCCGAATCATGGCAGACGAAGCACCATTGCGATCTCTGACAGCCATTCTCGGGACCCCGATCACGAGCGTGACGGGCAGGGTGCGCGGCCGCCTCAGGGATGTCGCGGTCGGCACCGGCGATGAGGCGGGTCGCGTGGCGGGGCTTGTGCTGAAAACCCGCAAAGGGGTTGAGATTGTTTCCTCAAAGCAGGTGCGGTGGACTTCCGGCGGCGCTCTGGAACTCCGCCCGGATGCAACGCTCAGCACCATTCAGGGCGATGAGAACTTCATTTTGCTGCGCCAGGATCTCCTCGACCGTCAGATTATCGACGTCCATGGCCGCAAAGTCGTCAGGGTGAATGACGTTAACCTGCGCTGGCAATCCAACGGCAGTGACGACGAACTCTGTGTGATGGAAGTCGAGGTCGGCCTGCGCGGTGCGGCGCGGCGCCTGCTCAGCGGCACACTGCCCAGGCGTACGCTGGAGAACCTCGTCTCCCGGCTCCCGCCGCGGGTGATTCCCTGGAACTTCGTCGACATGATCGAGGTAGATCCGACGCGGCGCGTAAAGCTGAACATCGAACATGAGCGGCTCGCACAGCTGCACCCGTCCGACATCGCCGACATTCTGGAAGATCTGGCGCCCGCGGAAAGAGAAGCCGTGCTGCGTACTCTCGACGAGGAAGTGGCTGCAGAAACACTGGAAGAGGTTGAGCCAAAGCTACAGAAATCCCTGGTCCAGGCACTGGACTCGGAAACGGCCGCAGGCATCGTCGAGGAGATGGATCCCTCCGCTGCGGCCGATCTTCTGGCCGAACTCCCGGAGGAACGTACCGAAGCCATTCTCGAAGAGATGGATCCCGAGGAGCGCCAGGAGGTCAAGGAACTGCTCGAGTTCCGGGAGGACTCTGCAGCGGGCCGCATGACTACGGAGTACATTGCGGTACCCGTGAGCGCGATGGTCTCCGATGGTATTCGTGCGTTGCGCGGCTTTGAAGGCGATCCGGAAACCGTGACGGAAATTTATCTGATCGATTCCGGCGAAGTGCTGAAAGGCGTTGTTCCCCTGGCCAGACTCGTGCTGGCGCGGCCGGAAACCCGTCTCGAAGTTCTGAGTGAACCGCGCTTCATATCGGTTCAGTTCGACCGGCACGAAAACGATGTGGCGGAACTGTTCGATAAGTACAACCTCCGCGCTCTGCCGGTCGTGGATAAGGCCGGCAAGCTGGTTGGCGTTGTCGAAGCCGACCATGTAATCGCGTTTCTGCGTGCGCGCGCTTAGACACCGATTACCGAGCACAGCTCCTTCACCGCGTCGGCGCTCTTCTTCAACGCCGCGTCTTCCTCCGCTGTCAGTTTGATTTCTATGATTTGTTCCAACCCACGCGTCCCAAGCTTGCACGGCACTCCGATGTAGTATCCGCGGATGCCGTACTCGCCATCAAGAAACGCCGCGCAGGGCAGGATTTTCTTTTTGTCCTTCAGAATAGCTTCGACCATTTCGACGGTCGCCGCGGAAGGGGCATAGTAAGCGCTGCCGGTTTTCAGATACTTCACAATCTCCGCGCCGCCGTCACGCGTGCGCTGCACGATCGAGTCAATGCGCTCTTTGGAAATGAGTTCCGTGATGGGAATTCCGGCGACGCTCGAGTAGCGCGGCAGGGGCACCATCGTATCTCCGTGTCCGCCGAGGACGAAGGCCGTCACATTTTCGACGGATACGTTCAGTTCCTGAGCGATAAAGGTCCGGAATCGCGCCGAATCGAGCACGCCTGCCATCCCAATCACGCGCTCGCGGTTGAACTTCGCCTGGCGGAAGGCCGCCTGCGCCATCGCATCCAGAGGATTCGAAACGATGATGAGGATGCAATTCGGAGAGACAGCCGTCACCTTTCCCACCACATCCGACATGATCTTGTAATTCGTCTGCAGAAGATCGTCACGGCTCATACCGGGCTTGCGCGGGATCCCGGCTGTAACCACAACGATGTCAGAGTTCGCAGTGTCGGCGTAATCGTTCGTGCCGATGACCCGGCAATCTGTCTTCGCAATGGGCATCGCCTCGAGAAGGTCCAAACCCTTCCCCTGGGGAATTCCTTCGATCACATCGATGAGGACCACATCGGCAAGTTCCTTCGCCGCAATCCAGTGTGCCGCTGTGGCTCCTACGTTCCCCGCACCTACAATGGTGACTTTCTTCCGCATACTGTTCCTCATTGCTCCATTCATGGACCGGCATTCGCCGGAAGTTTCCGCTTCACATATTTGCGATCATGCGTGTCGCGAATTCGCTGGTCTTCACCTTGGTCGCGCCCGGCATCTGCCGCTCGAAGTCATAGGTGACAAACTTCTGCTGAATCGTTTTCTCCATCGAACTTTCGATCAGCTTCGCGGCTTCCGGCCAGCCCAGAAATTCGAACATCATGACGCCACTCAGGATCACGGAACCCGGATTGATGACATCCTTGTCGGCGTACTTCGGGGCTGTTCCATGAGTCGCCTCAAACACTGCGTACCCATCGCCGATGTTTGCCCCGGGCGCAATCCCCAGGCCGCCCACCTGAGCCGCGCACGCGTCGGAGACGTAGTCGCCGTTCAGATTCGGGCAGGCGAGAATGCTGTACTCTTCAGGCCGGATGATCACCTGCTGGAAGATCGAATCCGCAATACGATCATTGATGAGCACTTTCTTCTTCCATTGTCCGTTACCGTGGGACGTCCCGATCGTATCCAGTACACTCTTGATTTCCGCGTAGAGTGCCTGCCTGAACTCATCATTCCCAAACTCCAGGCCGGGCTCGATCAGCGCCGCGTTCTGTTCGATGGTCAGCGCCGGATTCGCCTCCACATTTCCCAGGATCCAGCTCTCGCGCTCGGTCACGACGTCGGCGCGGAATTCCTGGACCGCAACTTCGTAACCCCACTCGCGGAACGCGCCTTCCGTGAATTTCTGAATATTTCCTTTATGCACCAGCGTGACCGTCTTCCGTCCGGTCGCCAGTGCGTGCCGGATCGCGTACCGCACCAGGCGCTTTGTCCCGGTAATCGAAATCGGCTTGATACCCACACCGGAATCCTCGCGGATCTTCTTCTTCCCTCCCTTCAGCATCTCGCCGTTCAGGAATCCGATCAGTTTTTTCGCGTCCGCCGTCCCTTCCCGGAACTCAATGCCGGCATACACGTCTTCCGTGTTCTCGCGGAAGATAACCACATCCAGCTTTTCCGGATGCTTCACGGGGCTGGGTACGCCGGAGTAGTACTTGACCGGACGCACGCATGCGTAAAGATCCATAATCTGGCGCAGCGCGACATTCAGCGAACGAATTCCGCCGCCGACCGGCGTCGTCAGGGGCCCCTTGATCGAGACACGCAGATCCGTCGCCGCTTTCACTGAGTCGTCCGGCAGCCACGTTTTGAATTCACGGAATGCCTTCTCTCCGGCGAAGATCTCAAACCACTTCACGGCGCGCCTGCCGCCGTACGCCTTCTCCACGGCCGCGTCGAAAACCCGCTGCGAGGCGCGCCAGATGTCGCGTCCTGTACCGTCACCTTCGATAAAAGGAATGACCGGACGATCCGGAACTGTATACTTCCCATTCGCATACTGAACCGCCTCGCCATCTTTGGGCAGGGCGAGTCCGTTATAAGTGGTCTGCATGTGTCCTGATTTCCTTCGTTGATGGGCTGTGCCGGCTGAATTCCGTGGACGAGTCGAATACCCAAGCTAACACTCCGTAAACCGGCGTGGCAACGGGAACAGGTCCGGTTTTGTTTACGGCGGTAACATGATTCCATGCACCCACGGTTGCTCCCAGCCACTCTTTTCCTCATCGCCGTCGTATCGGCTCTTTTGCCGTTTCGTCTCATCGCGCAGACACCACCGGTCCGAGTGGCCATCGTCGGCCTTGAGCACGGCCATGTCGTGGGATTTCTGCAACAGTTTTCTAAGCAGCAGGACGCCAGGCTGGTGGGCATCGTGGATGCCGATCCCGCCCTCGTCTCGAAATACGAACAGCAATTCCATCTCGATCACAGCCTGTTCTACCCGACTCTCGACGACCTGTTCGCACACCAGCACCCTCAGGCCCTGCTTGTCTACACTTCCATCGCGCAACACCGACGGGTGATCGAGGCAGCCGCGGAACACAAGGTCGATGTCATGGTCGAGAAGCCTCTCACCATCTCCCTCGACGACGCGCTCGCCATTCGGCGTGTTGCCCGCGATCACAACATCCAGGTACTCGTGAATTACGAAACCACCTGGTATCCCAGCAATCGCGCTCTGTACGATCTGCTCCGCCACGGGAGTCTGGGCGACCTCCGAAAAGCCGTCTTCCATGACGGGCATCAGGGGCCACAGGAAATCGGCGTCCAGCCGGAGTTTCTGAAGTGGCTCACCGATCCGGCTCAGAACGGTGCGGGCGCGCTCTACGATTTCGGGTGTTACGGCGCCGATCTTATAACCTGGCTCATGCACGGCGAGGCGCCGATCAGCGTCACAGCCGTCGCACAAACCGACAAGCCTGAGATCTACCCCCGGGTCGACGATGACGCCACCGTGATCCTTCGCTACTCCCATGCGCAGGCCGTGCTGATGCCCTCCTGGGACTGGCCCTTTGGCCGGAAGGATGCGGAGGTCTACGGAACCAAAGGCTACGCGGTCGCCGTGAACCCAACCCTGATTCACGAGCGCGTCAACGAGGCCTCTCCCGAAGTTACTCTTGGAATTCCTCCACTCCAGGCGCCCAACGACACTTCCCTGCACTATCTCGCGGCGGTCATTCGCGGCCAGGTCGATCCCGACCACGACCTCAGCTCGCTCGACACCAACATCGTGGTGATGCAGATTCTCGATGCGGCCCGGCAGTCTGCCCACACTGGAAAAACAGTCGTGCTGCGTCCGCTCCCCTGAAACGACACGTTTGCGGCGTATGCTGGAGAGTGATTCGTCCACGCCTCTCCCTTGCCGTCGTCAGCCTTGGTCTTTTCTTTACCGTCGGCGCCGTTCAGGCGCAATACTCGGCTGACCAGCCCGTCGGGGCGACTGCGCAACAAGCGCCAGCCTGGCAGAAACATGCCGGTATCGATCAGAATCTCAACCGCGCCCTGCCTCTTCATGACGCATTCAAGGATGAATCCGGCCGGGGGGTGAAGCTGGGTGATTTCTTCAACCACAATCGTCCCGTCATGTTGGCGCTGATGTACTACGACTGCAAGCTACTCTGCCCCCAGGTCCTCCAGGGGATGGCATCGGCTCTGCGCGAGAGCGGCTTCCACGCCGGACATGAGTACGACGTTGTCGTGGCCAGCATCGATCCCTCCGACACACCCGCGGGCGCCGTATCGGAAAAGCAGCATTTTCTTTCCATGCTCGATGACTCCAGTGCCGCTGCGACCGGCGCGGTCCACTTCCTTACCGGCCCTCAGTCATCGATCACCGACCTCGCCGAGGCCACAGGCTTTCACTACGTACGGGTCCCCGGTCCCGATGGAAAAATGGATCAGTTTGCGCATTCCAGCGTGATCATGATCGCCACACCGGACGGGCGACTCTCGAAATATCTCTTCGGCGTCGACTATCAGTCGCGGGACGTGCGTCTCGCAATCATCCAGGCCAGTTCACGCCATATCGGAACACTCAGCGATCTGGTGCTTCTCTATTGTTGCAACTACTCGCCTTCGCAGGGGCGCTACACGGTAGCGGTGTTGCGCATCCTCGGCCTGGCCGGCGTCGCTTCTCTGTTCGCGGTCCTTGCCATGCTCTGGCTGCTTTCAAAGAAACCGAAGAAGACTCCCGCAGCGGTCTGATTTCAGCAAGCTGTGGAATTGCCTACTGGTGGTCGGCGGTGAGTTCTTCCTTGTTGTGAAGGTCAGTGCCGGCCCCGGCAACTGTCTGGTTGCGGAGCATCATCGCGGCAACATAGGCGGCGCCAAAACCGTTGTCGATGTTCACCACGCATACATTCGGCGAGCAGGAATTCAGCATTCCCAGCAGGGCTGCCACACCGCCGAACGCAGCGCCATATCCGACGCTGGTGGGCACTGCGATGACCGGGGCGGCGACCAGGCCGCCGACAACACTGGGCAACGCTCCTTCCATCCCGGCGCAGACAATGACGGCTCTCGCCAGGTTCAAACCTTCTCGCGCAGCAAGGATTCTGTGGAGGCCGGCCACTCCCACGTCCCACAGACGCGTAACCTCCAGGCCCAGATACTCGGCGGTGGTCGCCGCCTCTTCAGCGACCGGCAAATCGCTGGTTCCCGCGCAGACTACGGCAATCGGCCCGGTCTTCCCGGCGGCATCGGCACCGGGCAGACCGATGATCCGTGCCTGCTCGTGATAAACGGCACCGGGCACGCACAGCTTCACGGCTGCGTAGGCATCGGCATCGGCCCGCGTGGCCAGAACGCTTCCGCCGGCGGCTGCCATGCGCGAGAAGATGTCCGCCACCTGGGCAGGAGTTTTTCCTGCCGCGTAGATGACCTCCGGCAAGCCCAGCCGGAGCGCCCGGTGGTGATCGATGCGCGCAAACCCGGTGTCTTCGTACGGCAACCGAGCCAGTTCGCGCAGCGCCGCTGCCGGCGTTGTCTCGCCCGCCTGCACGCTCTCCAGCAGATGAAGAAGCATTTCGCGTGTCACGCTTTGGTTTTCTCCGTGTCAGCTGCGCTGTAAGCTGCCCGCGCCGCCTCCATCACCGTCCGCAAAGCGACGTCGTGCTCGCGCGCCGCGCGCCGGCAGTCCTCGTACTCCGGCGTCGCCTGCAGGATGGCTGTTCCGGCAGACGCGACCTTCATCCGAATCTTCCCGTATTGCGTGTCGACGGTTATAAATTCCCTGTCGAGGACAACGCGCTCTTCCTCGTGCCTGCGAATTCCCAGCGTCGTCGTTTCTCTGAACAGCAGCCTCTCCAGGTCCTCTTCCTTCTCGCGCCTGCACAGCACCGTGATCAGAGTGCCCTGTCTCCCCTTCTTCATCGCGACGGGCGCGGTCATCACATCCAGCGCACCGTGCTCCAGCGCCAGTTCCATGGCATGCGCCAGAATCTGCGGCGTTGTGTCGTCGATGGCACATTCCAGCATCACAACCCGATCGGCCGAGTAGCCCCGCTCCCTCGCCGGGAACGCCGTCCCGAGCGACAGCCGGAGTACGTTCGCGAAACCCTCAGGATTCCGTCCGCCGGCTCCATAGCCAATCCGATCGATCTCGACCGGCACGTTCGCATTGAACTCGCAGTCCAGCGCTCGCAGCATCGCCGCGCCGGTCGGCGTGGTCATCTCCATCGGAGGACCCGCGGCATAGAACGGAATCCCCCTCAGCAACTCGGCTGTCGCCGGTGCCGGAACCGGCAGCGTTCCGTGCGCACAGTTCACGAATCCGCTGCCAACATTGACCGCCGAACACAGCCACCTGTCCACTCGCAGTGAGTCGAGCCCCACCGCTCCGCACACGATGTCGGCAATCGCATCGACGGCGCCGACTTCATGGAAGTGAACCTTCTCCGGGGCGATCCCATGAATCTTCCCCTCGGCCGCCGCCAGTAGTTCGAATGCGCGAAGGGCAATCGCTTTGCCCCCCTCCGGCAACGCAGCTGCGGCAATCAGCTCCCGAATCTCCGGCCAGTGGCGCCCATGAACGTGCGCAGGACCGCCGCGGTGGTGATGGTCCCCTTCCTCGTCCACGCCGTGCGCGTGCGGGTCTGAATTCTTTTCCGCCAGCAC
This sequence comes from Acidobacteriaceae bacterium, assembly GCA_035508305.1. Lineage (GTDB taxonomy): Bacteria > Acidobacteriota > Terriglobia > Terriglobales > Acidobacteriaceae > Palsa-343. The sequence continues at coordinate 28,115 of DATJNE010000151.1, read as the reverse complement.
CCCGTTCCCCAGTACGTCGACCTTCGTCGCGCGAATGCCGCCGCGATCCACCGAATGGATGCGCAGTTCGGCGCCGATGCCCAGCGCAGAGGCGGCCCTCTGCAGGAGCTCCATCGGCACACCTGCGTCGATGAGTGCGCCGAGCAGCATATCCCCGGAGATCCCCGCAAAACATTCAATCGTCCCGATGGTCATGGGAAATTACGACGCCCGGTCGCCGCCTCGGCCCTTCCCTGCCAGCATTTCGGCGGGCAACAGCTCGTTCATTGACCCGGAGCGGTAGCCGTCGCAGTCAACGGCAACATAGGGAAAGCCCGCAGTGTGGACGGCCGCTGCCATCCGGCGAAAGAAATCCGGATCGAGTGCCGCTCCCATCTCCTCTTTCGCAATCTCAATCCGCGCCACGCTCCCATGATGTCGAACACGGAATCGCAGGAGCCCCAGCCCCCGCAACGCCTCTTCGGCGTCCTCGACCTGGCGCAGCATTTCCGTCGTCACCCGCCTTCCATACTCGATGCGGGAGGACAAACAGGCCGACGCGGGCTTATCCCACACCCGCAACCCGGCTGCCTGAGCGAGGGCACGAATCTCTGTCTTGGTCAGCCCAACTTCGGCCAGCGGAGCCGCGACACGATGTTCGGCCGCCGCGCGCTGCCCCGGCCGGAAATCTGTTCCATCGTCGGCGTTGAGCCCGTAGGCGACGGCGGCGAAATCCCGCCGGACACGCTCCGTCTCCAGAACGGTGAACAGTTCGTCCTTGCAGTGAAAGCAGCGATCCCCGTTGTTCAGCGCATAGGCCTCGCGCTCCAGTTCCTTTGTTTCCAGAACCAGCAACGGAATGTGTGTCTCCTCTGTGAAAGCGATCGCGTCCCGATAATGACTCCGCGCCAGGGAAGCCGAATCCGCGATCGCGGCCACCATCCGCGCCCCCAGCACGCGATGCGCGGTCCATGCCAGATAAGCAGAATCCACGCCGCCGGAGTACGCGACAATCAGGCTGTCGAGATGCCGCAGCCGCTCTTCCAGTGCCCGGTCCTTCTCCTCGAGGTTCATCCCCTGCGCCGCCTGTTCCTCATCCTACCGCTGCGAACCCTCCGATTGGAAATTCCGCCCCACGGGTCCCCGACGTTCCGAACTCGCGCGCAAATCTGGGAAGATAGAGTAGATGGCGACAACCCACGCGCCCACGATTCTCACCCCGGAAGAACGGCTGGCACGCCGGCGTCTCATTCTTCAGGACGCCGTTTCCCTGCTCACCCTGTTTCTCATCACAGCGGTCATCTTCATTCTGACCCTTCTGCTCTTCCGCTCTTTCACCAACCACCAGCAGGAGCTGGGAGCCCGCTGGAAGGCGCGCGGCGAGACGGCGTTGCGCGAGGGCCATCCTGAAATAGCAGTCGATGACCTTCGCTCGGCTCTGGCCTACGTGCCCAGCCGCACGACCGAAATCGAGCTGGCCACGGCGCTGGCCGACGCGGGAAGAATCCAGGAAGCGACGGCCTACTTCACGACCCTTCGCGAGTCGGCGCCGGGCGATGGCACGATCAATCTGCAGCTGGCCCGCCTGGCCGCGAAGGCCGGCAATGAGAAACAGGCCATCCTCTATTACCAGTCGGCTCTGGATGGAACCTGGCAGGGCAACGGCTACGATCGCCGGCGCCAGGTGCGTCTGGAGATGGCTCGTTACCTCATTTCGCGGCGCGAATACAATTCGGCGCATAACCAACTCCTGATCGCCGCCGGAAACGCGCCCGACAATCCCGATATCAAAATAGAGATTGCGGGTTTGCTCGAACAGGCCAACGCTCCTCAGGATGCCCTGAGCATTTATCAAGCGCTGGCTTCCCGCCGGGAGCCTCCCTTCGCCGCGCTGGAAGGCGCCGGGCGTACGGCTTTTGTCCTGGGCATGTATCGCATCGCCGATGCATCCATGGGTCGGGCTCTGGCCAGTCCTCTCGCCGCGAAACTCCCGGGCAACGAGAAGACGGCGGATCAGAACATTCTTGATACCTCCAACCACATACTTCTGCTTTACCCGTCCCTGGATCTGGCTCCGCGCTTTCGCGCCGACCGCGTGCTTGCCCTGAGAGACATCGCCCGCCGGCGCCTTACCGGCTGCACGGCCTCCAGCGCTTCGGCTCCGTCGTCGCAGTTGGCAAGCCTGGTGTCCCAGTGGGGTCAGCTGCCGTCCACGCTCACCGCCTCGAAACTCGAACAGCAACCCGATCTTGAACAGACCATTGTCCAGCTCGCCTACGACACGGAAACTGTTACGGCCGGCGTGTGCGGAGCACCCACCGGAGATGACGCCTATTTGTTGCGCATCGCCGAAAACCCCGACGCGGTGGAACAGCAATAAATGCTCGATCCGTCGATTCAAGCCATGGCCCCCAGTTCGTCGACCGCAGGCAGCGTTGGAATTCCCGTCCCCGAAGCACCTTCCGCTCCAGCGGGTGACTCGATCCCCCCTTCTCCGCCTCCAGCGGCGCCACCCTCGGGCGTTGCCGCAACCATTGAACGAATCGCCCCGACCCGCGACGAACGCCTCTTCCTCGTTCTTTCCATCTTTATTGGGGTCATCTCGGGTCTGCTGGTGGTGGCCTTCCGCATCGCCATCGAATGGATTCGCCTCCTTACCCTGGGTTCGGCTCCGCACGGCGGCCAGTACCGTCTCCTGTTCGTTCCCGCCATCGCCGGACTTGTTGTTTCGGCGCTGGTGATCTGGCTTTTTCCGGCGGCCCGCGGCAGCGGTGTGAATCAAACCAAAGCCGCCCTCTATGTCTATGAGGGCTACATCTCGTTCCGCACCGTCATCGGCAAATTCATTACCGCAGCGCTGGCCATCGGCGCCGGCCACTCTTTGGGACCCGAGGATCCGTCCCTGCAGATCGGGGCCGGAGTGGCCTCCATTATTGCTCGCAATCTCCGGCTTTCCCGTCAGAGGCTGCGGATGTTCGCGCCCATCGGCGCGGCAGCGGGCCTCGCCGCCGCTTTCAACGCTCCGATTTCCGCCATCCTTTTCGTCATTGAAGAAGTCATCGGCAGCTGGAGCGCCGCCGTTCTCGGCTCCCTTGTTCTCGCCGCGATCTCCTCCGTCGTCGTTGTCCGCGGCTTCATGGGGGCGGAGCCGATGTTCCGCATCCCCTCGATTGAGTTCCTCAGCTTCCGTGAGCTCATGGCGTACGCCGTGCTGGGTGTTTTCGGCGGACTGCTGGCTCCCGTCTTTTCTCTGATCCTTGGGTTTCTGCGGCCGCGGCTTCGCGCACTTCCCCGCTGGAGCATCTTTCTGCAGCCGGCAATCGCCGGCCTCATGGTCGGAGCCATCGGATTCTTCGGGTTCCCCCAGGTGATGGGCGTCGGCTACGATGTCATCGACCAGGCCCTGCACGGCCAGTTTGTCTGGGAAGTGCTCCTCGCTCTGGTTTTCCTCAAGCTCGCCGCCACCACAGTTTCGTTTTCGAGCGGCACCCCGGGGGGCATGTTTGCTCCTACCCTCTTCATCGGCGCGATGCTGGGGGGCGCCGTGGGGGCGTTTGAGAAGCACTTCTTCCCGCACCTTACCGGGACCGTCGGCGCTTATTCCCTGGTCGGCATGGGCGTGCTCTTCGCCGGATTCCTGCGCGTCCCGCTCACCTCGGTCTTCATGGTGCTGGAAATCAGCGGCAATTACTCCATCATTGTGCCCATCATCCTGGCCAACACCCTCGCGTTCCTGATCTCCCGCAGTTTGCAGCCGGTGGGCATCTTTGAAATCTTCACGCAACAGGACGGCCTCGATCTGCCTTCGATGGAGGAGCAGCGCGAGGAATCGGTTCTGCATATCGAAGATGCATTTCAACCGGTCGGCGTTCCGATCGTCGGCGGCAGCGAGAGTCTACGGGCGGTCTCGCAGGCCGTTTCCGAGGCAAAGGCCAAAGGTTGTATGGTCCGTCTGATTGACGGCACCTGGTATGCGCTCGGCAGCGATGAGCTCACCGCCGCATCCGCCACCCTTGCCCCGGAGACTCCCGTCCAGCGCGCTCTGAAGGAAGATCGCACACCCCTGCTCTTTCCCGACATGCCCCTCGATTCCGCGCTCCATTACTTCCCTCGCTGGCCTTTTCTTCCCGTCCACAATCGGGCCAGCCGCGGGACGCTGGAGGGCATGCTGACGCTCGACGACGTTCTGCGCCGCTATCGCGGCAGGGAATAGCACTTCTTTGCTTGCATCGCGATCCTCACCCCACTACGCTCAAGATTCGGGAACCGCTGTCGCGCACCGCCTATGCTGAGTCTCTATCAACGGCTCATTCTCGGCTGCCTTCTGCTCACCGCGCTGGTCACCACGGTCAGCATGCTGGTGCGCACTTCCTTTGTGCATCTGGCGGCTCTCGACGCCCAGGTCCGGGTCGCGGAAACCGCTGTCGCTTCGCTCGCCTCGGCTCAGGGGGCAGTGGCCCATGAGGAGCTGATCGCGGCCCGCATTGCCACCGGGAATTCCACTCTCTCGGAATTTCGTCAACAGGCCGCGCGCAGTCAGGACCTGCTCGACGCCGCCGTGGACGAGGTACACAGCTTCGATCCTTCTCTCCCGGTGGAGCGTCTCCCGCATGAGCACGCCCTGCTCGTGCGGCGTCCGCCTGCGGACCCGGGGGAGCTAACGCGCCAGCTGGAGTCGATCCACATCGAACTCCGCGCCGATCTGGACCAGCTCTCGGCGCTGCGCTATACCAGCGTGACCGCTTTGCGCGGCCAACAGGAGGAACTGCGGGCCCGCCTGATCGCGGCCTGCGGTCTCTCCATCGCGGCCGCTACGGTCATCTCTGCCGTGATGCTGATCCTGGTCATTGTGCCCCTGCGCAGGACAGCGAAGGTCGCACGCCGCATCGGTCAGGGCGATCTTCACCAGCGTGTCGAGTGGCGATCCAGGGATGATCTCGGCGTCATTGCGACGGAGCTGAACCGTCTCGCCATACGCCTGCGCGACCTGCGTGAAACTGAGTCAGGCAGGCGGCAGATGGAGTTCCAGCTCGCCGATGCCGTTGTCCGGTCTATTTTTGAACCGGTCATCGTCACCGACAGCAAAGGTCAGGTTCTTCAGCTCAACCAGGCCGCCGCTGAGCTTCTTGGCGGAGCCTCGGGCGGCGCCGAGGTGAATCGAATGGTTCTGGCCAGCACGCCGGGCGGGGATAAGATCCTCAGCGCCATTCGTTCTGCCGTTTCCATGCAGCGGGCCATGACCGGCGAAGAAGGTGAAGCGGCGCTGCTGCCCCTGCGCATTGGAAAGGCAGAGCGAAGTTACCGCCTGCGCACCACCCCGATGCGCGACAGCGAAGGCAAACTGCTCGGCGCAGTCACGCTTCTCGAGGACGTGACGGAGATCGCCGAAGTCGATCGCTTCAAATCGCGTTTTCTGGCCGTCGCCTCGCAAAAGCTGCGCGAGCCGATTCGCCGCCTCCGGCTTTCGCTCTATGCTTTAACCCAGGGGCACACCGGCGAGCTTCGGCCGCTGCAGATGGAACTGGCGACCAGCGCCGCTCACGAAGCCGAGCAGCTGGACGACCTGATGCTCGATCTGATCGAAGTTGCGGAACTCGAAACCGGCCGCCGCCAGCTGCGACTCGAGAGGATCCGCCCGATCGATGCGCTGCGCGACACCGTCGTCCGTTGCCGCGATGCGGCCCGCGACAGGAACATCGACATCGAACTCCTGGCGTTTGAGGATGTCGCGTATGTGCAGGCCGATCGGCGTGCGCTGCGCACGATCCTCGAAAACCTCATTACCAACGCCATTCGCTATACGCCGGATGGAGGACATATCCGTGTCGGCGCGACCGAGCAGCCGGATCGCGTTCAGTTTTTCATTCACGACAACGGCCGCGGCATCGAAGCGGAACGCCTGCCCACCATCTTCGGCCGCTTTACGGGAGACCCCAACAGCGGCACCTCCGGGCTGGGCCTGGCACTGGTGCGGCGCCTGGTCGAATCCCAGGGCGGCCAGGTTTCGGTCGAAAGCCGCCTCGGCGCCGGAACCACGTTCCGCTTCACCCTTCCGATTGCCGTTGCGGAGCCGGATCGCCATCCGGTGGAGGTGGGATGAGCACAACGCCTCCGATTCCCCCGCCGGATCCATCTGCCGGTCCGCACGATCTCACGTCTGCGCAGAGCGCGCACGAACCCGGCCGGCTGCGCATCTACCTTGGCGCCGCGCCCGGCGTAGGCAAGACCTACCGGATGCTGGAGGACGCGCACCTTATGCGCCGGCAGGGCATCGACATCGTCATCGGCCTGATTGAGGCGCACGGCCGCGCCGAAACCGCCGCTCTGGTCGAAGGCCTCGAAATCATCCCGCTTCAGGAGATTCAGTATCGATCCGTCACGCTTCGCGAGATGAACGTTGAGGCGATTCTGGCGCGCCATCCGGCCTGGTGCATTGTGGATGAGCTGGCGCACAGCAACGTCCCCGGTTCGCGCAACCATAAACGGTATGAGGACGTGCTCGAACTGCTCGACGCCGGCATCAACGTGATGACGGCGATGAACGTCCAGCACCTGGAGACGCTAAACGATGCCGTGGCGCGCTCGGCCAGCACGCAGATTCGCGAGACCGTTCCGGACAGCTTTCTGCGCCGCGCCAACGAGGTGGTGAACGTCGACATCACCATCGACGAACTGCGCGACCGGCTTCGCCAGGGAAAGATCTACGCGCCGGAAAAGGTCGAACAGGCGCTGGCCAATTTCTTTCGCAAGGGCAACCTCAACATGCTGCGCGAGCTGGCCCTGCGAACCACCGCCGAGCAGGTAGGGACCGCAGCCGCGGAGTATCGGCGCAATCAGGGACTCGAGCAGGCGCCGATTCCGGAAAAGGTAATGGTTTGCCTGACCCCGCGGTCCGGCATGGAGCGGCTGATTCGGGTGGGGGCGCGGATTGCCGGCCGCCTGGCCACCAACTGGTATGTGGTCTACGTTGAGACGCCCGACACCGACCACCGGCATGGCGACCCTGCTGCTTTTGCCCGGCTCGAGGAGTACGAGCGGATGGCGCGCGATCTGGGCGCCCGGGTGGTGACGCTCAAGGACCGGAAGGTGGCTGACGCGCTGATCGAGTTCGCGCGCAAGGAGAACATCTCGCACGTGGTGTTCGGCCAGTCAGCTCGCACCCGCTGGGACATCCTGATGCGGGGCTCGATCATCAACCGCTTCCTGAACGAAATGCGCGATACGACGGTCCAGGTCGTGCCGGTCCAGAAGGAACGCAGGTAGCCCGGGCGTCGCCGGCGAAACGCCGGGGCGGGGCGCGCACTATGCCTCCGGGGTTCATCCGGGAACCACTGTGCCTGCCCTGACCAGCGGTGGAGAGCAGCGCAGCGGGCGGCGAGGATGGACGCCACAAATTCAGTTGTCCGTGGCTTTGGTCCGGGGTATAGTGGCTCAGTTCCGCGGCCCCCCGTGTCCCGGGAGCCGCCGGTCGCAACCCACGCCGAGCCCTGTGCGACCAGGCCTGAGCGGAGCCCAGTGACAACCCAGGTATTGGAGATGAAGCGTATGCGCAAGTCCCTATCGGTTCTCCTCCTCAGTGTTCTCTCCCTGCTGTCGGCGTCGGCCCAGGAAAAGCGGCGGGTGGCGGTGATGGATTTCGGCTATGGCACCGTGATGACCAGCGTGCAGGCGATCTTCGGGACCAACCAGGACATCGGTAAGGGCATTTCCGACATGCTCGTCAACGAGCTGGTGAACGACGGCACGTACCGGGTCTTCGAGCGGGCAGCGCTGGAGAAGATCATCAACGAGCAGAATTTCTCCAACAGCAACCGGGCCGATCCGGCGACGGCGGCCAAGATCGGCGCCCTGGCGGGGGTGGACACGATCATCATCGGCGACATCACGACCTTCGGGCGCGACGACAAGAACTACGGCGCCGGGGGCGGCGGGTACGGGCTGGGCAAGTATGGCCTGGGAGGGCTTGGAGTCCACAAAGCCAAGGCGGTCGTGGAGATCACAGCGCGCATCGTGGACGTGAACACGGGAGAGATCCTCGCGTCGGTGACCGGACACGGAGAATCGAAGCGGTCGGGGGCGGACATGCTGGGCGGCGGGGGCGACTGGCGGAGCGGCGGGGGCGGGCATCTGGACATGGGCAGCTCCAACTTCGGGCAGACCATCATCGGAGAAGCCACCAAGGCCTCGGTGGTTGATGTGGCGACGGGTCTGGATCAGAAAGCGCCGGGGCTGCCGGCAGTTGCGGCGCCGCCTGCGACGCCGGTGGACGGGCTGATCGCCGATGCGTCGACCGACGACATCATTATTAACGTGGGGTCGGCATCGGGGGTGAAGGTGGGGGACACCCTGGCGGTGAGCCGGGTTCTTCGGACGGTGAAAGACCCCGCCACGGGAGCGGTGCTGCGGACGATCGACCAGCCGGTGGGGACGCTGACGATCACCAGCGTCGATGCGGGGTCGGCGGTGGGGAAGTTCAGCGGAGCAAGCAAACCCCAGGTGGGGGACCACGTGAAGCGGCCGCAGTAGGTCCGCCCTTCGCCGGAATTCCGGTGCCCGCTCGCCAATCGCTGAACCCGGCCGGGAAACGACGGGCCACGGGAACTGCAGGGGTTCCGGGGGGTCAACCCCCTGGTATCCTGTTGATTCTATTGACACTCTACGGCAGAAGAGACCCCTGCTGTTTACCACACAGTAAATGCGATGCCCTTGCGTTCGGTGGGCTCCACGCGGACCGTGCAGCCTCCAGAGCCAGCCCTTTGTATGGGCGGGGTTCTCGAGGCCGGTCGTTCATCGCGATCTAACGGCCAGACTGCCTGAGTGTCGCCCAGGGCAGTTCGATCTTCATGGGCTGCCCCTGGGCCGCGTTCGCAACATCGTCCCAGGCTTCCCAGGTGGCAATGCGCTCTGCGTAGGCGGCGCGGGCGCGGGGCAGAATGGTGGTGCCGAGCCCCAGACGCAGCGGAGGATTCTCGGCGTCGACCAGCCGGAGAATGGCATCGATTGTGGCGTGAGGGTCGCCGCGTTCCATGCTGGAAAGGCGGGCGACCATCTGGTCCCGAAATTCCGCATAAGGCTCGAGGACATCGGCAATGGTTGCGGACTTGCCGAAGTCGGTTGCGTAGGCTCCCGGCTCGACCAGGGTCACTTTGATGCCGAAGGGTTTGACTTCCTGGGCCAGCGCCTCGTGCATGGCTTCGACGGCCCATTTGGTCGCGCAGTAGAAGCCGATGAGCGGCATCGACGTGATGCCGAGGCCGCTGGAGACACCGAGGATGTGTCCGCTGCGCTGCCGGCGCAGCAGAGGCAGAGCGGCGCGGAGGACGCGGACCATCCCGATGTAGTTGGCGTCGAAGAGGTCGCGGATCTGGTCGTCGGTTGCTTCCTCGGTAGCCGCGAAGAGGCTTGCGCCGGCGTTGTTGACGAGGACGTCGAGCCTCCCGAAGTGCGCCCAGGCCTGCTCGACAACCTGGCGAACCTGTTCGGCCCTGGTGACGTCGAGGGCGAGGGGAAGGACGGCCTCGCCGAAGCGTGCGGTGAGATCGGCGACATCGTCCCGATTGCGGGCGGTAGCAGCGACCTGGTCGCCGCGAGAGAGCGCGGCCTCAGCCCAGATGCGGCCGAAACCGCGCGAGGCGCCGGTGATGAACCATGTCTTTTTCATGTGGATTCCCTTTCGTTGGCAAAGGTGCGTTCGCACGCAGCTTGCAGGACGCTGTTCAGTCCTGGGAGTAGCGCATGTTGGCGAGATCGGTGAGGAGCGAAGGCCCGGTGGGGTTCCAGCCGAGCTTTGCGCGCGTCTGCGCGCTGGAACCCTGAAGGTCCATGCCCACGAACCTCGCGAGGAATCCGAAATGAGCGGCCGCCTCCTCCGCAGAGATGGCGACGACGGGCACCTTCAGGCCTCGCCCAATCCGTTCAGCGATGTCGCGCAGCGGGACACCTTCTTCAGCGACAGCGTGATACCTGGCGCCTGGCTCATGCTTCTCCAGCGCGAGCCGGTAGAGGCGGGCGGCGTCGAGCACGTGCGCTGCGGCCCAGTGGTTGAGGCCCTCGCCAATGTACGCCGAGACGCCTTTCTCGCGGGCAATATTGATCAAGTACGTCACCAGGCCCTGCTTCCGGGTGTCATGGACCTGCGGAAGGCGCACCACCGACGTGTTCACACCACGCGCTGCCAACGCGGCAGCTGTTGCTTCGGAAGCACGGGGATAGGAGGCGGACACAGGAAGCGGCGGATCGTCCTCGGCCGCGGCGCGGCCAGCTGCGAGGACCGCGAGTCCGCTGGTGACGAGCAGCGGACGCTCGGAACCCTGGAGCACGGAGCCGATTGTCTCAATGGCGCGCTTGTCCAGTTCACAGCTTTCCGCGAACCTCGTCCAGTCGTGGCGGAAGGCGGTGTGGAGGACGGCGTCAGCGCCGGCGGCTCCGGCGCGCAGACTGTCGAGATCGTCGAGGTCGCCGCGCTGCACCTGGGCGCCAGCGGCGATGAGGGACTGAGCGCCGGCATCGCTGCGGGCAAGGCCGAGCACCTGATGGCCGGCGCCAAGCAGTTCCGGGACGATACGCGAGCCGATGAATCCTGTTGCGCCTGTGACAAAAACTCGCATGTTCCTTTGCTCCTGTGGTCCGGGATTCGTTGCGAATGGCCCGGGGATTGACGTTGCGGGAGGCATCCAATAAAACGGAGGATATCTCCGCATGAATAGATAAGCGGAGACTGTCTCCGGATGCAAGTATTTTGCGAATGACCAGGGAACGACCCCAACCCGCGACGCGCAAGCCGCGCATCGATGCGCAGCGCAACCGGGAGCGCATTCTGGAAGCGGCGAAAGAGGGGTTTACGCGTTTTGGCGCGGCCGCGAGCCTGGACGAGATTGCGAACCGGGCAGGCGTGGGGCCGGGGACACTGTATCGGCACTTTCCGACGAGGGATGCGCTGATCGAGGCCGTTTATCGGAGCGAAGTGGAGAAGCTGGCAGCGGAGGCGCGCCGATTCAGCGCAACCCTGCCCCCGACGGAGGCGCTGCGGGCGTGGATGCTGCTGTTCGTCGACTACATCGCGGCGAAGCACATCATTGCCCCGGCCCTGAACAGCGTCACCGGAGGCGCGGCGAAACTCTATGAAGGGTCGCGCGGACTCGTCCAGGGAGCCATCGAGGCGCTGGTGCGGCGGGCGATGCGGAGCGGCGAGATACGGAGCGATCTGGATGCGTTCGATCTGCTGCGAGCCCTGATCGGCGTCTCGCAGGTACAGTCGGGACCGGACTGGCAGGAAAGCGCGCGGAGACTGGTGGACATCCTCATCGCGGGCTCGCGGCCGGTCAGGCAGAGGGGGTCGCGGAGGCGCGGAGCGTCCAGGTCCGCATAGCCCGTGCGGGGCGCGGCGGTTCAGGACGACCGGCGAGGGCCCGCGGCTGGCGGTTATTGCTTTTTGAGGATCGCGGAGCTGTTCTCGTCGGTGGCGATAGCGGTTTCCAGTTTGCGCAGCTTGCCGTAGTCGGCGGGGTCGAGAACGAGCTTCTTCAGGACGTATTCGCGCTGGTAGTGCAGCTCACCGCCGTCGGCTTTGACTTCGCTGTGGTACGTGGCGAAACCCACGTCGACGCTGACCGGATCGGGCACATCGTCGACGGAATAGCCGGCAGGGATCTTCACCTCGAAGTTGTCGCGCCATGTGCCGACGCCGTCGAAGCTGATGGGAACCGTGCGCGGTTTGTCGGTCAGTCCGCGGGCAAGATCGCCGACGACGCGGGGGCGCACGAGGAGCAGGCCGCCGGCATTTTTGGCATAGTCGGGTGCGGTGACTTCGTACTGCATCTCGAGGGGCTGGTCGAGCTGGCGGATGTTCAGGGTTTTTTCCTGGTTCAGAGTGAAGGAGGAAAAGTCTTCCTGCAGCGACTCCTCCATGGACTGGCGCTGCTCCTTGTCGCTCTCCATGGAGAGGCGGTCGCGGATGCGCCAGGAAGAAGCGCCGGAGCGGAGAACGGTGACGTCGCCCCTGAGCGTGCCGTCGGGCGCGAGCTGGAAGGTCGCGGTGCGCTGGGTGGTATCGGAGTCGGGGCTGAGCACGGGGAGCTGGATGACCTGGCTGTCCTGGCCGGCGGCGAGGACGCCATAACCGCCCTGCTCGTTTTCGGGAATCTCACCGATGGCGACGTAGGGGTTGGTGGGGTCGAAGATGAGATAGCGTTTGCCGGTGCGCGCGGTAACGACGGCGCGAAGACGGGGGTTGTTGTAGCCCTGGGGGATCTCGATGGCGACGATCATATGGTCGCCGAAGAGGGACGGCGCGTTGGGGTCGATGCGGCCGCGGCGGTGGTCGACCGATAGCCAGGTGGCGCGGATGCCGACCGCGTCGAGCATCGCGATCATGAGGGTGGCTTTGTCCTTGCAGTCTCCGTAGCGGCTGCGGAAGACGTCTTCGGCGGGATGCGGCTGCCATCCGCCGATGCCGATTTCGATGGCGACGTAGCGAATTTGCTGCTGCATGAAGGTCGCGACTTTGTCGAGGCGCGCCATGTAGTCGCCGTCTCCGGCGAGGGACCGGGCTTCGGTGGCGATGTCGGCGCCGCCTTCGCTGCGGGGCGCGGCGAGGCCGGTATACCAGTTGCCGATGCGGGTCCAGAGAGCATCGCCCTGGGGCAGGGGGTCGGAGGCAAAATGGACGGTCATGTGTCCGGCAAGCGCGGCCCAGGAGGGCGCGAGGGGCACGTCGGAGAGATCCATGCCGTCGATGTTGGTCTGCTCCCAGCGGAAGTGGTTGGGCGCGACTTCTGTGGGGGCGACGGCAGCGTGATGGGACCAGACGGCTTCCTGATGCCACCCTGGGGGAACGTCGATTTCGTAGACGGAGTGCAGGGTGGGGATTTCGTTCTGGAAGCCCCAGGTGTCTTCGCGGAAGTAGGAAGGCAGTTGTTCCTCGATTTCCCAGGCAACGATGCCGCCGGGATCGGCGCCGGGGGGATCGGCGATGCGGGCGCGGTCATCGGCGTAGAGGACCGAGGTGTCATCGACGCCGACTTCGGTGTAGTCGGAATCCTTCATGGTGTAGTGATGGCCGTCGGGTCCGATGCTCCAGACGTGGAAGGACTGGAGCTTCGCGTCGCCGGAAAACGTGGCGATGGGCTTCGCGTAGTCGCGGCCCTGCTGGCGCAGGATTTTAACGACGGCGCGATAGCGCTGTACGGCGTTGCCGCCGGCGTCGACGGTGACGAGGGTGTCCTCGAGGAGGTAGACCGCTTTGGCGTCGTGCCACTCGGGCTTGAGGGTCGCATTGGCCGCGGCCTGGAGAACCCAGTCGGGCAGCGGGGCATCTTTGGCGGCGTGGGCGAGGGTGGAGAATCCCAGGACGGAAATGCAGGCGGTGAGGAGCAGGCGCGGAATTCCGGCGCCCATCCTGGGGGCCCGGCGGCTCATTCGCTCTGTCCCTGGGCGGCCGCAGCTTCCACGGGCGAGCGCTTCAGCACCAGCTGCTGCTGGTCCTGAGCGCTGGCTTTCTGGAAGAAATCGCGGAGCTCGGGATATTCCTCCTTTTTATAAAGGGAGGCCGCGAGCGCGATGATGCGCTGCTCGCTGTAGTTATCCCCGGCGCTGGTATAGGAGGCTTTGTAGTAAGCGAGCTTCTGCATGGGAACAGCGACCGCGGTGGGAACGGTTTCGAGGGAGAGGCCGGGAGCCAGCTTCAGCGATACTTTGTCTTCCGTAACGTAAGGGAAGCGCAGGTCGACGGGGTTCTCGCGCTTCGCTTCGGCAAAGATGGGCTTCACGCCGGCCTCAAAGAAGGAGCTGGGCAGGACGACGCGATGACCAGCCACGGTGCCCATGCTGCCGCTGACATCCGCGACGGCCATCAGAGCGGAGGCGCTGTCGGTAAGTGCAATGAAGTGATTCATCTTCACGACGACGCCGGCGGGAACGCGCGCCTGGAGCTCTTTCTCGAAGTCGGAACTGGTCTGCTGCTCGTCGGTACGCAGAGCCGCCTGCCGCCAGCGCAGAGCCTCCACGCCATTCATCGTGATGCGCACCGTGCCTTTGAGGGAGCCGTCGGGGCCGAGCTGCAGATCGGCGTTGCGGATCGTTTCGTTTTCGGTGTAGGAAGCCGCGGGGGTTTCGAGGGGGGCGACGCCGTTATCGGTCTGGCGGATGCCGAGGACCTGGGTGTGCATCCAGTGGAGCTCGCCGTATTCGCAGTAGCGCTGGCCGGGATCGAAGAAGACGTCCTTGCCGCCGATGTTGACGATGGCGATCTCGTCTTCGAACTGGTCCCAGTGGAGGTAGCCGGTGTTGAGAATGTTTCTCTGGCGCTCGGTGACGGCCATGGCATAGGCTTTGAAGCCCGCGGCGCGGGCCAGGGCGATGAAGAGGCGGGCGATCTCGTCGTCGCTGCCACGCTTCTGGTCCCAGATGTCGGCGGCGGTTTTCACGCGCAGGCCCTCGGCCTTGTTCTCCTCGGCGGAGTGTTCGCGGGTGAAGCGCGTATTCTCGACGGTCATGACGGCGGCGTAGATTTTGTGGAGCTTCTGGTCGTCGGTGTCAGAGGGCGAGACGATACCGGCGACGATCTGGTGGATGCGGTCGGAAGGATTGGCGAAGCGGTCGACGTCCTTCGACCACTCCTTGCCGGTGCCCTTCCAGTAATCGGCGCCCGTGTAGGCCGAGGAGTAGTAGAAGACGAGGCGGTAGGAGAAGCTGTCGAGGGGCGGAGAATATTCTTCGTCGGGGATGGCCGGGATGTTCTCGACAACGAGGTCGAAGGTGCCGTCCATGGCGGGCTTGACCTGGTCGCCGGCAGGCAGCCACTGGAAGTAGAGGAGCCGGCTGGCGGATTTCTCTTTGCCGAACTCGTCCTTGCCGGAGATTTCGCCCAGATCGAACTGCGTGGGCACGAAGCGGTAGTGGGCTTTGTGAACGAAGACGGACTGCTGCAGGTCCCAGGAGGGGGGAATGACCATGTTGTCGTCGTACTGCAGCTCGTAGGCGTACTCGATGATGCTGCCGACGGTGACGTCAGGCATGGTGAAAACCCGGGCCATGATTTTCGTGTCGCCGGAGCGGACGAGCTCTTTGGTATAGGGCTTGCCGGTAAAGGGGACGATGGCGCCATCGGGATGGATGGTGCGGCCTTCGACGGCGCGGACGCTGACGGTACCGGCCTCGTAGGGGATTTCGATGTCGCTGAATTCTTCCTTGCCTTTTTCGGTGAGGATCTTGATGCGGGCGTAAAGCCGGTGGTAATGCAGCTTATCGTCGACGATCTCTTCGCGGAAAAGGTAGACCGCAGGCGCGTCGGGCGCCGCCGGGTCAGAGGTCATCTTCAGCTCGTCGGGGGTGGGCTGGGCCCAGTTCGACCCGGCAAAAGCGGGCAGGGAAGCGAGCAGAGAAAGAGATGCGAGCAGGAAGGAGCGGCGCAGCGAAGAACCCACGGCAGAGCCTCACAAAGAGCGTTACCAACGATTCCAGGCGGACCTTTACGGTTCCGCAATGACATGTTCAGGGGAGAGACGTGTATCTCTTTGTATGTCGGTGGCGAGGCTAATGCAAGACTATTTTCGCGATGCGACGGAACGAGGGGAAAGCCTGGAATTTTTACGGAACGTTAAGGAGGAAAGTCAGGCCGGTCACGGGGCGAGATAAGGGCGGAGGCCGTCCCAGGGGTAGAGGCCGGTAGGGCCGTTGTCGGACTCCACCTGAGGGCGGTTCGTCCAGCGGATGAAGAAGCCGGCGACCTGGCTGTCGTAGTCGCGGGTGTTGTTGAGGGTGAGGAAGCCGCCGGCGAACCAGTGATCGCTGAGGTGATAGGAAAGCTCGCCCCGGAAGTCATAATTGCCGCTGACGACGGATTCGGCCGAGTAGGAGGCGTTATTGTTGGCGACTTCGAGCGCGTTATCGAGGGGGAAGAAGGGGACGCTGTCCTGCTGGAAAGCTTCGACGCCGAAGGCGGCCACCGCGCTGTAGTGGATGTTTTCGCCGTAATGACCCCGGAAGGAGAAAGGCACGTTGGCGAGATAGTAAGCCTGGGGGCTGAAGTATCCACCCTGGCCGTAGGTGAAGAAATTCTCGTTATAGGTGTAGTGCATGCCGAAGAAGTTGACGCCGACGGTGAGATTGCTCTCGTCGGAGATTTCTTTGACACGGAAGTAAGCGCCGGCATCGCCGTCGACGCGATTGTTGCTCTGCACGTGGACGCCGTTGAGGTGCTGGCCGCCGCCGCTGATATAGAAGCCGGAGGCGGGATCGCTTTTGCCGAACTGGACTTCGCCGCCGGTGGCGACAACGCCTCCCCAGATATTGCCGTCGAAGCCGGGGCCGGCGGAGCCGGGATCGCGGAGACCGGAGTACGAGAGCTGCGAATCCTTCACCGAGTCACGCGTGCCGGTGATGGTGAGGGGTCCGTTGCCGGGTTTCCAGTAGACGCGGCCGATGACGTTGGAGACGAGGAAGCCCCATGGGGAGTAACCCGCCGCAGCGGCGAAGTTATTGGTGGTGAACTGGAGCTCGCCGCCGACGCCGACGGCGTTCTGCTGGTTGAGCACAGCGTTGGCAGGAGCGGTGCCCAGGCGCTCGACGACGCCGCCGGGGAGAAGCGGCGACTGGGTGGCAGAGCCGGAATCGAGGAAGACAGGGTTGGTGACCACGGTGAAGCGGCCGCCCAGGTTCGTGGGCGCTGAAGCTTCAAAGGGCGCCTGGAGCGCGGTGAGGGCGTCAAAGCCGGCGGTGCCGCTGCGGTGATTCACGATGCCGGTGCCGCCGAGCCAGGCGCTGTAGCCGGACATGATGTTGGAGAGGCTGGTCTGCGCTTGCTGGCGGAGATCCTGCTGGCGGACGATGGAGGGGCGCTCGTAGTGGCCACGGAGCGGAGGCAGGTTCTCGCGGATCAGCTCATCGTCGGTAGCGCCGGTGGGAAGCTCAAAGTAGCCGGGCTCGGAGTTCGAGGCGATGGTTTGCGTAGGCGGCGCGTACTGCGTGGAAAGCATGGAAGGATCGACGGGTTTCTGCGCAGACTGGAGGGTGGCCTGAGCTTTCTGCCACGCCGGATCCACCGTGGTGGAGAGCGGAACGAGAGCGGGGGTGGTGTCCAGGCCGATTTCAATGGGCTGATCGGTGGGATTCAGCGGAGGCGGGGGCGCGATACTGGCGCCGGTGTGGATCTCGACGGGCGGCGGGGCGGATTCAGGAGAATCGGTCTTCGGCTCGGGGGTCTCGAGCTTCGGGGTTTCCGGCTGCAGGGAGGACGGCGGCGCGGAGTTCACGGCGGGCGCCGGCAGAGAGTCCGAGTTGGGCAGCGAAGCAGGATTCGGGGTGAGCGGGACGATCGCGCCGGTCGGCGATGCGGCGCCTGGGACCGCCGCGGAGGGTGGAGCGGCCGGAGCGGTGACGGCGGGGGCGGCGTTCTTGAGCTGGACGGGAGCGGTGCCCATGTAATAAGGATCGGGGCCAAGGGTCGGGCTGCCGGCGTGCGTGGGATTTGGATTGTTGTAGCTGGGCAGCTGGATTCCGCCGCTGCCGCCGGCATTGGATTCCGAGTCGGGATTGAGCAGCTGGACGAGATCGGTCGGAGTGGCGGGGCGCGTCTGTTTGACGAGGTCGGTCTGGTCGAGTTTGTGAGCGAGGACGGTGGCAGGGCTGACGGCCGGCATCGCGTTGAGCGATGCGCGCCAGTAGTCGGCGGCTTTGGCGCGATCGCCGCGCGCGGTTTCAAACTGCGCGGCAGAAGCGAGAATCTTCGGGTCGTTGGGATATTTTGCGAGCGCATCGCGGAGCCAGGCTTCGGCCTGCTTCATGTTCTGGACAGCAAGGGCGGCGCCGACCATGCTCTGATAATCCGACGCGGAGGCGTTGGTCATGTCGAGCGACTGGTAGATGGCCATGGCGTCTTTGGGCTGGCCGGCCTCGACGAATCCGGCGGCGAGAGCCTTGCTGACCGCGGGATTGCCGGGGAAGGCCTGAGCCGCGGCCATGAGGATGTCGACGGCGCGGCGGGTGTTGCCGGATTGAGCGGCCTGCGCTGCGCGGCGCTGCGCCCAGGTCGCCCACAGGGTCTGCACCTGACGGCGTTCGTCGTCGCTCATGTCGGGACGGTCGCCGAGGGTCATGAGCTGCTGGTAGAGATCGCGATCGTCGCCGAGATTGAAGAGCGTCCAGGCATTGGCGATGTCGGCGGAAGCCGGGGCCTGGCGGCCGGCAGAGTGGTAGTACTCTTCGACCTCGGTGAGCAGGCCGAGTGCAGCGCGCTCATCGCCGCTGGCGGCGTAGATGGCGGCCAGGGTCTGGTTGTACTGAGGGTCGGTGGCAAGCTGTTTGCGAACCGCGGGGGGAATCTGCTGGATCTGGGCCAGCGCATCGGCGTCATGATCGGTGGCGTGAAGGGCAGCAAGCAGGCCTTTCCATGCATCGAGCCGGTTGGGGTTCCGCGTGAGAATGGCACGGTAGATGTTGTATGCGCCCTGGGGGTGGTTGCGCGCCAGATCGAGCGCGGCGACCTGCAGCTGTAATGGGATGGGCAGGCTCTGGCCGTTGTCCTGGTAGATTTTGACGGCACGCTGGAGGAAGCCTTCGGCGACATCGGGGTGGTTCTGGCCCTGGTAGATGGCCGCCAGCTCGGCGAGGAAGTCACCGTTGCGCAGCGCGTTGTCGTAGGCGTCAGGGGGCATGCGCTCGACCGTGGCGATGGCGTCGGCATCCTGGCCGGCGAGGTGCTGGAGAGAAATGATGCCCTGCCAGGCCGCGACATTGTTGGGATCGGCGCGGAGAACCTGACGATAGATTTCTGCCGACGGGGCGTAGTCCTTGTCCTGGGCGAGGAGGGCCGCGTACTGGAGCGTGACCTGAGTCCGCATCGGCTCTTCGCCGGCGGGGTATTTGAGGTTGATCGCGGTGAGGAGCACTTTGCGGGCCTGCGCATCCTGGCCCGCCGCGACATAGGCGCGAGCGAGGGTGCGGAGATAATCGGGATCGGTGGCGACGCTGTGTTTGAGCGCGGCGGGGAACTGGTTCTCGGTCAGGATGGCTTCTCTTCCCTGCCCTGCTTCCGCCTGGGCCATGAAGAGACCGCGCCACCAGGCGGCGGCGTGCGGCTGCCGGTGCAGGAGTTCCTGGTAGACGGGGATCGCCAGATCCGGGAGCTGCATCCTCATATAGGCACCGGCTTCGCCGCTGAGAGCGTCGGTGCTGGTGGGACGGAGGGTGAGAGCGGCTTTGTACTGCTGGACGGCCTGATCGAGGTGGTTGCTGTTGAGAGCCTGGGTGCCCAGCTGCATGGCATTCCAGAAGCGGGAGGTGGCCAGAGACTGCTCGATGAGAGGAATCTTCAGGCCATTCTGCTCGGCCTGCTCGAAATACTGCGCGGCATCGGCGAAGTTGCTCTGCTTCATGCGCACGAAGCCGAGGCCGGCCAGAGCGCGGGGATTCGTGGGCTCTTTCACGCCGATGTCGACGAACATCTGCTGGGCGCGGTCGAGGTGATTCTTTGCCAGCTCGTCGAAGGCCGCACGTTCGGCGGGGGTGCGGGCAATGCCGGAAGTCGCCTGGCGCGCCTCGGTTTCGGCCAGTTCTTTGGCCAGCTCGGGGTCGGGATGCAGGCGAAGGTATTCGCGGACGGCGGGGATGGTGGCGGGGTTCTGAACATCCCATCCGAGCGCGGTGCGCAGCGCGGTCTGCGCGGTGGTGTCCTGAGGATACTGGCTCAGAATCCTTTCGCCTTCGGCGCGGGTGCGCGGATCGTAGGTGAGGACGCGGCCGAGGTCGACGGTGTATTGCGGATCGCTGGGATATTTGGCGGCGAGGGAACGCAGGCCGGCGACGGCGTCGGGCAGCAGCGACGGGATGCCGGCTTCAGTGTCGTAATAGGCGAGGGCCCAGTTGTCGGGGGGATGATCGCCGAAGGTCTGGCGGTAGATCTTCAGGGCTTCTTCGTTGTGCCCGTTCTTTGCCAGCTCGGCGGCCTGCTGGAGCAGCTCGTTCTGCGTTTTGTTGCTGACCAGAGCCTCAATTTTTGCGATTTCGGGACTGTTGGGGTTCACCGCGCGCAGGCGGTCGATGTAGGTTTCGGCTTCGGCGTCGTTGCCGCTGAGTTTGGCCCAGCGTCCGAGACCGGCGAGAGCTTGCTGATTCCTGGGGTCGGAGAGAAGCACCTGCTGCCAGGTTTGCGCGGCGAGGTCGATGTGGCCGGATTGCTCCTGGGACTGCGCTTTCTGCAGGAGAGCGGTTTCGGCGGCGGACTGCGCGCGCGCCGGCGCGGGGATGACGGAGGCGACGAAGGCCAGCGCGAGGCTTGCGAAGCCGATGCGGAGATGGCGTGTCATCGTTCCCATCTGGATATCACTCGACTTCCTGCGGCGCGATGCCACAAAAGGAGATGGAACCGGGGAATAGAACTGAAGTGCCATCGGGGAGTGCTACCGGATTGCGGTAGCGCAGGCCGAGATTCAACCCAGGGCATCTCTCAGGGGCTAAAGGATCCATTCCCGAACTCGCAGGGCACGGCTGAAGCGGCGCCCTTGCAAGACCTCGGCTCTGCCGGAAGCTGACATCATCGTTTTGCCGACGCGGGCTCACAGGCTCTCCACGACCTGCAGGCGACGCCGCGCTTTGGCGCGGAGCCAGCTGCGGATCCAGATGGCAAACACGAAGCTGATGGCGAGCACGACAAGGTCGACCATCCACGGCACCTGCGTGAACCAGAGACCGAGCGCGGTCCACCAGGGCAGCACGCCGACGTGGTAGACATTGTTGCCGATGCGGTAGCTCTCAAAGCGCGTGCCTTCGAGCAGCGCGACGGTGCCGGAAACGGCGCTGGACTGCGAGGCTTCGAGGAAGGCCTTCATCATCGGCGGGAAAGTCGCTGCGCTCTTCATATCAATGAGCACGACGGTGCGACCGCTGGAGTACGGCGATTCCGTTTCCTCGATGAGCGCATCGGGGACGCCGGTGGTGCCGATGAGGCCGGAGGAAAGCTGATCGTTGGTGGGAATCTTCCACCACATGTTGTGGAAGGTGGCAAAGAAACCGCGCGTGTCCTGAACGCGGAGGGCGTTATCACCGAAGGTGACGGGCATGCCGGAGGCGAGACGGCCGACGGCTCCGCTGCCCTGGCCGGTGGTGATGACGAGGAAGTCCTGGTCGGCGCCGGACTGCAGCGCGTCCGGTGCGGCGACGGTAACGCGCAGGGCGGGATAGCCGGTTTCCGCACCGAAGTGGCCCATCATGGTGAGGTACGTTTCGATTTCCGGGAGCGAGGGCTGATCGGCGAGGACGACGGTGGTCTGGCTGAGATCGGCGTAGCGGGTGAAAGGAAACCCGGCGTTGGAGAAGAGCTCGAGGTTGGGCATCGCGGCCCAGTGGGGCAAACCGTGGAGATCGAGGTAGGAACTGCGGAGGATGGCGCCCATCTGACTGCCGGGGATGGACGTGGTGCAGTTGCCGCTCCTGATCAGCTGGAATGTCCAGCGAAAGCGCATGGAATTGGAGAAGGGGCGCAGATTGACGACGGGGATGGCGAGGTTGACCGATGCGTTGCGGGAGACTTCTTTGCCGGGCGGGAGCGGGATGGAGCCGAGGTAGGCGTCGTTGGACTCGACCTGAAGACTGGAGATGGGACCGATGGGAACCGCGTTATAGCGGTAATCGAGGTGGAGGCGGACGTTCTGCTGCGCGTCCTGGAAGAAGAGATCGGGAGGAATCTTGTAGTAGGCGACGAGGGGGGCGTTGCCGTCACCCTGCAGGGCTTCGGCGGGACCGGTCCAGATGGGCACATGGCCGTGATCGTCGGCGACGCGCCAGCGCGGCGCATCGTCGGGACTGCTTTTTGCGGGGAGGCTGAACTGGGTGACCGCGGCGGTCGCGCCCTCGAGACCGGGCCAGCCGGTGGCGAGCGCCTGGGCAGCCTGCAGCGTTTGATCAGCATCGGCGCCGGTGACGATGAGAACTTTGCCGTAGGGGTCGACGGGGTTGGTGCGCACGGCGAGGGTGGGGGCATCGACCGAGGCGAGGTTGAGGCCGGGCGGCAGCGCGGCGGTGTTTTCCGCGATGAGAACGACATTGCCAGGCGGCAGCGTGCCCACGGAGACGGGAAAGCGCATGGAGCGGTAATCGCCGAGAACGCCGAACCAGGAGGTGACGACGCCGGCGGCTTCGAGACCCCTGAGCGAGGGTGCGGCGCCGAAGACGACGGGGATCACGGGAGGCTGAGCGAGCTGCGCATCGAAGAAGGGCAGCGGCAGGAACTTCAGATCGTTGGCCAGGGGCAGCAGATCGCCGGACAGAGCGATGGTGGTATTGGTATCGACGTGGGCCCAGAGGGCGGAGTTGGTGGGATCTTCGCAGGTGGCTGCGTAATGACCGATGAATTCGAAGGTGAGCTGATTATTGCGGACGAGAAGATCGGCGGGGACGACGACATCGGACTGGATCACGGCGCCGTTGGTGGGTGTCTGCGGGACGGCCAGTGTCGCGAAGGGAGTGCCGTTGAGAATGAGCTTGAGCTGGCTTTGCGCCGGGATCAGGCTTGGGGAGAAGTGGTAGTAGAGATGCATCGAAGCCTGGCGGACCACTTCGTTCTGCGGGATGGCGAAATAGATCGTGTCGTAAGCATCGGTGCCGTGGAGCTTGATGGGGCCGGGGGTGCCGAGGTCAAAGAGATTGGTCTCGGTGTGGAAGCTGCCGGACGGAGACGGCGCGGCGCTCTGGGCGGGCAGGGTTGCGGAAGCAGCGGATGGGGTTTCCGTTGAAGCGGCGGCGGACCGGGCATCGATATCGTCACTGGATTGCCCTTTCGCCGGAACACACCACGCGGCGAGACCCAGAGCGAGGAGCAACACGAGGCTCTCGGCCGCGACGCGCCGGCGCTTGCCGGACTTCCCGGTGTGACGCGGCATCATGGCGGCGATGGCCATCGCCAGTCCGCGGAAAGCGATGGCGACGATGCGGACCAGGCTGCGCAGGGGCTGATCGACTTCGCGGGATTCGCCCCAACCCAACCAGGAGTCGGCACGGGAAAAGAGGACCATGGTGAGCATTTCCTCTTCGGCCACGGTGAGCGGATCGAACTGGAGGCGGAGCACGCCATTCGCGAGACCGACGACTTTGGCGGGCAGCTCGGCATCGCCGGTGCGCAGGGGAAAGATCACGCGGAGAGGATCGCCGTGATCGGCATGCATGCCTTCGAGCAGTTCCATGGCGAGGCCGCCGCTGGAGACGTCGATGGTCTGGCCGGGCACGATGCGGCCGTCGCCCATCAGCACGCGGACCGGCGCGGCAAAGTTGATGCGCACGTGCTGGCGGGTCTGGCGGGCCTCGCGGGCCACGGCCACGCAGACACTGAGGATCACGATGTTGAAGGCGGTCCACAGGGCGTTGGTGATGATGGTGCCGGGGTGAGTGCCGTCCCACAGCCAGCCGAGGCCGGGGACATGCAGGAAGCGCGGGATGACCATCAGCAGGCCAAGCGCGTTGAAAGCCAGCAGCACAATGAAGGGCTGGGCGATGCGGGCGTCGAAGAAGGTTCGGGTGACGAGGCCGCCTTTGCTGGTGACGTTGAACTTGCCGGCTTTGGGGTTAAAGAGTGCCGTGAGCGTGGGCAGCAGGATATAGGGCGAGAGCACGGTTTCGTAGATTTCGTTCCAGAAGGAATGCCGGTGGTAGCCCTGGATGCGGCTGTTGGTCACGCTGGACAGGGTGAGGTGGGGCAGCGCGTAGGCGAGGATGGCGATCCAGTAGCCGGGGACATTGGTGAAGCCGAAGATGAGGTAGATGAGCGGCGCGGTGAGGAAAATGAGGCGCGGCAGGGCGTAAAGGAAGTGCGTCATCGCGTTGAAGTAGCAAAGGCGCTGCGCCCAGGTGAGATTGGGCGCGAAGAGCGGGTTTTCGATGCGCAGGATCTGGATCATGCCGCGCGCCCAGCGGATGCGCTGCTTGACATGGGCGCTGAGGCGTTCGGTGGCGAGGCCGGCGGCCTGGGGGATATTGATGTAGGCGGTGTTCCAGCCGCGAATCTGCATGCGCAGGCAGGTGTGGGCGTCTTCGGTGACGGTTTCGGCGGCGATGCCGCCAATCTCGTCGAGCGCTTCCCGGCGGAGGACGGCGCAGGAACCGCAGAAGAAGGCCGCGTTCCAGAAATCGTTGCCATCCTGGACGATGCCGTAGAAGAGCTCGCCCTCATTGGGAATGACGCGGAACTGGCCGAGATTCCGTTCAAAGGGATCGGGCGAATAGAAATGATGCGGGGTCTGCAGCATGCCGAGGTTGGGATCCTTGAGGAACCAGCCGATGGTCATCTGCAAAAAACTGCGCGTGGGGACGTGGTCGGAATCGAAGATCGCCACGTAGGGCGAGCTGAGGCTTTTGAGGGCGTTGTTGATATTGCCGGCTTTGGCCTGGCGGTTGTCGCCGCGGGTCATGTAGCCGATGCCGGCTTCGATGGCGAATTCGCGGAATTCCTCGCGGTTACCGTCGTCGAGGATATAGACGTGGAGCTTGTCGGCGGGCCAGTCGATGTTGAGCGAGGCGAGCGCGGTGTAGCGGACGACGCTGAGCGGCTCGTTATAGGTGGGGATGAGGAGATCGACTTCGGGCCAGTCCTCGGGATCGTCGGGCAAAGGGACAGGCGCGCGCCGCAGCGGCCAGACGGTTTGCAGGAATCCGAGGTAAAGAATGCCGAAGGCATAGGCCTCGGCAACGAGCAGCAGGGCGATGAAGAAGACGTCGACCGGACCCCATTTCGTGCCTGGGTCCTGGAAGAAAGCGATGATGGAGCTGACGCGCCACCAGCCATAGCGGAAGGTGGCGAACATGGAGAGCATCATCAGCGTCAGCGTGATGAGGTAGGAATCCGAAACGCGGCTGAGCCAAACGCAGAGCAGAACCATGAGCAGGCCGAGCACAGCCTGCTGCGGCCAGGAAAGGGCCAGGGAGGCGAAGAAAAAGAGGGCGACGATGCCCACGCCGATGAGCATGAGCCGCAGCAGTTTGAAGAACGGCCCGCGTCCGGTTTCAAAGCCTTCCCAGATTTCTTCCTGGGTCATCGCTCGCTCCAGCGGACGCCGCGCTGCGCCAGGCCGACGGCCGCAGAGGTATTGCGGATCCAGGTTGCGAGGCCGATGACATCTTCCGCCGCGGGGGAGTTGGGCGCGTAGTCGATGATGGTCATGCCCTCGGCCAGCGCCTCGCTCATGGCAGGGCTGCGGTGGATGGCAAAGGGCAGCAGCCGCTCGCCGAGCTGCTGGCGGAGAACTTCGCGGACATCGAGTTGCAGGGGCGACGCGGGATCGAACTGGTTGAGGACATACCAGGCCTGTAGTTGTCTCCCGTTCGCTCCTTCCTGGTTGCGAAAGAAGGCTTCGAGGGCCGGGAGGGTGACGACGGAAGCCATGTCAGGAACGAGCGGAACGATCATGAGGGGTAAGAGACGCGCCGCCTGAGCGAGCATGGCAGCCGATCCGGTAGCGATGTCGATGACGACTCGGCTCATCTCGTGGGTGCCGCGAACCATTTCACGGCGCAGCAGGTCGGGGTCCGAGTCGTAGCGCTCGGTCTGAAGGGTGAGGACGCGGATGGGCGGATCGCTGGTGCCTCCGCTGAAAGTGCGGACCACGCCGGGCTTAATTTCGCGGGCGCCGAAGTAAAAGGGCAGGACGCCGAACGAACTCGTATCGGTGAGCAGAATGCGCTCGCCGCGCGCGGCCAGAACGCGTCCGATTCCGGCGGCCAGGCTAGTTTTGCCCACGCCGCCGGCGAGGGAGAACAGCGCCAGCGTCGGCACCTGGCCCTCGAAGCGGGCGGGCTGCAGCTCTTCGGTGCTGCGGCCGAAGACACTGCGCAGGGCATACCACCGTGCGGGTACGGGCTGGCGGGATGGCTGGAGCGGCCCGATGCCGACCATCGAAGCCGGGGCAGAAACCTGAGGAGTTTGCACGATCGCCTGGGGGACTGGCGACGCAAACGGGGCGGGTGACGCCGCGGGGGCGGGGGCGGGGGCGGGAGGCGTCTCGGCCAGCCAGGCAGGGCGCACCTCGGCGATTTCCGGCTCCGGCCTGGCGGCATTCCGCGGTTCGCCGGGAGCCGCATCGCGAAAATAAGGGGCTCCGCCCAGACCGATGCGGGTCGCGCTGCCGGCTTCCGGTGGAGGCGGCGCCGGCGCGTGGATCCGGTCTTTGGGAGCGGGACTCTCGAAATGGTGTTCGGCCGGAAGGTCATGGCGAACCGAGGGCGCAGCGGTTTTCTGCGGTCCCGCATCGGGCAGCAGGTCTTCCCATCGGGGAATGGGGAGGGTCGTCTTTTGCGCCTCCTCGCGGGCCGTCTGCGCCTGGTCGGCAAGGTTGCGCTGGCGCATCCGGACGCGCATTTCCTGGCGTGAAGCGCTGAAATCGCGGTACTTGGCGCCATGGAGGTTGGCCCACGAGTAGAGCGTGGCGACATCGTCGGCCTGCTCGCTCGAAACCGGGTTCCGGGCGATTCTGTCGTTCGGGTCGGGCTTCATAGCATCCTCACCCTCGGAACGCTGCGCAACTGTTGCTACCTGATCGACGACCGCGGTGGACGGTGGGTAACCGGGCCAGCGCACCCCGTTGCCTCTCGATTTCCATGGCAACAAGACTTCGCCGTTATGGTCATCTTCCCAGGCCGACATACTCAACCATCCTCTGGGGAACTGTTTTCTTTTGGGTCAACCCGATGACCGCCCCGCGACAACTTTTGAACTAGAAGTCTAACCAAGTTAACCCTTTAAGTGGCGAAGGAACCATTCCTCTTCAGTAACTGCAGTACCGTTACGACAGTGGGGTCTAAGTTGAAGAGAATGTGCCACTCAGCCGCATCCTGCCGTCACCGCCGTGGTAGACAGGAGGTCGGGATACGGAGGCGACTCGAGGCACTCGCGGAACGCGCTATCCTTGGAATCTCTCCTCGAGGAAAACTCCTCTTCCAGGCTCCGCGGGGCGAAGCCAGGGAGCACCGATGCGCGTCCGACTGCATCCCGCAACCGTGCACGACGTACCGGAACTGGTACGGCTGCGTGTCGCGGTAAACCGCCACCTGGCGCAGGAGTTTGGTCAGGGCTTCTGGGTGGGACGCCCCACGGAACGCGGGGCACTGGCGGCGATGAAGCGAGGAACAGTGCTGGTTGCGCGCTTCCGCGGACGGCTGATCGGGACGCTGACTCTGTCAACGCGGAAACCGTGGTCGATCGATGTGCAGTATTTCCAGCCGGGGGAGATGCCGCTCTATCTCACCTCGATGGCGGTCGATCCGCGGGAGCAGCGCAGCGGCGTCGGCCGAGGTTGTCTGGAAGAGGCGCGACGGGTGGCGCGGGAGTGGCCGGCGGATGCCATCCGCCTGGATGCCTTCGACGCGGCAGCGGGCGCGGGGGAGTTCTACCGGAAATGCGGGTATCGCGAGGTTGGGCGGGCGGTGTACCGCGGCACCCCGCTGGTCTATTTCGAGATGCTGCTATAGGCGTGGTGAGCCCGCAATCGAACTTGAGCCGGTTTGCGGGCGTGAGCGGGGCGGGGACAAAGCAATGGCTCAATCCGGATGCGTTCGTGTCCGTGCCACGGGGGCCTGCGTGGGTGGGGACTCCGTGGCAATTCGGGACGCAACTCGGTGCGCGGTCCGCACTACACCGACTCGGACGTTTATGTCACGAGGACTTTCCATCTCAAAGAGGGTATTGGTTTCCGTTTCGAGGTCCAAATGTTCAATGCCTTCAATCGCCCCAACTTCGCCCTGCCAGGCCGAGCTCGAAGCAATCATGCCCGGTGGATCGATTCCCGCCAGATTCGGGACTCTCGAAAGCACGATCTCACCTCCAACCGGACTCCTGGGTGTTGGGCTGGGAGGCGACAACTCTCCGCGCATGATTGCTTTTCAGGGCTGGATTCAGTTTTAGGTAGCATCGCACTCAACCGAATGCCGAAGCACACCCCTTTTGCTACCAGGTGCCTTTCCGACTATAGTTTTTAGACACATGCGTTTCGTGACGGCAAAGCGGGATACGTGGCTGTCCTGGGTATCGATCCTGGGAATTCTCTGTATCGCTCTTGTGCTGACCACGGGCGTTCTATCGGTCACCCACTCCCACCCCTCCGGTCAGATCGATCACGACTGCGCGCTGTGCTTCACGGCGCACCAGGCAATTCAGGTTGCCG
>DATJNE010000150.1:0-13620 GCA_035508305.1 Acidobacteriaceae bacterium | reverse complement strand
TTTAGTGGCCTAATGAACCCCGGCTTCTCGAAAATTCTCAGTACTCCGGACTCAGATCGCGTATGTGTAATTTCCGGGGGTGGGGGCTACCTTGTAAAAGCCGATAATCCGGCAGAATGGGCAAAGATTCCTCTGCTCCCCATTACGGATGCGCGCTCAGTTCCCGAACACGGATTCCTCCTATTTACCAACTTCAGCAACTTGGCTGCTTGGGATACGAGGGGGGAGATATGGCGGACTCAGTTCCGCTTCGATGGACTTCGGATCACGAAGATGGGTTCGGAAGTAATCGAAGGGTACGGATACGATCCGGCAGAAGCTGGCGAGGTTCCGTTTTCAGTGAACATGCGCACCGGTTCTCATCGGCCGACCTAAAGACCATTCCGGCGGGCCCACATCTGCCCGGTTTTGGCAGATGTCCGACAGCACGATCCCAACTCAGCCGCTTTTGTATCAGGGCATGGCTTCAGCCATGCTAAAAATAGTCGCGCCGCAGGCGCATCCTCGTGCGATCCTGCGCGATGCGGGCACCCCGAGAGCCGCACTCGCAGGATCGCACCTTGAGCCGCTTTGCGGGCGTCTGAGCCCGCAGGCGAAATCCTGAGCGCAGCGAAGGACCTCTTCAACCCCCGCCCCCATTTAAACTTCCTCCTAGACATGTCCCGATTCGCAGAACCCATGGCGCGCCTCATCGAAGAGCTGCGCAAGCTCCCCGGAATCGGCAACAAGTCGGCTCAGCGGCTGGCGTTTCACATCCTCCGCTCCGACTCCCAGGACGCCGACGCCCTCTCCGCCGCCATTCGCGACGTCAAGAACCAGCTCCGTCTCTGCTCGGTCTGCAACAACATCACCGACGTCGATCCCTGCCTCTACTGCTCCAGCCCCACCCGCAACCAGCGCCTCGTCTGCGTTGTCGAGGAGCCCACCAACATCGCCACCATCGAGAAGACCCGCTCCTGGAACGGCGTCTTCCACGTCCTCCACGGCACGCTCTCGCCGCTCCACGGGGTCGGCCCCGAGCATCTCCGCACCCAGAACCTCATCGCGCGAGCGGAGCGAGCCGACATCGACGAAGTCATCCTCGCCACCTCGCCCACCGTCGAAGGCGAAGCCACCGCCAGCTGGCTCGCCGACCTGCTGCGCGACGCCGCCCGCGACCACGGCCTCCGCATCACCCGCATCGCCACCGGCGTTCCCGCCGGCAGCGACATCGAGTACGCCGACGAGGTCACCATGACCCGCGCCCTCGAAGGCCGCCGCGAGATGTGACTCAGCCGCGGGATTTCTTCGCCGCCGGCCTTTTCGCAGTCGTTTGAGGCTCTCCCTGCAGCAGCGCCTTCGGCGCGGCCCGCTCCCACGCCGCCCGCATCGCCTCGCGCACCCGCTCCTTGTCAGCCGTCTTCAGCAGGACGTGCGTACACCCCTGCTTCCCCCACCCGCCTGTCACCGGCGCAAACGTCGCCGGATGCGCCGCAACCAGCTCGGCCTGCTGATCCGGAAACAGCTTCACCATGCCCCGGCTTGCGTCCGGATACCCCAGGGTGGCGAAGATTTTCCCCGCCACGCGGAAGTCGGGATGATGCATGTGCGAGCGCTCTTCGGTCTCCGGCAGGCCGAGCGCCAGGCGGCGAAACTCCGCGGCGGTCATGACCCCTGCCCCGCCATGGCGGCCTTCATCTCTTCTTCCGAGACATCTTTGATATGCGTGGCCATCCACCACTGGAAGCCGAAGGGGTCTTTCACGCCCGCCATGCGGTCGCCGTAGAACTCGTCCCTGGGCTCGCGCAGGCTCGTGGCGCCGGCAGCGATCGCCTTCCGGTAAACGGCATCGCAGTCTTCGACGTACACCATGAGGCTGAACGGCGCGCCTCCGTAGTGCTCCGGACCGTTGATGTCTTTTTCGGGACGCTCATCGGCCAGCATCACCACCGAGTCGCCGATGCGAATCTCCGCGTGCCCGAGACGGCCGTCGGGCTGCGTCATGCGCATGACTTCCTGCGCCCCGAAGGCCTGCTGGTAAAACTCGATCGCCCGCGCGGCGCCGCGGATGTAAAGGTAGGGCTGGATGCTGTGATAGCCCTTCGGAATGGGTTGAACCGGGGACATGGTGTTTCCTCCTGTGGACAACCATTGTGGAGGCTCAGGCCGCACCCGGGATTGTAAAAAGTTGACCCCACGCCGCCCCTACGCCATCGGCACGTGGTTCAGATGCTCCGTCGCCCGCGCCAGATACGCCGCCGGGGTCAGGCCGGAAAAGCTCTGGAAGTCGTGGATGAAGTGGGCCTGATCGTAGTAGCCGCCGTCCAGCGCCACCTGCGCCCAGTCCACTGCCGGCTTGCGATGCACGTTTTCGAGCACGCGCTGGAAGCGGCGCACCCGGCAAAAGGCCTTCGGCGTAAGCCCGATCTGCGCGTGAAACAGCTCGATGAACCGGCGCTGGCTCAGGCCGATGCGCTCCAGCACTCCGGCCACCGTGGCGATCTGCGGCGCGCCGCAGATATGCGCACGCGCAAACCGAATCGCCGGATGCAGCTCCGGCGGACGCACCAGATGAGCCAGCAGGCTGCGTTCCAGAATCGCAAACATCGCATCGGGAGAAGACGCCGCCAGCAGCTGCTCGCGAATCGCCGCCCCCGCACCCCGCCAAAGATCTTCCAGCGGTGTCGCCAGGTTGGCGATCTCGCTGGCCGGCTCGCGAAAAAACGGGAACGTCCCGCCCGCCCTGAACTGGATGCCGATTACGCGATCCTCGCTGGCCGTGTCGATGACAAAACAGCTGGTGCGCGGGCCGGTCAGGCCGGCCAGACCGCAGGAAGCGAAACGCCCGGAGTCGTCGACGTCGTAGAGGCGCATCTCCTCCTCGCGCAGGTTGAAGATCATCGACGCTTCCCCGTTCGGCATCAGGCGCTCGCGCGCGTGCGGCTGCGGCGCGCCTTCCCAGTACCAGAAGCAGCGGACGAAGGCGGCCAGCGGCGGGGCGGGGATGAAGAGACGATGCACGGCTCGACCCTGCAGCCAGATTGCAGCAGACGGCACAGACTTCGCAAGGGCCGACAGGTGTCCCGCAGAGAGAGCGGAACACCTGTCGGGGCGGGGAGGGCAACTCAGAGCGAGAGATGCGAACCGGCCGCGTTGCGGCGTTCGTCGGCTTCGCGAACCGCCGCAGGCCTGGGCTGGATGCGCACATCCCCCTGCGGATTCTGGGCGAGCATCAGGGTCTCCGAGCAGGCTCCGCAGAGCCAGTAGTGTTCGAGGCGGCGCTCGCGCTTCCGGCCGGGCTCCCGTGACCCCGCCGAAGCGTCGAAGACATAGATACGGCCTTCACGGAGATAGTAGAGGGGCTTGCCGCATCCTGGGTTCGCGCAGTAACTCACCATGGTGAGCGGCCTCCTTTCTGCAATTGGCCAGCGTCAGGGGCCCGGAACCGCACGCCGCATTCCTGGGCGAGACAAGAAGGAGCCATGCGGTCAGCCAAAGAACTCCGCAACCGCTTTACCGTTTTCCGGCTGAACCTGAGCGCGTTCCAGTAAGGAGTTCAGCGCCGCTTGAGCAGCGTGCGGTCCCAAAATCGCAGAGCCAGGAAAGCGAACATTCCCCCGGCCCGGCTAACATTCTGTCAGGCTGTAGTAATGCGGAGTATCTCGGTCGCCAGAGCAACCTGTCAAGGCCGGAAGGCCGATAAGTACACGAAAAAATGCGCCACAGAGTGGCGCTTCCGCATGAGTTGCCCGTTCCGGGAATTCGGACAGAGATCCGCGGATACCTTGAAGTGAATCAATCCTGCACACATAACTCCAATGTCAGTTACCTACGGCTAACTGATGCCGGCAGAACTAATCCGTTCCGGACTGCGCAGTCCGACTTCGGACTCACATCGCAGCTTTTCCTGCAATTCCTTCCAAAAGTAGCCGCGTTTGGGGCATAATGTCCTGCAAAAAAGCAACGGGCCAAGTACCACCCCAGGGTTGAGGCCGCAACATGCCCAGCGTCCTTACGTCGTGGAAAGAAATTAGCCAATATCTCGGCAAAGGTGTACGTACCGTACAGCGCTGGGAACGCCAGGCCGGCTTGCCCATCCGGCGCTCCGCAGGTCCATCGCGAGGCGGAGTGCTGGCCCTTCCCGAAGAGATCGACGAGTGGGCCCGCTCGCGCACGCATGGCCCTGGGGCGCTGGGCCCCGACTCGCTGCGCCGGGAAATGATCGCCTTGCGCGAAGAAACCGAGCGACTGCATGAACGCCTGGCGCTCGTCGAGGAGGCAATGCGCGGGCTTCGCAGGCGGCCGCGCAAGTTGGCCGCGGATGGGCCCGAGTTCCCGGCTGCGGATCGCGCGCGCCCGCGCCGGCCTGCCCTCGAAGGCTGAGCAACGGTCAGTTTTTCGTCGGTGTCAGTTCCATCGGTTGCGTCAGGCTGAAGACCAGCACTGAACCCTGAGGCAGGTCCGCCTCGGCCGGATGGCCCGTGAGCATGTGCGCCGTCACCGCGCTGGCGCCCACCAGCGATCCAACCCCTGCGCCCACCGGACCGGCGATCTCACCGCCGGCGACGGCTCCCACACCGGCGCCCGCGCCATATTCAAGTACGTCCTTCCTGATGTGCGGGGCCGCTTCGATTCCGCCTTCGTCGTCGGTGCGCGTGCCCGGTGCCTTCGACTGCACCGCTTCGGCATCGAGATGATATTCCGTGCCGTCGGGCAGTAGGATCGACTCGGGGCGCAGACGGATGGTCGCGCGCGGACCGATGTGATGTCCCTGCGAGACCCGTACCACGCTCCCCCGCATCTCCGCCCCCACCGGAATCACGATGCGCCCGCCGTTATAGACGTCGCGGTCGACGACGGCGCGGAAGGTCTCGCCTGCATGGCTGTCCTCCGTGGAAAGATCGCCGGAGAGGCGCACGCGGATGTTGGTGCCGGGAGCCAGTTCGTTGGGGTTCGTGGGAACGTAGTTGACGATATCGTCATCCGGACTCCACACCCGTTTCGCCAGTCGGGCGCCCGCCGGGGCGGCCGCCGCTGCGGTGGCCGGCGGCAGGACCGAAGTCATCGGAATCGCGGCCGATGGCTTGGGCGTCGGCGCAGGGGCCGGGGTTGACTCGTCTTCGTTGGCCGTGATCGTGTCGTCGGCGGGCGGATGCGAGACGCCCGTGTACTGATCCTGGCTGTTCTGCTGCGACTGCTGGTTTTGTGCGGGCGGGTTCGACTGGGCAAACGCGGTGGAAAGAACAAGGCAACTGGCAAGGACCGCCAGGGTGGCGAATCGGCCTGTATGTTTCATATGCATTCTCTCCTTGCCCGGCGCCCGCCTGGGCCGGCTTAGGCACCTGTAAACCCGGATGAAGTCCGTAAGTCGCGCCCCGAGCGCGGGAAACGGTACCCGGCTCAGCCCGGACGCAACCGTCCATCCTTGTGACGAGCCTACCCTGGCGAGGCGATCCGGCGCCACCGCTTCGATCAGCTGTGCGAACCACGGCGGTTACCTTGGCAGTCCAGCCGCCGCTGGCGCGCGATACGGCGGTTGCGGAACCACTTCGCGGCGCCCAGCGTGAACAGCATCAGCCCGAAGGGCAGACACATCAGCGCAACCATCAGCGAGAGCCATCCCGCATTCGTGTGCGGACCCTGGCGGCTGATCCCGCCGAATACCGTGGCCGTGAGCAAAGCCATGACGATACCGGCGAGCAGCATCCAGCCACCCGCATGCAGCAGGGCGCGCGTGCCGTCGTCGGGTTGCTCGGGTTGAGACGGACCTGCCTGGGACATCGTTCCTATCGAAAGGCCGCCACCAGCATGACACGCACCACGACGCCCGTCACGGAAACATAGAGCCAGAGCGGAAAAGTGTAGCGCGCCAGCTTTTTGTGCGCCCTGAAGCGCCGCGACAGCGACAGGTAAAACGTGATCAGCACGATGGGCAGCGCGACCGTCGCCAGAATGATGTGGCTGATGAGAATGGGCAGGTACGCGTCGTAGTAGACGCGGTCGTGCACCGGGTACAGGGTGTCGCCATGCAGCGCGTGGTTGGCCACGTAGCAGACCAGAAAGAGCGAGCTGAAGACAAAGGCCGTCATCATGCTGGCCCGATGCGCGGCAATGCGATGCGTGCGGACGAAGTAGAACCCCGCCAGCAGCGCGATGGCCGCCAGGCCATTGAGCAGCGCGTTCAGATTGGGCAGAAACGTGTAGTGTTGCGCGGCCGCGTCAGACGCGGGATGCACATAGATCAGCCAGAACAGGAACAGCGTCGCAACCATGCTCACGCCGATGATGGCGGCGATAGGCGCCGAGGCCGAGGATTTCGGTCTCGGGTTGAGCTTCGGGCTGGTGGCGGTGGTGGGCATCCTCGTCGATTCGCTCCCGCGCCTCACTTCGCGTTCAGCATGAGCGCCGTGAGCAGCAGGGGAAGATAGATCACGCTCACCTTCAGCAGGTCGCGGGCGTACATGCGCGATTCCCCCGGGCTGCGCGCGCGCACAATGCGCGAGAAACGAATCGTATAGGCGAGGTAAACCAGGCCCAGCGCCACCGCCACGCCGGCGTAGATCCTTCCATCCATGTGCAGCCAGAAAGGCAGCAGGCTCGCCGGGATCATGAGAACGGCATAGGTCAGCGCTTCCAGGGCCGTGGACCACCCGTCGGGCTGGGCCACCGGCAGCATGCGGATGCCGGCGCGCGCGTAGTCGTCCCGATAGAGCCACGCAATCGACATGAAGTGCGGGAACTGCCAGACGAAGAGGATCGCGAAGAGCGCCACGCCCTGCCACTCGATCACCCCGCGCGCCGCCGTCCATCCCAGCAGAGGCGGCATCGCGCCCGGAAATGCGCCGATAAAGGTCGCCAGCGTCGTCACCCGCTTCAGCGGCGTATAAACCGCGACATAGAGGACTGCGGTGAGCAGCGTCAGCCCGCCGGTGACCGGGTTCGTCTCATGCGTCAGCCACAGGGTTCCCAGAACAATCGCCAGCATGCCTACCAGAATGCCGTGCGCCAGGCCGATACGCCCCGCAGCCATGGGCCGGTTCGCCGTGCGCAGCATCTTTGCATCCAGCCCCCGCTCGATAGCCTGATTGAGCGCCGCCGATCCGGCAGAGACGACGCTGATCCCGATCAGCGTTTCCACCAGCCCCGGCTGCAGACTGCTGATCCCCGAGCGCATCGAACCGAGATAAAAGCCCGCCCATCCCGTGAGCGTGACCATGCCGGTGACGCGAACCTTGAAGAGTTCGCGGTAATCCATCAGCAGCGACGCCGTTTCGCCGGCGCGGGGTGCGTGCAGACGGTGCGGCGCGCTCCCGGCAGGCGCATCCAGCGCGACCACGCCGCGTTCGATACCGGACGAAGCTGAACTCACAGCCATTCGATGCCCGAGCGTCGGCCGAAGTGTTGATCGGAAGGAAAGATCATGAGGAAACGGAAGCAGAGGGGGTGGCCCGTTTCCATGATACCAGGCGAGGATGGGTCTGACGAGGCGCGGGGACGCGACCCGCACAATCTACTGGCCGAGGGGGGCCACGTTCACCGGATGGGGCTCTTCGATGATGCCCTCTTCGTGCACCGCATACTCGTTCAGGACCACCGCGATCAGCACCGCCGTGGGAACGGCAACCATGGCGCCGATGATGCCCGCCAGAGCGGAACCGATGAGCAGCGCAATCAGAATCGTGAGCCCGGCCAGATCCACCTGGGTGCGCATGATGCGCGGCGTGAGCCACGTGTTTTCGATCTGCAGATAGGCGAAGTAGAAGATGAGCACGCCCGCCACGCGCCCCCAGGAATCCAGAGCGGCCACCAGCACCACCAGCGACACGGAAATCAGAGCGCCCGCCACCGGCACCAGATTGAAGAGGCCCATGATCACCCCCAGCGCGTAGGCGTAGCGGATGCGCAGCAGGGCGAAGACGATGGT
This sequence comes from Acidobacteriaceae bacterium, assembly GCA_035508305.1. Taxonomy (GTDB): domain Bacteria; phylum Acidobacteriota; class Terriglobia; order Terriglobales; family Acidobacteriaceae; genus Palsa-343. Next base: position 5,717 of record DATJNE010000150.1, on the reverse strand, counting down.
GCTGAGGACGCCGAGAATCAGCATCAGCGTACCCTGCCCGAGCAGCCAGCGGCCCATGCGCGCCGAAGCGCGGGCCAGCGTCTGATCCAGGCGCAGTCGCCGCTCCACCGGGAACAGCGACAGGAACCAGGCGTACGCCTCGTCGCCTTCCAGAATGAAGTAGACCGTCAGCACGACGCCCGCGATCACACGCGCCACCGTTCCCGCCCAGTCGCTGGCAAAACGCACGGCGTAGGTCGCCAGGTTGGCGGTCAGATCCTGGACCTTTTCCTGCAGTGCGTCCAGATCGACGTCGCGCAGCACCGGCAGCTGCTGGATGCGATTGAAGAACTGCGGCCCGCGCTGCGGCAGTTCGCGGACAAACTCATGCAGATCGGTAAACGCCGGACGCAGAGCGAAACCGAAGAAAGCCCCGAGGCTGCCTACCGTGAGCAGAACGATGATGAAAACCGCCATGCCCCGCCCGGGATGCCAGCGGCCGATGTGGAGCCTCATCACCCCCCGCACCAGAGGCATGAGCACGACAGCAAAGAGCGCACTCACGTAAATCACCACCAACACGTCGTGCAGCAGCCAGGCAAAGTACAGCGCAATCCCCACGCCAAAGGAAAACAACACGACGTTGCGCGGATCCATCGGCTTCGTCGAGGTCACGCGAGGCTCCTGTTCCCCGCAGCCGGACGCGCGGAGCGCTCCGCGGAAGTTCCGACGCCCCCGTCGCCCTGGGCGAGTTTCTCCAGGATCCGCTCCGCCACCGCCGCCGGAGCCAGGTCGCGGGTATCGACCGCGAGATGCGCCTGGCGGTACCACGGAAGACGGCGGCTCCAGCGCTCCCCCAGGCGTTCACGATCGGCCAGCACCGGGCGCACCGGGCCGTCTTCGTGCGCGGCGCAGCGGGCGATCATCGTGTCCAGAGGAGCCTCGAGAAATACGATCGCCGTATCGGGCAGGGCTGCCAGATAGTTGCGCGTCGCAGCTCGCTCGATGGCGCCGCCCCCCACCGCCAGCACCAGATGCTCCTCGCGGCAGGCGTCGCGCACCGCGGCCGCTTCCAGATTGCGAAAGGCAGTCTCGCCCTGGCGCTCGAAGATTTCCGCAATCGTCATCCCCGCCCGCCCTTCCGCCACGCGATCGGAATCGACGAACTGCCACCCCAGCCGCTCGGCCAGCAGTGCGCCGACGGTCGTCTTCCCGGCCCCCATAAAGCCGGTCAGAACAATGCGAGTGGGACGAGCCGGCAATGGCCCCGGCGATGGCGCGGACCCGGTCATGCTTTTGCTGATTATATGAATGCGGAGCGGAGCGGCGGCTTTTATTTCCGCGCCGCGCTCGCCGGCGGCTCCGGCTTCTCCTGGCGGATCGCCTGCTGGATCGAGTCCCAGACCGCGGGGCTGGGATCGTGAATGGGCAGCAGCAGCCTCGCCTGCGCCGCGATGTATTCCAGATCGCGCACCAGGGCCGCGCAGTTCTCGCAGGACTTCAGATGCTCCTGCCCGCTCAGATCGGTCTGCGACTCGAAGAGTTCGGGCAGCGCATCCTGGAATTCGGCACAGGTCATGGTCTTTTCCATGGCGCGCATCACGATCACGCGATCTGCTCCTTCCGTTGTCCCGTCCGCAGCAGGTCGCGCAGCCTCATCCGCGCCTTGTGCAGCTGCGACTTGCTGTTCCCGATGGAACAATCGAGCATCTCCGCTATCTCATTATGCTCGTAGCCTTCCACGTCGTGCAGCACAAAAACCAGCCGGTATCCGGGAGGCAAATTCTCGATCGCCCGCTCCAGCGTCACCCGGTCGATCGACCCCGAGAGCGTCAGGTCGCGCGCCCCGATGTCCTTGCGCGGTCCGTCGTCCTGCGCCGGCTCCAGCGTCTCCTCCAGCGATACCTGGGGCAGGCCCTTGCGGCGCAGATGCATCAGCACCACGTTGACCGCCAGACGATGCAGCCACGTCGAAAATGCCGAGTCGCCGCGGAACGTCCCAATCTTGCGGTAGAGCTGCAGAAACGCTTCCTGCGTCAGATCTTCCGCCTCGGCCACATTGCCCAGCATGCGCAGACAAAGGGAGTAGACGCGCCGCTTGTGCATCGCGTACAGCGTCTCAAACGCGCGCCCGTCGCCCTCGCGAGCGCGCTCGATGGCTTCCTGCTCGCCGGCAATCGGCGGATTGCGGCGCATGTGCTGGCTTGCCGGTCGCGGCTGTGTCGGTCCGGCCATCAGAACGAACCTCTCCCTCGCACCTGTTCCATCCGATGACGCTCCAGTGGCTCTGCTGTTCGTAATCTTCTGCGCAGTCAGGCTCATAGGCAAACTTGTCCGGGGCAAAGCGGTATGGCTCTACGACGCAGGTCCGGAGGGCTGGGGTTGCTTCCGGCAGGAAAGAAGGGACTTACAGGCAGGATGCGCTGCGACGCTCAGCGGCGATGGCCGAGCGTCTCACAACGCGGAACCGCAATCAGCGGCCGTAGAACGAGGAGTTCTTTTCCTGGAAACTCTGCCATTTTTCCGGCAGATCGTCGGCGGCAAAAATGGCGGACACCGGACACACCGGCACGCACGCCCCGCAGTCGATGCACTCCACCGGATCGATGAACAGCTGATCGCTGTCGGCGTGCTTCGCCTCGTCTTTTTTCGGATGGATGCAGTCCACCGGGCAGGCATCGACACACGCCGTGTCCTTCGTGCCGATGCAGGGTTCCGCAATCACGTAAGCCATGAATTCCTCTTCGGGAGTCGGAGTGACAACGGATCATTCTAGCAGGGGTCTGCGGCGCGAAAACAAGCGCACCGCAGCGAGCACATGACTTTGGGAATCAGCGGCGCCGGATCGCAGTTGTGCCGGAGACTCAGCCCGGCCGCGCCGCCCGCTGCGCGGCAAATTCAGCCGGCGTCGGGATCGGATGCAGACCGCGCCCCGCGAACATCGCGGCAAACAGAGCTGCTACCTCGGCATGGATCAGGCCGTTGCTGGCAAGAACCTCGCCGCTGTCCAGGCGGAACGGCGTGCCGTCGAAACGGGTGATCGCGCCTCCGGCTTCCACAACCAGCAGCGCGCCCGCCGCCGTGTCCCATGGATTGAGGTAGAACTCCCAGAAGCCGTCGAGGCGGCCGCACGCGGTGTAAGCCAGATCGAGCGCCGCCGATCCGGCCCGGCGCACGCCATGCGACCGCAGCGTGAATTCCTGGTAGAAGTGGATGTTCGGGCTCGCATGCCGCTTGCGGCTGGGAAATCCTGTCGCCAGCAGTGCCTCCGCCAGCTGCCGGGTGGAGGAAACATGCACGCGCCCGCCGTTCAGCCACGCCCCCTTGCCTTTCTCCGCAGCAAACAGTTCGTCCCGCATGGGGTCGTAGATGACCGCGGCAACCAGTTCCCCATCCTCGCCGGCGGCGAGTCCCGATGGACGATGCTCGAGTCCCAGAGAGACGCAGAAGACCGGAAAACCATGCGCGAAGTTGGTGGTCCCGTCCACGGGATCGACGTACCAGCGGTACTCGCTGTCCATCTGCTGCCGCGCGCCTTCTTCCCCGTAAACCCCGTGTCCCGGAAAGACTGCGCCCAGACGTTCGGTGATCAGCTCTTCTGACGCGCGATCGGCCTCGGTGACAACGTCGACGTCGCCCTTGTACTCGGTGGCGACGCCCCGCTCAAAGTAGCCCCGGATCAGCCGGCCTGCTTCCTGCGCGATGGCCGCCGCGGCCGTCGCGATCTCCAGTTCTTTGGGAACCCGTTCCGAAACCACGCTCGCGCTCACTGGCTGTCCTCGCCCGCGGATGGGCCACTGGCCTCGTTCCGGGAACGCCGGCGGCCGTCGCGGCCGTGCTCGGTAATCGTCCGAATCTGATGCTTGTAGATGAACAGGTTTGGTTTGCCTTCGCGGGTGAGCCGGATCATGCGGTCGTCGAAATACTCGATCCAGCCGGAGACCGTCTCACCATCCTGCAGCTTCACCTGCACCGGTACCTGGCGATCGCTGAGGGAGCGAAGATACAGCGCTTCCTGTCCGGTTTCGCCAGGGGGTGGATTTTTGTGCCGGCGGCGGGAGGGGCTATCGGGCGGCATGTACCCATTGTAGCCGCCCGCGAAATTACGACTCGTCCTTGTCCAGCAGCAGCGACGTGACCATGTGCAGCAGCGCCAGCACCAGAGCCCCGATCAGCGCCGCGACCCATGTGGAAACATAGAAGCCGGGTACCACGTTGCCCGCCAGCTTGAGAATGAAGGCGTTGATCACCAGGAAAAACAGGCCCAGCGTCAGGATCCCCAGGGGCAGCGTCACAATTTTCAGAAGCAGTCCCAGCGTCACGTTCAGCAGCCCGATCACCAGCACCGCGATCAGAGCCGCGGCCAGGCTGCGCACGTGAAACCCTGGAACCACGTGCGCCGTGATCAGCAGCGCGACCGCCTGCAACAGCCATTTCAGAAGTAATCGCAGCATCGTGTCGAACGCCTCCCCGCCGGGGTCGAGTGGGGACAGCTTACGCTATCGTTTGCGCGTCGACAACCGGCGCAGGATGCGTCTCCACTCACGGGCGGATTTGCCCCCGCTCGCTGCCGGCTGGCTTCGGCTCGCTGCAGGGGATGCCGGACATCGGCGCCGCCGTTGCTAGGCTCGGCCTATGACAGGAACCCTCCCCGACGGCGTCGTCTTCCGCACCTGGCGTTCCGGAGATGAAGCCGCTTTTCTGCGTCTCAACGAGGATTGGATCAGCAGGGATTTCTCCCTCGAGCCGGCCGACCGCGCCATCATCGGCGATCCGAAAACGCATATCCTCGACGGCGGCGGCCAGATTTGCATCGCGGAAAGCGACGGCGAGGCCATCGGCTGCTGTGCGCTGATTGCGATTGCGCCCGGAGAATTCGAGCTGGCGAAAATGACCGTCGCGGAGAAAGCGCGCGGAGCCGGCGCCGGCCGCAGGCTGTTGCAGTTTGTTGTCGGCGTGGCGCGCCTCATGGGCGCACGCCGGCTTTACCTCGAATCGAACACCAAAGCCGCCGCGGCCATCCATCTGTACGAGCAGCTGGGCTTCCGCCATCTCCCCGGCCCGCCCCACCCATCGAAATACACGCGCGCCAATGTGTTTATGGAGATGCTGCTCTGACCAACGGCTGGCACCTGGCCGCTGGTAGCTGGCCGCTGATCGAGGCAGGAAGGCCGCCGGAATGGTTGTCCGGCGGCCTGCATTCGCACCCGACGAACGGTTATTCAGGCTGCGGAGCCGGTGGCGCCTGGTTGTCGCCGCCCATCCTCTGCTGCCGGCGGGCCTGCATCTTTGCCTGCATCGCTTCGAACTGCTGTTTCTGCTGATCGTTCAGCGTCGCTTCCAGCCGCGTGCGCGTGTCCTGCTGGATCGCCATCGCCTTGCTGCGCCGGTCCTGCCGGCTCAGCGACTGATCCTGCCAGAGCGCCTGCATCTTCTGCTGGCGATCCAGAAGGATCGGCTTGATCTGCGACTGCTGATCCGCGGACAGGTTCAGCGTTTTCGTCAGGTGCGCGAGCTGCTGGTCGGGATCCATGAACCGCCGGTGACCCGGGCCCCCCTCGCCCTGCTGCTGGGCGCCGGGCGCCTGCGATTGATCCTGCGCCGGGCTCTGAGCCTGGTCCTGCGCGTAGAGAGCGGCGTTCGCGCCGAGCGCGAGCATTCCGCCGAGTGCAATTGCAAAAAGTTTGTTTCTCATGGCCGTACTGGTACTTCCTCCTGTTGCTCGTTCCAACCCGCGC
>DATJNE010000149.1:0-16343 GCA_035508305.1 Acidobacteriaceae bacterium | reverse complement strand
TCCGCGCGCCTGCAGACCATCCGCCAGATCACCGACGCCATCAAGCTGCCGTACCGCATGGTGGCGGAGCTGGTGCAGATGGCGGTGGATCGCAAGCTGCTGCAGTCGATGGGCGTGCGCGGGGTGGATAGCTCGGGCGGCACCAGCTACGCCTTCACTGAGGCAGGAAACCGCTGGGCGGTCGAGGCCATTGGGCAAGTCGGCTATGTCGGTCCAGCGCCCGTTCCCCTCGAGCAGTTCAACAATCAGGTAGTGCACCAGAAGCTGACCAATGAAGTGATCACCTTCGATCGCATCCGCAAATCCATCGGTTCTCTCACCTTCGACGACGCTCTGATCGAGCAGTGCGGGCCGGGACTGAACTCCGGCCGGGCCATGCTGCTCTATGGGCCGCCGGGCAATGGGAAGACCTCGATCGCGCGCTGCATGGCCAGCGTCTTCAGCGACATCATCTACCTGCCTTATGCCATCGCCGTCGAGGGCCAGATCATCCGGCTTTTCGATCCGGCGGTGCATGTCGCCGTCGATCCCGCCGGCCTGAATGAGGATCGCGGCCTGCTGAAGGCACGCGGCGACATTCTGGACCATCGCTGGGTGCCCTGCCGCAGGCCCTTTCTGGTGGCCGGCGGGGAGCTCACCCTCGAGATGCTCGACCTGCTCTACAACCCCATCGGCCACTATTACGAAGCGCCCATCCATATCAAGGCGCTGGGCGGATGCTTCATCATTGACGACTTTGGCCGCCAGCTGGTGAGCCCCACCGCCCTGCTCAACCGCTGGATCATCCCGCTGGAGAACCGCGTCGACTATCTCAAACTCCACACCGGCAAAAGCTTCAGCATTCCCTTTGAAGAGCTGGTCATCTTCTCCACGAATATCGAACCGGAAGATCTGATGGACCCCGCGTTTCTCCGCCGCCTGCCCTACAAGATCGAGGTGGGAGCGCCCAGCCGCGAGTCCTTCCGCCGCATCCTGCAGACGGAGTGCGCCAGCCATGGCATGACGCTTTCCAGCGAGGTCTTCGACAGCATCGTCTACAAAATCGAGACGGAAAAGGGCCTGGAACTGGCGAACTATCAGCCGAAATTCATCGTGGATCAGGTGATCGCCACGTGCCGTTTCATGGAGCGGCCTCCCGCGCTGGAGCCGCGCTACATCGACTACGCGCTCGAGAACCTGCGCGTCCACCGCTCCGCCCCGCAGCCTGCGCCGGAGCTACAGCCGGCCTGAAACCTGAAATTCGTCGCGCGCCAAAATCATGCCCACCGCTGGTCCGCCGGCACGGCAACGCCCGTAGTGTGATTTACGTCACTTTTTTCCGTGAACATTGCGACGATCATGGCTCTACCCTGCTGAGCTGCCAAGGAAGGTGGAACGTGCTGCTAACGATCGATGCCGGTTGCTCTCGTGCTCGTGTTGAAGAGGAAAGGCGCTGGAAGACCCCCATGGCGCCGTCCACGGCGAATCCGCCTTCGTTGCCCCGGGGCACGCGCGCGTGGGGCCTGGCCTGTGCGTTTCTGCTGAACGGAGCCCTGTGGCTGGGTGCGATTCTGGCCGTCCGCGCCGTTCTCCAGCTGGTGCATTGAGAGGAATCGAGAGGGCGCAGTCATCCCCACGCAGGACCCAGGCTGCTCCGGGCTTCGCCGGGCTGCTCCGGCTCCGCGGGCCTTCCGGCCACGCCGACTAAAACGTAAAACGAAGGCCCAGCTCGAGGCGGCGAGCGGTCTCAGCCGCAATGGGCTGTCCCACCGCGCCGGAAGAGAGCACCGTGTTCACGGTCGTGACATTGGTGTGGTTCAGCACATTGGTGCTTCGCGCATTGAGGATGAGCTGGCGGGGATGATCGTGGTCACGAGGATTCAGGGCGAAGGTCCGGCTCAGGTTCGAATCGAGATGGAGCTGCGCCGGCATGGTTCCCAGGTTGCGGGGAAGATCGCCATTCACCGTGTTCGTGGTCAGCAGGCCAAAGGGAGTGCTGTAGACGCCCGGCCCGGGCGCGGAGGCATAGGAGGGTCTGTCGTTGAAATCGCCGTCGCCGTTCGCATCGGTGCCCGTGGTGATGTTATAAGGATGGCCGCTCTCGAAGGAGAGCAGCGAGGAGAGACCGATTTTGAAGGGCAGGTTGAAGTTGAAGGAGGAAAAGAAGAGGTTCCGCGCCTCGGCATCCCATCGCGCGGACTCTCCCTTTTCGCTGTACGACGACTGTGGATTGGCGGCGCCCGGCACGTCACCGAGGGGGAAGCCTCCATCGGATTGAAAGTCGAGGCGCAGGTAGTCGGCCGAAAAGTTGAATCGCTTGTAGGTGTACTGCTGCAGCGCAAATTCCACGAGCCCGCCGCGACGGTGGGCCAGCTGCTCGTAGCGAAAGATGTTTTCGTTCCCGGCGAACGGCCTGGGAGCCAGAAGCGCTGCCAATGGGTCGGGCGCCGTGCCGACGCTGCTGGCCACCATGGGCGCATTGATGTTCACCTGCCGCATCCAGCCCCAGGCCTCGCCGAAGTCGAGATCGGCCTGGAGGCGCCAGTGATGCGGAAAATCGTGCCCGACGCCGGTTTGCATCATCAATGACGGAAGCTGGGTCATGGCCGGGGGGAGCTGCCACAGGGTGCCGACGCTGATGGAACCGGGGGCCGGGGTGGCGGGACTCTGGAAATTCGGCGCATAGATGGTTTTTTCCTGCTGGCGGACCCCATTCAAACGTGCGGCCTGCAGGGCGTATGCCGCATCCACGGGGTTGATAAACAGGCCGCCGCTCAGGTGGATGACCCAGTTCGATTTCCTGTCCGGCGCCCACGCCAGACCCGCGCGGGGCGCGAAATTGGCGAAAGTGCCGGGAGTCGTCTGGAGCTGATAGCGCAACCCGGCGTTGAGGGTCAGATGCGGCGTGAGCTTGTCGCGGTCCTGAAGGTACAGGGCGAGCCGCCATTGCGTTTCCGGCACGAGCGGTGTTCCGGCGGCGATTTGAAATGTTGTCGGCGTTCCGCCCGGGAGGTTCAGCAGGGATCGGCGGTACTGCTCCAGCGCCCCGATGGTGGTGGTTTCTCCCGTCGGCTGGTTGTTGGCGTCGAGCACCGGCGCGCTGCCTCCGCCGAAGACGAACTCCCCATTGAAGGTGTCGGGATCGTAGTCGTGAATGAAGAACGCCAACGACTGCAGGCCGCCCTTGAGCGAGTGCCTGCCCCTGGTAAAGATGAAATCTTCGTCGGCTTCGAGGTTGCGCTGGCGATCGTTGAGAGCGCCGCCGGGCGAGCCTCCACCGGTGAAATAGCCTGCCACCAGCAGGGCAGGCTGCGATGACAGGGGCGTCTCCTGGGTTCGCAGCCAGGAGTAGCCGATGCGGGTTTCGTGCAGCAGGTGAGGGCTGAGGATTTGCGTATTGAGAAGGCGCAGATCGTTCTCGCTCTGGAGACGATCGAATCCGGAGGTTGCGAGATTCAGACCGCCGACTCCCTGGTTGCCCAGATGGTTGATGCTGGACGAAAAGGAGACGGTTGCGCTGTCGCGGGGTGTGATCTGCCAGTCTCCGCGGGCGGAGCCGATCCACATGCGCTGCGGGGCGGAAACGGTTTGCTGCAGGGGCGCCGGATCGTCTTCGCTGTCGAGGGTCTCGGCATCGATGACGTTGAATTCGTCGATGTCGCGCTCTTCGAGGGCGAGGAAGAAGTCCGAATTCCGGCCGATGACCGGACCGCTGAGCTCGAAACCATACCGTTGCTTGCCGGCCGGGGTTGCCGTGATGGAAAACGGATCGGTGGCGTTCATCGCGCTGTTGCTTTCGACAAAGAAGAGCGCCCCGTGGAAGGCTCTGGCTCCGGGCTTTGTGGTGATCTCGATGCGCGGGGCGATCCAGGGAGCCCGCTCGTACTGCGAAGAAAACGGGTCGGGATTGATGCGAATTTCGGCGATCGACGCTTTGGGCGGCAGAGTGCTTCCATTCTGGAAACCGTCGACGGCAACGATGGCGCCGCCCGGCGCCCCACCGCCGGCGGCCATGGTTTGTAACTCGCGCAGCAGATCGTCAGGATCGTCGGAGAGCCGTTCGATCGCTGCTGTGCCGAGGACCAGTGAACCCGCGGAGTCGCCGCTGTCGACTCCTCCCGCGTTGGCATCGACCTCGACGTTGGTTTCCACCGACGCCACGGCAAGCCTGAGATTGACCTGCGCGACGCCACCCGCGCGCGCATGGGCGTGGGCCGTGGCCCGGGCAAACCCCGGGGCCTCCGCGGTAATTGTGATGGAAGTTGCGGGCTCGCATGCGAACCCATAATGGCCGGCGGCGTCGGTCCGCACGGTCGCTCCTCCAGACGCCTGGACGCGTGCCCCCGGAATGACCGCTCCGGTGGGATCGGTGACGACGCCATCGATGCGGATGCCCTGGACGCAGGCCGGTTGCGCGTGGGCGAGCGCCCCTGCGAAGAGAAGAACGCAGAGCCGTTTCGCCTGCATGCCGGCCCTGCAAAACAAGGCACCAGAAACTCCATGCCGGTGTTGGTTCATTTCGCCTCCGGTTCACCGCGCCTGCTGCCTCAAGCTAGGGGTTCCGCGAGGAATTCCGCTTCTCGTTTGGAGCGAAGCGCCCGATTCCCGCCGCGAACCGGATTGGCTCAGCGACCGGGAAGGCCGATGGGAAGGATGAGGGCGGCACCGAGCCTGGCGATCTGGAGCGGACGCTGGAGCGGCTCGGGAGACTTAGCGGCTCATTTCGCGAAAGAAGGACTCACGAAAACTGCGGCTTAACGGGGCTTCGTCGCCGTTGGCCAGCCGGAGGATGTAGTCCCCGTGAAACAGAGGATGCATGCCACGGACGGCGGCTTTGCGGACGAGCGTCGATCGGTGGGTGCGAACGAACTCCCCTGGATTCAGCTTTTCTTCCAGCCCCTGAATGGTCTGCCGGGAGATGTGCGTTCCCTGCGGAGTATGGATGACAACGTATTTGTTGGCGGCTTCGATCCACAGGATTTCGTCGACGGGGACGAAGAGAATGCGCTCATCATCCCGGATGGAGAGCCGGGTGAGCCATGCGGACTCGGCGGTTTCCGGGAGGGCGGGGTTGAGCCGCCGCATCGCTCGCTCCACGGCAAGCGACAGGCGCGCCTGATCGAAGGGCTTGCACAGATAATCGACGGCCTCGATTTCGAAGGCCTTGACGGCGTACTCGCCGTAACCGGTCACAAAGACGAACAGGGGCAGCCGGTTCCCGGCGATCCGGTCGATCATGCCGATTCCGTCCAGGCCCGGCATCTGCACATCGACAAAAACAAGGTCCGGGGCCAGCTCGCGAATCTGTTCAACGCCCTGAACGCCGTTCGCGCTCTCGCCGATCACCTCAACCTGCACTTCGTCCTCGAGCAGTTCGCGGATATAGCGGCGCGCGTGCTCTTCGTCCTCAACGATCAGGACGCGCGCAGCGGCCGCGGTCCGTGCGCCATTCTGGCCTGTTGCTCCGGGTTTCGATCCATTCTGCATGGTGTGTCGATCGCAAATGCTCTGGGTCACGTGGTCGGTATCAGGTGCGGCCCGCGGTGGAAAGCAGACCGGGGCTCGCCGGCCCGGATGGCTCCACGGCCGCCGACGGCCTTCCCTGCACCCGCGGTTCACCCTGCATCGCATTCGCCCTGGCGGCCTCGCTGCTCACCGCGTAGGGAATGCAGATCTCGACCTGCGCGCCGCCCTCCGGCCTGTCGGAGTACCGGAACGTCTGACGATGTCCGTAATGGATGCGCAGCCGATCGACGGTATTCGTCAGGCCGACACCGAAGCGCGGAGGTCCGGCGGAGAGATCGCGCCCCGGCCCTGCGTTGCGGATCGCGATCTGCAGCATGTTGCCGTTGCGGGCCGCGCTGAAGCGAATCTCGCACGGACCGGTCATATGGCTGACGCCGTGGCGTATCGCGTTCTCGAAGAGCGGCTGCAAAAGAAACTGCGGCACGAGAGCGCGAGCGGCCGCCGGCTCGATCTCGTAGTTCAGCACCAGGCGATCGCCGAGCCGCAGTTTTTCTATTCCCAGATACAGATCCGAATACTCGAGCTCTTCCGCCAGAGTTCTCATCTCGCCGCCGTTCTCCTGCAGGGTGTTGCGGAGGAGATCGCCCAGGGCAATGACCATTCTGCGCGCCGTGGGCGGGTCTTCGATGGTGAGGCCGGCCACGGCGTGGAGGGTATTGAAGAGGAAGTGCGGGTGGAGCTGCATGCGCAGCGCTTCCAGCCGTGAAACGGCGAGTTGGCGCTCGAGGACCATCGAGCGCACCCGCTCGGCCTGAAGATCCTTCAGCACCTCCCAGGCCTCGAAGGCGGTCACGAGGACGATGCCGATGAGAATCTCATTGGGGAGGATCCTGAATACCTCGTTGCGCAGGACAGCGGAATAGGTGGGGTCGTAAGCGCGATAGGGGAACCAGGTGAGGAAGGCAAACCCCCAGTGCGCGGCGGAGACGGCCGGCGCGAGGAGCGCAACAAGGACCAGAAGAAGCGCGCCGTTGCGGGTTCGATTCGGCTTTTTCAGCGGGAAGAGGCGGATGCTCTTTGCGATCAGGGGAAGCGTGAGGCCCCAGAAGGCAAAATGCACGGCGTTGGAATAGAGCGCGAAACCGAGAGGCTTGTGGCCGAGTTCGCTCAGCTCCAGCACCGCCGTGAAGAATACGGCGGCGCCGGCCCAGGCCGGAATGACCCATTGGAGGCGAGTCCAGCTGAACATCGGTTTATTATCGCGCCGGGCGCGAAGCGGCGGCCGCATTTGTCGCGAAATGCAGGTTTTGCGGCGCCAGTGGAACGGGCGCACCCGGCGCGTATCGGCCGCGTCAGGCTCCTCAGTGCACGCGCAGCGCCGACCGGAGGGCATCCAGCAGGGTCTCGTCGCTGAATGGCTTGATCAGGCAGGCGACCGCGCCGTCAGCCAGCATCTGCGCGCGAAGCGTCCCGCTGGTCTGCGCGGTGATGAAGACGATAGGGATCTTCCGGCTGCGGCGCCTGAGCTCCTGCTGAAGGTCGGGTCCAGTCATCTCCGGCATCATGATGTCGAGGATCAGGCACTCGGTTTCCGCAGCGCAATCCGACGCAAGAAACTCCCTGGCGGACGAAAATGCGCGCGCGGCAAACCCCAGCTCCCGGACCAGATCGGGGAGCGACTCGCGCACCGATTCGTCATCGTCGACGATGGCGACCAGCGGCCGCCCGACGTCGGTTGGACTGTGTTGTGCGGCCAGGAGCGAAGCAGGGGCGGCGTCTTTTGATTTTCGGTCGGGTCCTTCCACTCGAATCATGTGCATTCCTCAGCTAACCTCCTCCTCACCGCTCCTGCCCAAACGGAACCGAGAAGGAGAACGTCGCTCCCGGACCATCGTTCAGTTCGGCCCATAAACGGCCATGATGACTCTCCATCATCGTCCTGCTCACCGACAATCCGATTCCCATCCCATCTTTCCTGGTTGTATAGAAATTCGCGAAGACCTTCTCCGCAGCCTGCGGTTCGCAACCCGCTCCCAGCTTCTGAAAGACCGTGTCCGGCGAATCGGCCAGCGTGCTCATCAGCTCGATGAGTGCGCGGTTTTCCTTCGCATAGTCGGGAGTTCGCGATGGACGGCAGGATCCTGGTCGTAACTGTCCGAGAGGCCCAAGAATACCGCTCCGTCGGGAAGAGAGCCTATTGTGCTTTGGTATTGGTCTTGTCCAAAATCAGGCCACCGAGGGATGCACGGGAGCATTCTGATTGAAAGCGCGGTTGCCGCGGAGACGGGATCTGGATGGGCGGCTGCGCGATGAACCGGCGGGGTTCCGGGCGCCGCGCGGTTCCGTTGCGAGGATCAGGCCGCCGGAGTTTTTGCCCGTGCGGAGGCCCCAATGCGCAGATACCCGGCCATCTTCACCAGTTCGGCGAGCGAGCCTGCTGCCATCTTCTCCATCACGCGTCCTCGATGCGCTTTGACGGTAATTTCGCTGATGCCGAGTTCTCCGGCAACCTGTTTGTTCAGCATTCCCGACACAACCAGAGCCATCACCTGGCGTTCGCGGTGGGTGAGGGACAGGTAGGACTTCTGCAGGGCGCGAATCTGAACGTTGTGATGCAGTACGACGCGGCTGCGCTCGAGGGCCTGCTCAATCGCGCCGAGGAGCGCTGCGTCGCTGAAGGGCTTGGTCAGAAATTCGACGGCTCCGGCCTTCATCGCGCGCACGGTGGTGGGAATGTCGCCGTATCCGGTAATAAAGATGATCGGCATCCCGGAACGCTCGTCGACGATTCTTCTTTGCAGGTCGAGACCGCTGAGACCCGGCAGGGAGACATCGAGGACCAGGCAGCTGGGAACCGAAACCTCCGGCCGATCCAGGAACTCCTGTGCAGTGGAAAAGGTTTCCGGCTGCCATCCGGCTCCGCGGATCATCAGTTCCAGCGACTCGCGAATGGACACATCGTCGTCGACAACGAATACCACCGATGAGGCTGGCAGCATGAGCGTACCTCTTTCTGACGTGCAGAGCCCGATTGTAATCCGGGACCTGTCACAGAGAAAAGGCGGCGGTCAGAGCCGGGGCAGGGCCGCACCCAGCGCATCCTGCAAAGCCTCATCGCTGAAAGGCTTCAAAAGGCAGGCCACAGCTCCCTGGTGGAGGAGCCGAGTCCACAGCCTCTCATCTTTTTCAGCCGTGATGAAAATCACCGGCAGCTGAGGCCGGAGGGTCTTCAGCCTGCGCTGCAGATCGGGACCCGACATCCCGGGCATGGTGACATCCAGAATGACGCACTCGGTTGCGGAAAAGTCAGGTGAGGCCAGGAATTCATCCGCCGACGAAAAGGTGCGGGGCGCGAATCCAAACTCGGCCAGCAGATCGGGAAGCGATTCGCGTACGGATGGATCGTCGTCGATCACTGCTATGAGGGCCCGCCGTGTGGTCATGGAGATTCCGTGTTCCCGTACAGCAGGCGCACTCGAAGAGAGTGCATCTCGCCAATGGCCTGCAAGCGAACTCAGGCGAACCGGCGGATCGGATGTTTCCAACGCCCCCTGACCATCTCATCGAGGCAGGACCGATGGGCTCCGGGTTTCGCCATTGCGCCGTACCAGAAAGATCATCTCTCGCCACCCCCGCTGCGGCTATATCCCTTTGGTGTTAGCGTGCCGAGCCCAACATCCGGCGGCAAGATCGCATCCTGCGAAAGTATCACCAATACCATCGGCTAATTGTTTTTCCCTTTCTGCTCTGGCTTAATTCAGTTCAAGGCCGGAGAATTCGCCGGACGAGTGGAAGATATCGGCGATTTGCGCGGAGGCACGATTTCCCCGGGTGAGGATTCGTGTGACTTATCGCGCATCCGGTAAGGCTCAGTTATCGCGTTGGAGGAAGATTGTGGCGGGAAGAGAAACGGCGATCGTCACTGGCGCGGGGAGAGGCATCGGCGCCGCCGTGGTCACGGCCTTCCTCGATCGCGGCTATCATGTGGTCGCCAACTCGCTCACCTTTGCCGCAACCGATCTGAGCCCCTCCCCCCGCCTGGCTCTGGTCGACGGCGATATCGCCAGTCCGGAGACGGCGAGCCGAACCGCAGAGATGGCGCTGAGCCGATTCGGCTCGATCGACCACCTCGTGAACAATGCCGGAATCTTCGCTGCCCGGCCTTTCACCGACTACACCATCGAGGACTTCCGCCGTTTTGTGTCGGTCAATCTCGAGGGCTTCCTCTTCATGACGCAGCCGGCGGTAAAGCAGATGCTCGCGCAGGGCTCGGGAGGGAGTGTGACCACCATTACTGCGGCGCTGGCCGACAATCCGATTGCCGGAGTTCCGGCCTCGATTCCCATGATCACCAAGGGCGGGCTGAACGCGGTGATTCTGAGCCTGGCCAGCGAATATGCGCGACAGAAGATCCGCTTCAACGCGGTCGCGCCCAGCGTGGTGGACACGCCGATGCATCGGGAGACATCGCGGGAAGTCATGCAGAGCCTTACGCCGATGGGCGCCATTGTCGAGGCCAAGGACATTGCCGAGGCGGTGCTCTATCTCGCGGAGGCTCGCCATGTAACCGGGGAGGTGCTGCACGTGGACGGCGGTGCGCACGCAGGCCGATGGTAGGCGCGCGGAGCGGGCCCTCCGACAGTGCCGAGCGCCGCCTCAGGGAGGCCGGCTTCGAGCTTACCCCTGCCCCGACGCCGTTCGGCAGCTACGTGGAGGCAGTGCAGAGCGGGAATCTGCTCTTCCTGAGCGGAATGCTGCCCGTGGTGGGCCACCAGCCAAAGTACCGGGGCCGGCTGGGCCAGGAACTCGATGTCGAAGCCGGACGGGACGCCGCTCGCACCGCCGTTCTCAGCGGTCTGGCCGCCGCCCGCCAGCATCTGGGCTCGCTGGACAGAATCAGCCGCGTGGTTCGCCTCGGAGTCTTCATCGCGACGCACGGGGATTTCTTCGATCAGCCGCGCGTTGCCGACGCCGCCTCCGATCTGCTGCGCGATGTTTTCGGGCCGGAGAGCCTGGCGGTTCGCCTCGTCCTGGGGGTTGCCAGTCTGCCTCTCGGTATGCCGATTGAGGTGGAACTGATCTTCGAAATAGCCGAACCGGCTGAGCGATAAGACAAGAGCCTGCAGACCATCCCACGTTTTTCAATCGACCTGGCCGGGTGCGCGGCACGCGGCACGCCGGGGCCGGAGGCTGTTCGCCTGAGGTATGATGGAGGCGCGATGCGCAACCAGCAAGCCGCGTTGCACGTCAAATAGAATCTCCTGTTTCTCCCCTTTTCCCCTCTGCTGTTCGTCTGGCCGCAGAGGTGCGGGCTCCTGAAACCCGCGGGTCCCCGGTATATGCCAGTCCGCCGAATGCGCTCGATACATTCCGGATTGCTCCTGTTGTGCGCAAAACAGAGCGGAGGAGTCCTCGATGAAAGCGAAGGCAGCGCCGGTCTCTCTCGCGGGATCCCAGCTGCGCGACGTCCGGCATGTGTGCGCCTTCTTCGCCAGCGAGGAAGAAGAATATCGCGTCCTGATGCCTTTCATCCGTGACGGCTTTGTCTGCGGAGACAAGGCGGTGCATGTGGTGAACCCCGGGCAGCGCGAGGAGCACCTGCGCCGCCTGGCGGCGGTGGGGATCGACACGGCTGCGGTCCAGCAAAAGGGACAGCTCGAAATCCAGAACAATACCGAAGCCTATCTGCGCGAGGGGCAATTCGATCAGGACAGGATGCTGGCCACCTTCGAAGAGATTGCGAGCGGCAGCACGGCTGCGGCCGGGTTCCCGCTCAGCCGTATCGTTTGCCGAATGGACTGGGTTTCCGGCAACCCCGCGCGCATCCGCGAGGTGACCGAGTTCGAGTCGCGTGTGAACGAGGTCTGGGCCCGCCACGACGATGTGGTGATCTGTACCTATCATCTTGCACAATTCAGCGGGGATGCGGTGATCGATATTATGCGCACTCACCCCATGGTGATTATCGGCGGAACGTTGCAGCAGAATCCGTTCTTCACGCCGCCGGCGGAATTTCTCCGCGAATACGGGCAACGTCGCGCCTGACCGCAACGACCGCTGCCGGTTCTGGACGTATGGGCAACGACTCAAGGGATCGCGAGGAAGAAGTCCGGCGCCTGCAGCGCTGCGTGAACGATCTGGTCAGCGTGCTTGCCCTGCCCGCGGTATGGAGCAAGGGCGAGCCCAGGCGCATTCTCAAGACGATTCTCGACGCCCTGCTGGAGATGCTGGATCTGGACTTCCTGTATGGGAGAACAAGACTCGATGCGGGCGATGAGCCGATCGAGATGCTGGGGGTTGCTCCCTCCTCCGCCATCGCCGCCGGCCCGGAGGGAATCCGCCAGGCTCTCCGTGCGTGGTTCGGACAGGATCCTCATGCGTGGCCCGGGGAAATGCGCAGGGGTCTGGGCGACGCGGAAGTCTCCATCGTCCCCCTCGTCCTGGGGATCGGCGGCGAGCTCGGCCTTCTCGTCGCAGGCACGCGGAGAGCCGGCTTTCCCGAGGACACCGAGCGGCTGATCCTCACGGTGGCCGCGAATCAGACAGCGATCGGGTTGCAGCAGGCGCAGAGGCTGAGGGAGCAGGAGCGGGTCGCCGAGGAACTCGATCGGCGCGTTGCGGAACGAACGCGGGAACTGGAGCAGGCCAACGAAGAGCTGCGCCTGCAGGTTGGACTGCTGCAGCATCTCCCGGTATCCGCGTGGACGCTCCATCCCGACGGAACGCCGAACTTCGTGAATCAGGTGTGGCTGGAATTCTCGGGTCAGCCCGTGGATTTCGTTCGCTCGCATCCCGAGGCGTGGATGACTGCGATCCACCCCGAGGATCGCGAAGCCGCTTCGAAAGCCTTCTGGGACGGGGTGCACTCGGGAAGAGGTTTTGCCTTCGAAACCCGTTCTCTGCGCGCCCGGGACCAGACCTGGCGCTGGCATCTCCAGCAGGCCGTAGCCCTGCGCGACAGCGAAGGAAAAGTCCTCAGATTTGTCGGCACGACCACCGACATCGACGACCAGAAGCGCGCGGAAGAGGCGGTGAGGGCGAGTGAAGCGAAGCTCTGGCGGGTGATCGACACCATCCCCACACTGACCTGGTGCAACCTGCCGGACGGTCCCAACGAGTTCCTGAGCCGAAGCTGGCATGAGTACACGGGTCTTTCTCCTGAAGAAGCGCACGGCTGGGGCTGGTCGGTGTCTTTCCATCCTGACGATCTGCCCCCGTTGATGGCGCGCTGGCAGCAGATGCTGGTTTCGGGAGAACCTGGGGAAATCGAGGCGCGCATCCGCCGCTTCGACGGGGTATACCGCTGGTTTCTGATCCGTGCCTCACCTTATCGCGATGAGACCGGCGCCATCCTGCGGTGGTACGGCACAAGCACCGACATCGACGATCGAAAACGGGCCGAGGAAGAACTGAAGCGCAGCGAAGCGCGCTACCGGGTTGTGGTGGAGACGGCCAGCGACGCCGTGATCAGCATCGACGAAGGAGGCAGGATTATCCTTGCCAATCCGGCGACGAAACGGATCTTCGGGCACAACCCGGAGGATCTGATCGGCAGGCCGCTCACGGTACTGATGCCGCAGGCCATGCGTGCGCTCCATGAGACGGGCTACCAGCGATATCTGGAAACGGGCACGAGGCGCCTGAACTGGCAGGGAACGGAAATGAGCGCATTGCGGGCGAACGGGAAAGAATTTCCCGCGGAAATCTCCTTCGGAGAGATGACCGCGGATGGGGGAAAGATATTTACAGGATTCATTCGCGATCTCTCGGAAAAGAAGCGGTCCGAGGAAGCCCTGAACAAAGCGCGCACCGAACTTGCCCACGTCTCGCGCGTTACATCGCTGAGCGCCTTCACCGCCTCCATCGCCCATGAGATCAATCAGCCGCTGTCGGGCATCGTGACCAATGCCAGCACCTGCCTGCGGATGCTGGATGCCGAACCGCCCAACGTGAGCGGGGCGCGCGAAACCGCCCGGCGCGCGCTGCGTGACAGCCACCGGCTGTCCGACGTGATTACGCGGCTGCGAGCACTCTTCACCAGGAAGGAGGTGAAGACGGAGCCGGTGGATATCAACGAACTGGCCCGCGAAGTGATTGCCCTGTACCTGGCGGAACTGGAGCGGAATCACGTGAGCCTGCGTCTGGAATTTGCCGAGGGCCTGCCCAGCGTCATGGGGGACCGCATTCAGCTCCAGCAGGTCATCCTGAATCTGGTTCGCAACGCCTCGGATGCGATGAGCGCGGTCAAAGACCGGCCACGGGAGCTGGTGGTCAGCACGGAGCCGGCCGGCAAGGAAGTGTGTTTCAAAGTCCGGGACGCCGGCATCGGCATCGATCCGACGGCCTCGGAACGGCTTTTCGAATCGTTCTACACCACCAAAGAGGATGGGATGGGGATGGGACTGTCGGTGAGCCGTTCGATCATCGAAGCCCACGAGGGGCGGCTGTGGGCCATGGCCAACGACGGTCCGGGAGCCACCTTCGCATTCTCGGTTCCCTGTACCTGGACGCCGCAGACGGTGGCGCGGCGCCCCAGCCTGTAACGGCAGACGCAGCGCCGGAGCACCCGATCGGCGACGTTCTTCCTCGAATCTGCCGCAAAAGGCTTAACGGGACAGCCATTCGAGAGAGCGGGGCGCGAAGCGGAATTCTTTTTTTGCTTTTGCGTTCGACGCACCGCGCAGCCGCAGCGCGTAGTACCCGGCATCGGGACCATTTTGACGAATCGCTTCCTCGGCGCTCACGCGGGGCGGCTCCGGCGCACCGAGGAATCGGGCAAAGGCAGGCAGCCAGACGGCGAGGGCGCTGGGATCGTCGTCGACGATGTTGTAGATGCCGGGAGCGATCTCCAGCGCCGCCACCGTTGCGGATGCAGCATCTTCAATATGAATAAACGAGGACACGCCGGTACCCGGCTCGATCACCCGGTACTGTGCTTCGCGAACCTGTTGGGCGACGCTGCCGCTCTCCGGATCATGATAGGTTCCGGGACCGTAGAAGAAGCCGTAGCGCAGCGCCACTCCCTCCACGCTGGAATCGCCGAAAAGCCGATCCTCGATCTCCGCGTAGGTGGCGACAGCTCCGGCGACTCCCGGCGACGCATGGTGCGCAAGCTCTTCGGTCTCGGAGGCTGGTCCGTCGCCCGGACCGTAGAAGAATCCCGTGGATTGCACCACGTATCGCCGGACGCCCAACCGAATGGCTGCGCGATGCAGGTTGCCTCCTCCTTCCAGCCGGACCCGGCGATCGCGCGGCGCCGCCGCCCGCATCTCGTCAGCGGTGTACTGCCTGGGCAGAGACGTTAGCTCGTCGATGATCGCGTCGGGGCGGATGCGCGCCATTTCCCGCGTCACGGCTTCGCCATCGAGGACATTCAGAAGCACACCCCCCGCGCCCTGACTGCGAAGAGCCTCCGTTCCCGCTGCTTTCGTTGCCGTGCCGACAACGTGGTGGCCGGCCGCAACCAGCGCCTTCACCAGGGGTTTGCCGATCGCTCCACTTGCGCCTGCTACCAGGACCTTCATGGGTCGCCACCTGTCGAAGGAAGTGCGGACTTCTCCACGTTGCTGAGGATGAAGCCCATTCCGGGGCCGCGAACGTTTGGCCGCGGGCCGGCGCGCCCATCAGCCGGGGATTGCCATGGCCGCCGGAATCGGCATCGGAACCAGAAAATCGCTGGCCAGAACATAGTCATAGAGATGGCTCAGCGGAGGGGGAGGATGAAGCTCTCGTGCGGTCACCCATCCGTTTACTTCGGACCACTCCCAGCCCTTCGCCGAGATGGTTTCGATCGCCTGGCGAAGATCCGATGCCGTCATCGGATGACCGTAGATGCGGACGTTTTGCGTCAGCAGGCGCGACATGGCTTCAAGGAAACTGCCGTCGAGTTTCGTGTAGCGATATTCCCACGTGCGAATCAGGAGGGAGAGGCCTACCACAAAGCGGACCCGTTCCTGCGTGTAGCGGTTCACCAGAGCCGTCATGCTGTACAGCTCGCGCTCGCGAAACAACAGAACGTCCCCGCCGCGCCCGCGCAGCCCATCGACACGTTCCAGCAGGTCGGCGGTAGACGGCGGCGCATCGGCATCCCACAGCGGCATGGCGGAAAGACAAAAGAAGCCGCTGATGCCCGCGCCTTTCTCTTCGGTCTCTTCCTGGAGCTGCCGCACTCCGGACGCCAGCAGCTGGGCTGCCGCATTCGTGGATTCCGGGCGTTTGAACGATCCGGGCGCGAGCACGACGGCCTTCCTGTGCAGAGCTTCGATGGGAGGAACAGCCGGCCCGCGGGATGGGAAATAGACGGCCTGGGCAAGGCCCGAGCACACCAGCCCGGCCAGCATCGCGCGCTGGTCCCATCCCGTGAAGGCGGGCCCGCTCAGTTCCAGATGATCGATCTCAATGCGCTTCTCGACTCCCTGAGCCATGTTCTCAGCGAAGCACTCCATCGCCTGCAGCTGGTAGAAAGCAGCAAAGATCAGGTTCACGCCCAGAATGCCGATCGCCTCCTGCTCGAGGGGGTTGGAAGGATCGAGCATGTTGATGTGGAGAACGACCTGGCTGGCTTCACCGCCGGGTTGCAGCTGGAAGCGCAGACCGACCCAGCCGTGCGCCACATTGGTGCCGGCGTAGTTGCGGGCAGAGATCGTATCGACAAAAGAAAAAAAACGCGTGCTCGACCCACGGCTGTTGCCCAGCTGCTTCAGGAGCTGCCCCCACTCGCTTTCCAGCATGGCTTCCAGCCGTTGCCGGGAGACGTAGCGGGCGCCGCCGCCGTACAGATCGTCGCTGACTTCCTTGTCGTAGGCGGAGATCGACTTGGCGACCGTCCCGGAGGCTCCTCCGACGACCAGAAACCAGCGCGCGACTTCCTGGCCTGCGCCGATTTCGGCGAACGAGCC